>CAZHQA010000021.1:3936-14163 GCA_964533955.1 uncultured Reyranella sp. | reverse complement strand
CTGCCGCAGGATCCGCTGAAATCGCTGATCGTGCCGCGGCCGATCGGCTGGATCTCGACCATCGACGGTCAGGGAAGGGTCAACCTCGCGCCCTACAGCTTCTACAACGGTGTCAGCGAGCATCCGCCGATGGTCTACTTCGCCATCACCGGGACCTACGGTGACACGCCGACCAAGCACAGCCGCATGAATGCCGAGGAGACCGGCGAATTCGTGGTCAACGTGGTGGCGGGCACGCTGTCGGAGAAGATGAACGTCACCACCGCGATGGTGGCCTACGGCGTCGACGAGATGAAGCTCGCCGCATTGACGGCGGCGCCCTGCCGGCTCGTCAAGCCGCCGCGGGTGAAGGAATCGCCTGTGGCGCTGGAATGCAGATACTGGAAGACCGTCGAACTGCCGGTCGAACCTGGCCATGAGGACAAGCGCGCCGCGGTCGTGTTCGGGCAGGTTGTGGGCGTGCATATCGACGACGCGATCCTGAAGGACGGCCGGGTCGACACGCTGGCCTTCAAGCCGGTCGCTCGCCTGGGCTACAGCGAATACACCACCACGGACAATGTCTGGCGCATGCGCCGGCCCGACGATCCCAGATACCAGTGACGGAACGCCGACGCGACGCGCAGCGCCCTTGAGGTCGATCAGTTCGCCTTCACCACCGGGGCGATCGACCGAGCCATGGCGAGCAGACGCATGTCGGCCATCGCTTCGCCCATCAGCATGAAGCCGACCGGCAATTCACCGCCCGCGTGGCAGGGCAGGCTGATGGCGCAGCGGTCGAGGAAATTGCCGACGGAGGTGTTGCGCAACAGCAGCATGTTCTTGCGGGTGAATCCCTCCGGTGTCGACACTTCGTCCATGGTTGGCGCGGGGATGGCGCAGGTCGGCATGATGACCGCGTCGTAGTTCCGGGTCACCGTCGAGGCCCGCTTCTGCAGGTCGGCGCGGGCGTGCAGCAGGTCGATATAATCGGCCGCGCTCATCTCCCTGCCGCGCATGATGCGGGGATGAACGAAGGGGTCGTAGACGTTGCCGCGCCGCGCGATCAGCTTCTGATGCCAGGCATAGGCCTCGGAGGCGGCGAACCCGCCCTTGGCGTTGATCGCCGGAAGCTCGTCGAGCTGCGGCAGGTCGATCTCCTCGACCTTCGCCCCCTTGGCGCCAAGCGCCTTGCATGCCCGTTCGAAGGCCCTGGCGACCAGGCCATCGAGCTCGCTCATGACGAACTGCCGGGGAATGCCGAGGCGCAGCCCTGCCAGCGGCGCGGCCTCAGGCACGGCAATCGGCTCGCCGGCAAACACCGCGTCGACGATGGCGCAGCATTCGACGGAGTTGGCGAGGGGGCCGATGGAATCGAGCGACGTCGAGAGCGGAACGACGCCGTCGATCGGCACGCGCCGCGCCGTGGGCTTGAAGCCCGTCAGGCCGCACACCGCCGATGGGATGCGCACCGAGCCGCCAGTGTCGGTGCCAAGGGCCGCCACTGCCATCCGGTCGCCGACCGAGACGGCCGCGCCGGACGACGAGCCCCCCGGGACGCGCTTGCGATCGGCGGGATTGCCGGGCGTCCCGTAGTGCGGGTTGGCGCCGACGCCGGAAAAGGCGAACTCGCTCATGTTGGTGCTGCCGACGATCACCGCGCCCGCGGCGCGCAGGCGCGCCACGACCGGCGCGTCCCGCTTGGCGGGCGGCGCATCGTCGAGCGCCTTGGATCCGGCCAGCGTGGTCTCACCCGCCACGTCGCACAGGTTCTTGATCGAGACCGGAAGGCCGGCGAGCGGAGACGGCACGACGCCCGCCTTGCGCAGGGCGTCGCTGGCATCGGCCGCGGCCAGCGCCTGGGTCCTGTAGACCCTGACGAAGGCACGCCCGCCCTCGCCCTTGGGATCGTCTATTCGGGCCAAGGCGGCCTCGGTGAGCGTCCGGGAAGTGGTGCGGCCGGCGGCCAGTTCTGCGGCGAGTTCGAGAATCGTCGGGTTGGCCCCCATGGAATTGCTCTTTCTCCTTACTTGGCCCGGTGTTTCACCAGATCGTCGACCACCGCCGGATCGGCGAGCGTGGACGTGTCTCCAAGGTTGCTGAAGTCGTTCTCGGCGATCTTGCGCAGGATGCGGCGCATGATCTTGCCCGAGCGGGTCTTGGGCAGCCCGGGCGCCCACTGAATGACGTCGGGAGTGGCGATCGGGCCGATCTCCTTGCGCACCCAGGCAACGAGTTCCTTGCGCAGGTCGTCGGAGGATTGCTGGCCGGCCTTCAGCGTCACATAGGCGTAGATACCCTGGCCCTTGATGTCGTGCGGGAAACCGACGACTGCGGCCTCGGCGACCTTGGTGTTCGCGACCAGCGCGCTCTCGACCTCGGCCGTGCCGATGCGATGGCCCGAGACATTGATGACGTCGTCGACCCGGCCGGTGATCCAGTAGTAGCCGTCTTCGTCGCGTCGTGCGCCGTCGCCGGTGAAATACTTGCCGGGATAGGTCTTGAAGTAGGTCTCGATGAAGCGCTGGTGGTCGCCGTAAACCGTGCGCATCTGGCCGGGCCATGAGTTGATCAGGCAGAGATTGCCGGTGCACGGCCCCTGCAGGACATCGCCCGCGGCGTCGACCATGACCGGCGACACGCCGAAGAACGCCCGCGTCGCCGAGCCCGGCTTGAGCTTGGTCGCGCCCGGCAGCGGCGTGATCAGGATGCCGCCCGTCTCGGTCTGCCACCACGTATCGACGATCGGGCAGCGGCTGTCGCCGACCACGCGGTAGTACCAGAGCCAGGCTTCCGGATTGATCGGCTCGCCGACCGAGCCGAGCAGCCGCAGGCTCTTGCGCGTCGCCTTCTTCACCGGCGCCTCGCCTTCGCGCATCAGGGCGCGGATGGCGGTGGGGGCGGTGTAGAAGATGTTGACCTGATGCTTGTCGATGATCTGCCAGAAGCGGCTCGAATCGGGATAGTTGGGCACGCCCTCGAACATCAGTGTGGTGGCGCCATTGGCGAGGGGGCCGTAGAGGATGTAGCTGTGGCCGGTCACCCAGCCGACGTCGGCCGTGCACCAATAGATGTCGCCATCGTGGTAGTCGAAGACGTACTGGTGCGTCATCGAGGCGAACACCAGGTAGCCGCCCGTCGTGTGCAGCACGCCCTTGGGTTTACCGGTCGAGCCCGAGGTGTAGAGGATGAACAGCGGATCCTCCGCGCCCATCGGCTCGGGCTGGCAATCGGCCTTAACCTTGGCCGCGATCTCGTGCCACCACACGTCGCGACCGGCGTCCCAACCGACCTTGCCGCCGGTGTGCCTGACGACCAGCACCTTCTTGACGCCCGGCGCCTTCTTGAGCGCTTCATCGGTATTGACCTTGAGCGGCACCGGCTTGCCGCCGCGCAGCCCTTCGTCGGCGGTGATGACGATGCTCGACTCGCAGTCGACAATGCGGTTGGCGAGGCTGTCGGGCGAGAAGCCGCCGAACACCACCGAATGGATGGCGCCGATCCGCGCGCAGGCCAGCATGGCGTAGGCGGCTTCGGGGATCATCGGCAGGTAGATGGTGACGCGATCGCCCTTCTTGACGCCCAGCTCCTTGAGCGCATTGGCCATCCGGCACACTTCGGCGTGCAGCTCGCGGTATGTGATCTTCTTCGACTTCGACGGGTCGTCGCCTTCCCAGATGATGGCAACCTGGTCGGCGCGCCGCGCGAGATGGCGGTCCACGCAATTGGCCGAGACGTTCAGCACGCCGTCGTGGAACCAGCGGATGCGAACGTCGCCGGTGTAGTCGACGTCACGCACTGCACCGGGGCTGTAGGGCTTGATCCAGTCGACGCGCTTGCCGTGCTCGGCCCAGAATTTGACCGGGTCGTTGACCGAGGCCTCGTACATGGCCTTGTACTTGGCCTCGTCGACATAGGCGCGCTTGGCCCAGTCGGGGCTGACGGCGATCACCTCATCGCTCATGGATTCCTCCCGAATGCATTTTTTGGCGTGGCTTTGTGCCGTTTTAGCGCGCGCCGCCGGGCTCCGGCAATTCGACTTTGGCCACTATCGCGAAGCGCCGCGCCGAGGCGAAGGCGTCGATGGCGCAGGCATGCCGCCCGGCCGCCGGCTACTCCGTGTACCAGTGCACGAAGTCGCCGATCGGGGCGCGTTCGGTGATGAGATTGTTCGGCACCGCGTCGGGGTCGGCCTTGCCCAGCGCCAGGCCGCAGATGACGACCTGATCGTCGGGAATTCCGAGCTCGCGCCGCACGACGTGCTGGTAGCGGCTGAACGCCGCCTGCGGACAGGTATGCAGCCCTTTTTCCCGGGCCAGCAGCATCAGCTGGTCGAGGAAGATGCCGCAATCGATCCACTGGCCGTTGCCCATGCGCCGCTCGACGCACAGGATCATGCCGACCGGCGCGTCGAAGAAGTCGTAGTTCTTGCGAAACTGCTTCAGCATGCCGGCGGCGTCGCCACGCGGTACGCCGAGCAACGTGTAGAGTTGCTTGCCGACCAGCTTGCGGCGCGCGTCGTAGAGCGACGTGAATTCCTTCGGATAGACGTTGTATTCGGCGCCCGGCCCGTTATCGCCCGTATCCATCGCCTTCAGGATCGACGCCGACAGCCGTTTTCGCGCCTCGCCGGTGGTGACGTAGAGCTTCCACGGCTGCAGGTTGCCGTTGGAGGCCGCACGCGTGGCGGTACTGATGATCCATTCGATGTCCTCGCGCGGCACCGGATCCGGCTTGAAGACCCGCATCGAGCGGCGGGAATTGATGGCTTCTGACACGCGCATGGACGCTAGCTCCGATTGAGGTGACGACGCAGGAAATCGAACAGCTTGCGCCGCGCCTGGGCATTCTGCTGCTCGGTGAAATAGTGCGTGGCGCCCGGAACGATGACCTCTTCGACGTCCTTGCCATGGCTGCGCAGCGCCGCGCTCATGGCCTGCGTCTGCTCGACCGGCACGTTCTCGTCGCGATCGCCGTGGACCAGCAGCACCGGCGCGTCGATTTGGGCCACCCTCAGGATCGGCGAGCGCACCGGCAGGCCCTCGAGCCCGCAGAGATCGTCGAGATAATCGCGGATCAGAGGATTGGCCTCGCGCCAGCGCGCCAGGTCGGTCGGCGCGAAGAATGCGGCAACGGCCCGTACCGGCGGCTTGTGGGCGGCGGCGAGCAACGCCACCTGGCCGCCCATCGAGGCGCCGACCAGGGCCAATCGCGTCGGGTCGACCGCGGGTCGCCTTGCCAGCCAATCGATCGCCGCCAGCACGTCGAGCGGCTGGCGCAGGCCCTGGTCGTTCTCGCCTTCGGAGCCGAGCCATCCGCGAAGCGAGAGCGCCAGGGCTATGTAGCCGTTGTTCGCGGCGGCACGGGCCAGGCCCGCCATGTTGTGGGCGTGGCCGGCAAAGCCGTGCAGCAGGATCAACGCGGGGTAAGGCGCCGTGCCGGCCTGCGGCTTGAAGAAGTAGCCGCCCAGGGTCACGCCGTGGCCGGGCACACGCACCTGTTCGGCGTCGGCGACCTCGGGCAGCTCGTCCCACCGGTGCACGACCTCGATCGGCACGCCGTCGGGGTCGCGGAAACCGACGGAGTAGAAGCCGGGCGCGAAGTAGTCGAGCTCCTGCGGCTTCTGCAGGATCTCGGCGCCGGCCTCCTTGAGCTCGGCATAGACCTGGTCGACCTGGGCGCGGCTCTCGGCGGAAACGGCGAGCCACAGCGCGCCGGGCCCGTAGCTCACGCCGTCCTTGGCCTGTCGCATCACGAAGTGATCGTAGCCGCGCGACCACATCACGCGGTCAGGACTCGCCCACACGCGATGGAAGCCCAGCATGGGCAGCCACAGGCGGTGGAAGGCGATCGATCGCCCGAGGTCGCTCACCTCGATGGCGGCGCCGGCGAAGGAGGGGCGCGGCCGCATCAGACTTCGGGCAGGCCCAAGGCGCGCAGTTCATCGCGCCGCAGGTGCTGCTCGCCGGCGAGAAAGAACTCGTCGAGCTGCGGCGGTTCGACCCGCGTCCCTGCCAACATGGCGTGCGCCTGGCCGCGATGGTGGATCTGATGCTGGAAGAGGTGCTCCAGCACGGCAGCGACCGGCGGGGGGGGCGGTTCGCGGTTGGGTCGCGGCAGGACGCAGGAGTCGGCCAGCGACTCGCCCGTCTGGCGCTCGCAGAAGGAGATCAGGCGCTTGTCGGTCGCGGTCTGCACCGGGCGCAACGAGCGGGCATCGGCGAAATCCGAATCGGCGGCGTCGTAGCGGGCCAGCGCATCGCCGCCTTCCAGGGCGGTGACGTAGTAGAGATCGACGTCGAGGATATGATTGAAGGTAAGACGCAGCGAGGGGAAGAAGCCGATGCGGGGTGCCGCGAATTCCTCCGGCGTCAGAGCTTCGCAGGCCGTGAGCAGCCGATGATTGGCCCAGGCGTTGTTGCAGGCCATGGCGACGAAGTGGCCGACGAGTCCCGCCGCTCTGGGCCCCGTCGCCATGGTCCTGCGCTCGCCCCTGCTCAGGCCGCGTGGGCGAGGTTGCGCAGCACGTATTGCAGCACGCCGCCGTTCTTGAAGTACTCGACCTCCTCGGCGGTATCGATGCGGCAGGTCAGGGTCACGGTCTCGCTGGTGCCGTCGCGGCGGTGAATGGTGAGCGGCACATCCATGCCGACCTTGAGGCCGCCCTCGATGCCGCCGACGTCGAATGTCTCGTGGCCGCTCAGCCTGAGCGTCTTGCGCGTCATGCCGTCCTTGAACTGCAGCGGCAGTACGCCCATGCCCACCAGGTTGGAGCGATGGATGCGCTCGAAGGTCTCGCACACCACGGCCTTCACGCCGAGGAGGTTGACGCCCTTGGCGGCCCAATCGCGCGACGAGCCGGTGCCGTACTCCTTGCCGGCGATCAGGATCTGCGGCGTGTGCTCCTTCTTGTAGCGCATGGCCACATCATAGATCGGCACGGGCTCGTCTGAGCGGTAGTCGTGCGAAAAGCCGCCCTCGATGCCCGGCACCATCTCGTTCTTGAGGCGGATGTTGGCGAATGTGCCGCGCATCATGACCTCGTGATTGCCGCGCCGCGTGCCGTACTGGTTGAAGTCCTTGGACTCTACGCCGTGCTCGAGCAGATAGGCGCCCGCCGGGCTGTCCTTCTTGATCGAACCGGCCGGCGAGATGTGGTCGGTGGTGATCGAATCGCCGAACTGGCCGAGCGGGCGGGCTCCGGCGATGTTGCCGATCGCCGCCGGCGTCTTTCCCATGCCGTCGAAGTAGGGCGGATTGCGCACGTAGGTCGACTTGTCGTCCCACTTGTACGTCAGGGTCGGCTTGACCTTGATCGAACGCCAGAACTTGTCGCCCTTGAAGACGTCGGAGTAGCGCTTCTTGAAAGCCTTGGCGGTCACGAACTTGTCGACCAGCGCCTGCAGCTCCTTGTTGGAGGGCCAGAGGTCCTTCAGGTACACCGGCTTGCCGCCCTTGCCGATGCCGATCGGATCCTTCGTGATGTCGATCTTCATCGAGCCCGCGAGCGCGTAGGTCACGACCAGCATCGGCGAAGCGAGGTAGTTGGCGCGGGTCAGCGGATTGACCCGGCCCTCGAAGTTGCGATTGCCCGAGAGGACCGCACAGACCACGAGATCGCCATCGTTGATGGCCTTGGTGACCGGGTCGGGCAGCGGGCCCGAATTGCCGATGCACGAGGTGCAGCCGTAGCCCACGAGGTTGTAGCCGATCTTGTCGAGGTCCTTCTGCAGGCCGGACGCCACGAGATACTCGGTGACGACCTGCGAGCCCGGAGCGAGCGAGGTCTTGACCCAGGGTTTGACCTTCAGCCCGTGCTTGACGGCGTTGCGGGCGATCAGGCCGGCGCCCAGCATGACGTAGGGGTTCGACGTGTTGGTGCAGGAGGTGATCGGGGCGATCACCACGTCGCCATGGCCGAGGTCGTAGTCCGTGCCCTCGCATTTCACCCGCTTGCCGTCATCGCGACGGTCGAACTCCTTCTCCATGTTGGCGACGAACTGCTGGCTCGCCTGGCTGAGCGGCACGCGGTCCTGCGGCCGCTTGGGCCCGGCGAGGCTCGGCTCGACATCGCCGAGGTCGAGGGAGAGCGTATCGGTGAAGACCGGCTCCGGCGATTTCCTGGAACGCCACAGGCCCTGCTTCTTGGCATAGGCCTCGACGATCTTGGCGCTCTTGCCGCGGTTGGTGGTGGCGAGATAGTCCAGTGCGATCTTGTCGATCGGGAAGAAGCCGCAGGTCGCGCCGTACTCCGGCGCCATGTTGGCGATGGTGGCGCGATTGGCGAGCGGCAGATCGTCGAGGCCCTCGCCGTAGAACTCGACGAACTTGTTGACCACGCCTTTCTTGCGCAGCATCTGGGTGACCGTGAGTACCAGGTCGGTGGCGGTGGCGCCTTCCTTCAGCTTGCCGGTCAACTTGAAGCCGATGACGTCGGGAATGACCATGGGTTGGGCCTGGCCCAGCATCGCCGCTTCGGCTTCGATGCCGCCGACACCCCAGCCCAGCACCGCCAGTCCGTTCACCATGGTGGTGTGGCTATCGGTGCCGACCAGCGTGTCGGGATAGAGAACCGTCTCCTTGCCGTTCTTCTGCTGGAACACGACCTGGGAGAGGAACTCGAGGTTCACCTGGTGGCAGATGCCGGTGCCCGGCGGCACCACACGGAAATTGTCGAACGCCATCTGGCCCCAGCGCAGGAACTGATAGCGCTCGAGGTTGCGCTCGTACTCGAGCTTCACGTTCGCGCCGAACGCCGACTTGTTGCCGAAGTTGTCGACGATGACCGAATGGTCGATGACGAGATCGACCGGCACCAACGGATTGATCTTCTTGGCGTCGCCGCCGAGCTTGCCCATGGCGTCTCGCATGGCAGCGAGGTCGACCACGGCCGGCACGCCGGTGAAGTCCTGCATCAGGACGCGCGCCGGGCGAAAATTTATCTCCTTGGTCGATTTGCCGCCGTTCTTGACCCAGCCGGCGAAGGCGGCGATGTCGGCCTTCTTGACCGTCGTGCCGTCCTCGTGACGGACCAGGTTTTCCATCAGGATGCGGAGCGAGAAGGGCAGGCGCGAGAGGTCGCCGACTTCCTTCTCGACCGCAGCGAGGCTGAAATAGGTGTAGCTCTTGCCACCGGCCTTGAGCGATTTGCGGGCCTTGAAGCTGTTGGGGTGGGCGGCTGCCATCGTCGGTACTCCTGCCATCGGAAATGCGGTCGGGAAGGCAAAATAGGGGCCTGGAACGGGACAGGCAATCGACGGATGCAGGCCGCCATGCGGTGTGCCAGATTGTCTGGATGCGGCGCAAAATCTGGCGTTTCTTCGCGACTTTTGCAGTGGCCACGGCCGCCTGCGGGGCCGCTTCAGCGCAGATGCAGGGCGGTGCCGACTGGGACCCTGCGGTACGCCAGCTCGGCGGCGGGGGACAGGCCGGGACGGCGAGCCCGGCGGTGCCGCGCGATGCGTCGCTCGAGCAGCTCAACAAGTACCTGGCCGTGCCGCAGCTGCCCGCCACCAACCGTTCGTTCTATCTCAGCATTCGCGCCTTTTTGCTGAGTCGTGCCGGGCGCGACGCCGACAGCCAGAAAGACATCGTCGAAATGGGCAAGGTCCTGCCGGAGGCATGGCCAATCACGATGTGGGGAACCATCCCTGGTCTGGCAGGGGGAGGCGACCGCGCCGCCGCGCTGCGCACGCTCGATTTTGCCCTGCAGCGCAAGCCGAACGATCCGTGGCTCCTCGTCGCGCAGGCACAGGTCTACATGCAGATCGCCGATTTTCGCCGCGCCCAGGGCATTCTTGATGGCGCCGTTGCGGCCGCCAGGGGGCCGGTCGATCGACGTTTGGCTCTGTTCAATCGCGGCCAGGCCAACTTCGACCTCGGCAACTTCCAGCAGGCGGCCGACGATTTCGATTCCTCGGTGGCCGGCGTGAACGAGATGAAGGCGAAGCTCGGCAGCCTGCTGTGGCGCTACGCCGCGCAGATCCACAGCAAGCAGGATGCGCGCGCCGTGCTCAATCGCGACATCGGCAATGAAAATCTGTACGTGTGGCCCGGGCCGATCGCCAAATTCCTGATCGGCAAGCTGCCGGCGGGCGAACTCGAGGTCGCCGCGGAATCCGACGAGACCGCCAAGCGCACCAACGGCAAATGCCCGGCTGCGTTCTTCATGGGCATGGAAGCCGAGCGGCGCGGCGACAAGCAGCGCGCCCGCGAGCAGTTGCAGCTTGCCCAGGCACGCTGTCCGAC
>CAZHQA010000021.1:0-3836 GCA_964533955.1 uncultured Reyranella sp. | reverse complement strand
TGCAGGTGCGGACTGTGTCCGCAGCCCGGCACCAGCCGGGTCTCACAATAGCCGCCGACCTTGCCGGCGATGATGCCGAGCTGCAGTTCGGTGCCGTATTCGTCGTCCTCGCCCTGGATCGCCTGCACGGGCACCTGGACGCCAGGCAGCCGACCGTCCGCATCCATCGGCTCGAAACCCGGGGCAACCCAGGCGTCCGCCCAAAGATGAAAGGCCTTGTCGACGTTGCTGCCGTGATACTTCGCCAGACGCTGGCGGAGGTCGCCGGATGCGAATGCCTCGCGCGCCTTGACGATGCTCTCGCGGCAGACCGGCTCGTTGATCGCGTGCGCCGCCAGCGTAACCACCGCGCGCAGCGCCTCGGGATCGCGGGCGGCGTAGTTCAGGGCGATCGTGCCGCCATCGCTGTGGCCGACCAGGACGCAGTCGGCGATACCGAGGGTGGCGAGCAGCTTCGGCAGCACCTGGTCGGCCTCGAGTTCCATGTAGCGGACGCCGGGATCGGACGGCCACGGACTCGATCTCCCGTAGGCAGTCCGGTCGTAGACCAGGCCGGCGCACATCGTGGCGTCGCACAGCTTTTGCGGAAACTCGCGCCACATCTCGATGCAGCCCAGCCCCTCGTGCAGTAACACGAGCGTGGTGCGCTCGAGCCCGTCGCTGCGCTGCGGCGCGAGCCGTCGACAGCGCAACGTCCGGTCGCCGAGATCGATGAAGTCGTCGTCAGAACTCACGCGTCAGATGTAACCGGGACGCGCCGCCGTGAGAAGCTGCCGATCGCTGCAGGCAGCACGGTGAGGAACATCAGCGGCGCCACCAGCATGCCACCCACCACGACGATGGCGAGCGGCCGCTGCACCTGGCTGCCGATCGCCGTCGAGAATGCGGCCGGCAAGAGACCGACGCAGGCGGCAATGCAGGTCATCAGCACCGGCCGCATCTGCAGCTCACAGGTGCGTCGCAGGGCTTCTTCGCGTTCCGTGCCGGCCTCGATGAGGCGATTGAAGCAGCCCAGAACCATGATGCCGTTCATCGCGGCGATGCCGAACAGGGCGACGAAGCCGATGGCGGCGGAAATGCTGAACGGCATGCCATCGAGCCACAACGCCAGGATGCCGCCGATCAGGGCCAGAGGGATCGCGCTGCCGGCCAGCAGAGTGTCGCGCAGACTGCCGAAGCTGACGTAGAGCAGCAGAAGGATCAGGGCGATTGCGATCGGCACGGCGATCGACAGCCGCTCGATGGCGCTCTGGAGATTGGCGAAGTCGCCCGCCCATTCGAGCCGATAGCCGCCGGGCAGCGCGACCTTCTCCTGTACTTTCTCCTGGGCCTCCAGCACGGCGCTCCCCAGATCTCGCCCGCGCACGGAAAACTTCACCGGGATGAAGCGCTCCTGCTGCTCGCGATAAATGTAGAAGGCACCGCTGGCCAAGCCGATCGTGGCGACCTCGGCCAGCGGCACCTGCACGACCCCGCCCGACGGGCTTGGCGCGCCGATCGTGATGCGCCGCAGGGCCTGCATGTTCTGGCGGTATTGCGGCGCCAGCCGGACCAGCATGGGGAAGTGGCGATCGCTACCGGTTTCGTAGAGGTCGCCGGCGACCTGGCCGCCGACTGCTGCCTGGATGGTGGTGTTGATGTCTCCGGGCGAGAGGTTGTAGCGGGCGGCTCGCTCGCGATCGATGTCGATGCGGATCGTGGGCTGGCCGAGCAAAGGAGGCAAGGTGACGTCGGTGACGCCGCGCACCTGCTCGAGGACGCGCCGGATCTCGGTGGCGATCTTCTGCAGCGTTGCGAGATCGGAACCGCTGATTTTGATGGCGTTTTCCGCGTCGATGCCGGACGCCGCCTCCTGCACATTGTCCTGGATGTATTGCGAGAAGGCGAAGTTGACGCCGGGAAAGCCATTGCGCAGTGCATCGGCCATTTCCGAGACCAGGCCCTGCTTGTCCAACCCCTTGCGCCATCGCTCGATCGGCTTGAGCGGCACGAAGAATTCGCCATTCGAGAAGCCATCCGGATCGGTGCCGTCGTCGGGACGACCGTGCTGCGAGACCACGGTGTCGACTTCGGGAAAGCCGTGCAGCAGCAGGCGCATGCGATTGACGTAGCCGTTGCCCTCGTCGAGCGAGACCGACGGCGGCAGCGCCGCGCGCATCCAGATGTTGCCCTCCTCGAGCTTGGGCAGGAATTCGAGCCCCACGGTGCTGGCGGCAAAGGTTGCACAGACGGCGAGGCCGCCGGCCACGGCGAGCGTCAGGCCGCGCCGTGCGAGCACCGCGCGATAGAGCCGTCGATAGGCCTGGCGCAGCACGCGCACTGCAAGCGTCTCGACCTCCGATACCCTTTCGGGCAGCAGCACCGCGGACAAGGCCGGCGACACCGTGAAGGTGGCAAGCAGGCCGCCCGACAGGGCGTAGGCGTAGGTCTTGGCCATCGGCCCGAAGATGTGGCCCTCGACTCCCGACAGGGTGAACAGCGGCACGAAGCCCGCGATAATGATGGTGGCGGCGAAGAAGATCGCCTTGGTGACCTCGCCCGAAGCCTCGAAGATGATGGCGATCTTGCCGGTCATGCCGCGCGGCGGCGTGACGGACGATGGTCGATGCCCGGCGCTCGCCTCGGCGAGATGCCGGTAGATGTTCTCGACCATGATCACCGTGGCATCCACGATGATGCCGAAGTCGATCGCGCCCATCGACAGCAAGTTTGCCGATTCTCCGCCCAGCACCAGGATGACGACGGCAAACAGGAGGGCGAACGGAATGGTAGCGGCGACGATCAGGGCGCTGCGCAGGTCGCCGAGGAACATCCACTGGATCAGGAAGATCAGGGTCACGCCCATCACCATGTTGTGCAGCACGGTGGAAGTCGTGACCTCCACCAGCAGGCGCCGATCGTAGATCCGTTCGATGCGCACCCCCGGCGGCAGCAGGTCCGAGTTGTTGATGCGCCTCACCTCGCGTTCGACGCCGCTCAGCGTCGGCAGCGTCTCGGCGCCGCGGCGCATCAGGACGATGCCTTCGACGATGTCATTGTCGTTGTCGTGGCCGGCGACACCCAGGCGGGGCTGGAAACCGACCGTGACATCGGCAATGTCGGCGACCAGCACCGGCGAGCCGTCCTTTACCGTCACCATGGTGCGATTGATATCGCCCATCGAGCGAATCTGGCCGACGCTGCGAATGACGGCCGATTGCGGTCCGAGGTTGACCGTGTTGGCGCCGACATTGATGTTGGCGCCGTTCAACGCATCGATGACCTGCTTCAGCGTGAGGCCGTAGGTCAGAAGGCGATCGAGATCGACGGTGATGTCGTAGGTCTTGCTCTTGCCGCCCCAGCTCGTGACGTCGACCACGCCGGGCACCGCCTTGAAGCGGCGCAGCAGGATCCAGTCCTGAATGGTCTTGAGGTCGGTCACGGTGTAGCCCGGCGGGCCGACCACGCGGTAGCGGAAGATCTCGCCGATCGGACTGGTCGGCGACAGCATGGGCTGCGCGGCATTCGGCAGGGGCGGCAGCTGCGACAGCCGGTTGGTCACGAGCTGCGCGGCCTCGCGATATTTGATGTCGTAGGTGAATTGCACCTTCACGTCGCTCAGGCCGACCAGCGAGATGCTGCGTACCGAGCTGACAAAGGGCAGGCCGGCCATCTGCACCTCGATCGGAATGGTGATGTAGCGCTCGATCTCCTCGGACGACTGGCCGGGATTCTGGGTGACGATCTCGACCAGCGGCGGCACCGGGTCGGGATAGGCCTCGATGTTCAGCTGTCTGTAGGCGAAGACGCCGCCGATGATCAGCGCCACGCTGAGGATAAGAACCAGGACACGCTGC
>CAZHQA010000020.1:0-33850 GCA_964533955.1 uncultured Reyranella sp. | reverse complement strand
CCGCTCTGGCGGGCACAGGGGCCGTGGTGTACGGAGAAAGCTGGGAAATCGTTTGATGCCGCGTTTCGTCCTCTTCCTTTTTGTCCTGCTGGCGGCGTTTCCGGCCGCTGCAGAGATCAAGTGCACGGAAGGCATGGAAATCATCGAGCGCGAGGCCCAGTCGCGCATGTCTGCGCAGGACTTCATCAAGGAAGTCGCGACCAACGAGGAGGTGTTCGCCAAGGCCTCCGCCAACTACGGCTACAAGCTCGAGGTCAGCGTCCAGACGCTGCTCGGCGATACGGTCGACGGTGAATACCGCCGAAGCTCGACGGTCGACTTCGACGACAAGGGCCAGCGTCGCGAGACCGTGACCGAAGGGCCGGTGAACACGCTCACCCGTCTCAGGATTACCGACCGGGAGCTCGACAGCCTGCGCGAGGCCTTCGTGCTCACTGCTCCCAAGGTGTCGGACAACGACATCGTTTACGGGGGCCGCCAGCAGGTCGGTGACATAAACGCCGCCGTGTTCGACATCATGCCGCGCAACCAGTCGGCCGACATTCGCGGCTTCGAGGGGCGGGTGTGGGTGCGGGGGCGCGACAACGCCATCATCCACGTCTGCGGCCGGACCAGCGCCTCGCCGATCGCCCCGATGCGCTTTGACGTCACGCGGGCAGCCGTGGACGACAAATACTGGTTCCCGGTGCTGATCCGCGCCGACGAGGATGCGCGGATAAGCGGCGACACCGTGCATGTCCGGCTGACGGCCAAATACTTCGACTACAAGGCACGCTGAAGCAGGCCGATGGTCGTCTCTCCCCTGATCGTCGGGCTGCTGCTCGCGGCAGCCCTCATGCATGCATCGTGGAACGCGCTCCTGAAGGCCGATCGCTCGGACCGGCTGGCGACGTTCGGCGTGATCATGACGACGGGCACCCTGATGGGCCTGTGCGCCGTGCCTTTCCTGCCCTGGATCTATCCGGAAGCGTGGCGGTTCCTGGCGATCTCGGTGATCGTGCACGTGGCCTATTATACCTTTCTGCTGCAGGCCTATTCGTATGGCGACCTCAGCCACACCTATCCGATTGCGCGGGGGCTGGGGCCGCTGTTGGTCGCGCTGGTGTCCGGTCAGCTGATCGGCGAGCACCTCAGGGCGCAGGACATCGCCGGCGTCTTGTTACTTAGCTTCGGACTGATCGCGCTCGCCATTCCGCTGAAGCGTTCGCCGCACGCCACCAACCGCCATGGCCTGGCCACGCTGTTCGCCGTGCTGACCGGTTTCACCATCGCTGCCTACATCATCGCCGACGGCATGGGCGTTCGGGCGGCCGGCCCTGACTTCGAGCATCGGCTCGCCTACATCGCCTGGCTGTGCGTGCTCGAAGGACCATGGCTCCTGGTGTTCGCGGCGGTCATGCGTCCCGGGACGATCCTGTCGCACCTGCGGCGCAACTGGTGGCGGGGCGCGGTCGGCGGCGTGATCGCCAATGTCGGCTACGGCATCGCGATCTATGCCCTGGTGCTCGGCCCGATGGCCCACGTCGCGGCACTGCGCGAGACCTCCGTCCTGTTTGGCGCTTTGATGGGCACTTTGCTGCTCGGCGAGCCCTTTGGTTTGCGCAGGGTCGCGGCAGCTTTTGTCATCGTTTCGGGCCTTGTGTTGATGAACGGACCGGCGCTCTTCTAGCGCCATGTCCATTCGAAACCTCGACCGGCTGATGGCGCCCAAGTCCGTGGTGCTGATCGGCGCCAGCGAGCGCGCCGGCTCGGTCGGCGCGGCGGTGACGAAGAACATGCTGGCCGACGGCTTCAAGGGCGAGATCCATCTGGTCAACCGCAAGGGCGGCTCGATCGCTGGCCGTCCTCTGCTGCGCACCTTGTCGGAGCTGCCGAGCCCACCCGACCTCGCCGTGATCATGACGCCAGCCGAGTCCGTGCCGGCGCTGCTTGTCGATCTCGGCCAGCGCGGCACCAGGGTCGCCGTGATCATCTCGGCGGGGCCCGGCACGGGCAGCGATGCTGCGCAAGTCAATGCACGCTGGCGCCAGCGTCTGTTGCGCGCCGCCCAGCCCTACTTGCTGCGCATCGTCGGGCCCAACTGCATCGGCTACGCCGCGCCCAAGCTCGCGCTCAACGCAAGCTTTGGCCCCGGGCACCTGAAGGGCGGGCGGCTGGCAGCGATCGCGCAGTCGGGTGCGGTGTTGGCGGGACTCGCCGACTGGGGTGCCGCCCAGGGCATCGGCTTCTCGCACCTTTTCTCGATGGGCGATATGGCCGACGTCGATTTCGGCGACCTGCTCGACCTGCTGGCGCGCGATTTCGATACCCGCGCGGTGCTGATGTACGTCGAGGGAATCACCCAGGCCCGCAAGTTCATGTCGGCCGCGCGCGGCGTGGCACGGGTCAAGCCGGTGATCGTGCTCAAGGCCGGCCGTCATGCCGCGGCGGCCAAGGCGGCGGTGTCGCATACCGGGTCGATGGCCGGTTCGGCCGCCGTCTATCACGCCGCGTTTGCGCGTGCCGGTCTCGTCGAAGTGCGCGGCCTCGGCGAGTTGTTCGATGCGGCCGAGACTCTGGGCCACGGCCTGCTGCCGCGTAACGAGCGGCTGGCGATCCTGACCAACGGCGGCGGCGCCGGTATCATCGCCACCGACCTCCTGCTCGACGAAGGCGGCGAGCTGGCGGACCTGCAACCCAAGACCGTCGCCAATCTCGACGAGCAGATGCCGCGCATCTGGTCGCGGGGAAATCCGGTCGACATCGTGGGCGACGCCGACGGCGCGCGCTACGCCGCCGCCCTCGACATCCTGGCCGATGACCGAAACGTCGGCGCCGTGCTGGCGATGAACGTGCCGACGGCGCTGGCCTCGCCGGAGGAGGCGGCCCGAGCGATCGTCGGCGCGGCCGGCCGCAAGGTCGTACCGGTCATCGGCTGCTGGATCGGCGGGCCACAGGCGGTGGCCGGCCGCCAGGCGCTGCATGACGCCGGAATCCCCGCCTACGACACGCCCCTGCGCGCCGTGCGCGGATTCATGCACATCGTCGACTATCGCCGTGGACAGCGGGCCCTGCAGCGCACGCCACCTTCGATTCCGGAAGCGCGCTCCGATACCGATCTGGTGCGCTCGATCGTCAAGGGCGCACTTGCCGACAAGCGCACCGTGCTCACCGAGCCTGAAGCCAAGCGCGTGCTTGCCGCCTACGGCATTCCGGTGGTGCCGACCGAGATCGTGCTCGACGCCAGCGAAGCAGCTCACGCCGCCTCGCGTGTCGGATACCCCGTCGCGGTCAAGATCCTTTCGCGCGACATCACGCACAAGAGCGACGTCGGCGGCGTGGCGCTCGATCTCGGCTCGGAGAATGAGGTGCGCGAGGCCGTGCGCGCCATGCAGGACAAAATCAGGGCGGCATTGCCGGGGGTCCGCGTGGATGGCTTCGTGCTGCAGCCCATGATCAAGCGGCCGAATTCCGTCGAGCTCATCCTGGGTGCCGCCGAGGACCCGGTGTTCGGGCCGATCCTGATGATCGGCCATGGTGGCGTGGCGGCCGAGGTGATCGACGACAAGGCCCTGGCGTTGCCGCCGCTCGATCCTGTGCTGGCCGAAGCGGCGCTGAGCCGCACCCGCGTCGACCGCCTGTTGCGCGGCTACCGCGACCGCAAGCCGGCCAATCGCGGCGCGGTCGGCGAGGCGATGGTGCACCTCTCGCAGCTGATCGCCGATGTCGATGAGATCGCCGAGCTCGACATCAACCCGTTGCTCGTCGATTCCGAGGGCGTGATCGCGCTCGACGCGCGCATCGTGGTGAAGGCGCCCGAGGCCGGGCAGGAGAGGGCGGCGCGCCTCGCCATTCGGCCTTACCCGGTCGAGCTCGAGGCCGAGATACAGCATGGTGGCGAGCGGCTGGCCATCAGGCCGATCCGGCCGGAGGACGAGGGTCTGCTGATGGCGTTCACGCGGCACCTCACGCCGGAGGACGTGCGTCTGCGTTTCTTCGGCCCGATCCGCGAGATGAGCCACGAGATGGCGGCGCGGCTCACCCAGATCGACTACGACCGCGAAATGGCGTTCCTGCTGCTCGATGGAGGGACGCTCCTCGGCGTGGGCCGCCTGGCCGCCGATCCGGGCTTCGAGCAAGCGGAGTTCGCGCTGGTCGTCGCTTCCGATCGTCAGCGCCGCGGTTATGGCGAGCTGCTGCTCTGCCACGTGCTGGACTACGCTCGCGCACGCGGCGTCCGGCGCGTGATCGGCCACGTGTTGCGCGAAAACCGGAAGATGCTGCAGCTCGCCGAGCGCCTCGGCTTCAAGCGGGAGGCCGGTGAGGCCGGAGGCAATGACGTCAGTGTCGTGAAGGTCCTTGGTTGAGGCGCAACGATTGCTTTGTCGGCGGCCCGAAGTGAGTCAAAATAGTGACTGCAGACCAAGAGGTTGAAGCAACTCCCTCAGATGGCGTCTAAGAAGAACAGAAGCAGGAAGACGAACAGAAAGAGTCCGAATTGGCTGGTCGTGCGAACGCGTGCGGCCGTCGCCTGGATCGATGCCCATCGTTGGCACGCCGCCATCATGGCCTTTGCGGTTCTGTTCATCGCGAGCTCGGTCGGCGGTTACTGGATCGCCGGCCGGCTCGATAGTCGCGACAGCGAGCGGACGGCGAGCGACGCGCTGCAGGCGATGAGGCGCACGGCCGCCGCGGCGCCCGAGCCGCCGCCGTCTTCATCGCCGAAATACGCGCGCATCGAGGATATCCCCGGCCTGCCGCGCTACACCGAGGTCGAAGCGGGCCAGCCGGGCGGCACGGTCGAGGACAAGCCGCAGGCGAGCCGGCCGACGCGGGTCGCAGCGATCGCGAGCCAGACCGAGCAGCCCTGGCGACGCAACGCGCTGCCGTTCCGCGACCCCGGCAAGCCGCTGGTCGCGATCGTGATCGACGACGTCGGCATCGACCGCCCGCATTCCAGGCGCGCCTGGGAATTGCCCGGGCCGCTCACCATGTCTTTCCTGCCGTACGCCCGCGAGCTCCGCGAGCAGGCGAAGGCAGCGCGCGCGCATGGTCATGAGCTGATGCTGCACTTGCCGATGGAGCCCAACGGACGGGCCGATCCGGGTCCCAATGCCCTCCTGGTGACGCTGTCGGAGAGCGAGCTGCGGCAACGCGTGAACAGCGCCCTCGAAAGTTTCGACGGCTATGTCGGCGTCAACAATCACATGGGCAGTCGCTTTACCGCCTTTAAGCCCGGCATGGACACCGCCCTGCGCCTATTCCGCGAGCGCGGCTTGCTGTTTCTCGATTCGCGCACCACGCCGAACAGCGTCGGCGACCAGCTCGCGCAGGAACTCGGCGTGCCGAGCGTGGCCCGCAACGTGTTCCTCGACGACGACGAGTCGATCGATGCGGTGCGCCGCAGGCTTGCCGAAACCGAGGCGGTGGCCCGCCGCCAGGGCTTCGTGGTGGCGATCGGCCATCCGCACGCCGCAACCCTGCAGGCCCTCGCGGAATGGCTGCCGACACTGTCGGCGAAAGGCCTGGTGCTCGCCCCCCTGTCGGCCGCATTGCGCAAGCGCAACGGCTGGGATTGAGTAGTCATCCTCCGCCGATGACGGGGGAAGGGATCCGGGAGGAGACACGGTGCGGTACAGGAAGAAGGCGATGATCGTGGCGCCGCAGCCGGAGGCGACGGAAGCGGGCGCCGACGTGCTGCGCGAGGGCGGCAATGCGGTCGATGCCGGCATTGCCTGCGCGCTGGTGCAGGGCGTGGTCGATCCGCAGATGTGCGGCATTGCCGGTTTCGGCTCGTGCGGCATCTACCTGCCGGGCAAGAAGTTCCACGGCTACATCGATGCCCATGCGCCGGCCCCGTTGGCCGCGAGGCCCGACATGTGGGCCAACCTGATCGAGGGCGAAGCGCGCGACGGCTATGGCTTCGTGCTGCGGGGCCGGGTGAACGATATCGGCTACCAGTCGATCTGCGCGCCGGCAAACCTCCGGATGTACTACGAGGCGCACCAGGAGCACGGCAGATTGCCGTGGTCACGTATCGTCGAGCCCGCCATCCACTGGGCCGACAATGGCTGGACGGTGCGGCCGCACGTCCATCTCTGGTGGGCCGACCAGGGCAATTTCGGCCGCGCACCCAATTACGAGCGCACCGGCTTCACGGCGGCGGCGCGCGCTCTCTACTGCCGGCCCGACGGGACGCCCAAACGGGTGGGCGATGCCGTCGTGAACCGCGACTACGGCCAGACCTTGCGCGCGATCGCGAGGGGCGGCGCCGACGTCTTCTATTCCGGCGAGATTGCCGAGGCGATCGTCGAGGACATGAAGAAGAACGATGCGCTGCTTTCGCGCGCGGACCTCGCCGCCTGGAAGACCGCGCGCAATCCGCCGCTGTGGGGTCGCTATCGCGACTATCGCGTCTCGACCAATCAGCCGCCGGGCGGTGGCGTCATGCTGCTCGAGATGTTGAACATCCTGGAGAACTTCGAGCTGGGCGCGCTCGAGCATAATTCGGCCGAGTACCTGCGCATCGTGAGCGAAGCCATGAAGCGTGCCACCATCGACAAGGATGCCCATGTGGGCGACCCGAAGTTCGTCAAGGTGCCGGTCGAGCGCCTCGTTTCCAAGGCCTACGCGGGCGAAATGGCCGACGAGATCCGCCGCGGCGTCAAGGCCTCCGTCCCGCGCTTCAACTCCGGTGCCGTATCCAAGGACACGACGCACATCTCGGTGCTCGATCAGGATGGCAACTGCTTCTCGATGACCCATTCACTGGGGATGCCGTCTGGCGTGATCACGCCGGGACTGGGCTTCATGTACAATGGATGCATGGGCGTATTCGATCCGCGGCCCGGACGCGCCGGGTCGATCGCGCCCGGCAAGGCGCGATTCTCCTCGGTCGTGCCCTCGATCCTGTTCCGGGGCGACAAGCCGCACATGATCATCGGCGCGCCGGGAGCCACCCAGATCGCCATGGGCGTGCTGCACGTCATCCTGAACGCGCTCGACTTCGACATGACCATGGTCGAGGCGGTGAGCGCGCCGCGCTTCTCGGCGACCTCCGACACGATAGATATCTCCAACCGCATCCAGGGCCGGGTCGAGCGCGAGCTCCTGGCGCAGGGCTATCCGGTGGTGCGAAGCCCTTACGGCTTCGGCTTTGCCGCCGTCCACGCCATCCGGATCCACGACGACGGCCTCGACGGCGGCGCCG
The DNA here is from genome assembly GCA_964533955.1 of uncultured Reyranella sp. Classification (GTDB taxonomy): domain Bacteria; phylum Pseudomonadota; class Alphaproteobacteria; order Reyranellales; family Reyranellaceae; genus Reyranella. Next base: position 26,661 of record CAZHQA010000020.1, on the reverse strand, counting down.
ACCCCGGTCACGACGGCGTGGTCATCGCGCTATAGCGGCGGGCTTGAGCGCCCGGCGCTCATGTTCGCCCCCCATCCGCTTGATGTGCATCAAGGCCGCTGCCGTGGGCAGCGCGAAAATGCGGGCCATGAAGTCCGCGTTCTCGATGCTCGCCGTTCTGCTCTGTCTCGCTGTTTCCGCCCGTGCGGAGGACGACATCAGGAGCCAGGGCGGGATCTCCTCGCCGCTCCTGTCGCGCTGCGCCGGCAAGTTCGGCGCCGAGCTGCGCGCCGGCGACCAGGCCTTTCCGCTGCTCACCCTCATGGGCGCACCGTGGATGACCATCGAGCGCACCGATCAGACGATCGACGGCGCGCATGTCGTTGCGGTGGTCAGCGGCATTGGCGCCCGCAACCGCCGTCGCGGCCAGGTGTTGGGGCTGCGCTTCCGCTGCCTGATCGATGACAAGGGGGAGGCCGTGAGCTTCACCTGGAGCCATCTGATGCCCGAGCGCAACGAGGCGCTGCCGCCGGCCACGGTGGTACGCGGCACGGCTTACTACCATCCGAGGCTCCAACTGCCTCCGGGCTCCGAGCTGCGCGTGCAGCTGATCGACGAGGCCGTCAGTCCGCCGGCCCTGCTGAGCGAATCGGTGGTGCGCTCGAGCTGGGTCGAACCGGTGCCGTTCACGCTGCGCCTGCCGACCGACCTCAAGCTCGAGGGACGCAAATTGGTTCTCGGCGTGCGCCTGTCGCGCGGCAGGGCGCCGCTCTACGGCTTGAAGGAGCCCTTGGTGCTCGATCTTGACCAATTGCATCGACCGATCGAGCTCAAGATCGATTCCGTGCTGGATGGTGCCCCGGAGTAGGGAAGGGTGTTGCTTCTACGGGTCGTGCGATTTGCGGCGACTGACGGTACAAGGTCGGCAGGCTGGCTCGGGAAGCCGGTCGCATGGAGGGGAGAGGCATGGCAACGTTGGTCGTTCTCTACAACACGCCCGCCGATGCAGCGGCGTTCGATGGACACTATTTCGGCAAGCATATACCCTTGGCGAAAACGATTCCGGGATTGCGCGGCTACGAGGTCAGCAAGGGTCCGGTCGCCACGCCGCAAGGACCGTCGCCCTATCATCTCGTCGCTTTGCTGACCTTCGACTCCATGCCGGCGATCGCTGAGGCTTTTGCGTCCAAAGAGGGACAGGCCACCGCCGCCGATCTCGGAAACTTCGCGCAGGCCGGCGCGCAGCTGCTGATGTTCGATACCCGTCCCGTCTGAGCGACGCGCCGACAGCGAGCTTCAGAGAGGCCCGACGCCGGGCGGTGGCTTGCGGACGTTCGAGGCCTGCTCGAAGGCATAGGCGAGTCGCAGCAGCTTGCCCTCGCTCCAGGCGCGGCCGGCGAAGGTGAGACCCAGCGGATAGTCGGGCGTGTCCTTGCCGTCGAAACCGGAGATGAAGCCGGCCGGCACCAGCACGCTGGGATAACCCGCCTTGGCCGCGATCGAGGCGCCGGCGGTGCCGGGGAAGATCACGGCGTCGAGCTTGTGCTGGCTCATGTGCGCGTCGAGCCCGCGGTCCTTTGCCGCCAGCACGTCCATGGCGCGGGCCGACTTGTACTCGAGTTCGCTCAGATCGCCGCGCGTGGCCTCGGCGGCGAGGAACAGGTCCTGGCCGAAGCGCAGCGCCTTGTCCGCATTGGCTCTGTTGAAGGCGATGATGTCCGCCATGGTCTTGATCCCGGTGCTGGCCGCCCAGTCGCGCAGGTAGAGGTTGAGGTCGCGCTTGAGCTCGTAGATGAACACGATCGGTGGGGTGGCGGTGCTGCCCTTGCCGCGGCTGAGCGGGTTGCGGTTCAGCACACCCATGGTGGTGCCCGGCCCGCCGACCCAGCCGATGGTTGGCATGGCGGCCCGCACCAGTGTGGCGCCGGCGTCCTGCAGCGCCTGCATGGCCTCGGCCATCACCTTGGCGGACTTCGGCGGCAGCTTGCCAAAGTAGAAGTCGGTCAGCGGATCGTCGGGATCGGCCGGCACGCCGATCCTCGCGCCCTTCAAGCCGTCCTTGTCGAGGCCGGCGGCATAGTCCGTCGGTCGCTGCATCGACTGGGTCGCGGGATCCTGCGGATCCTTCTGGGCCAGCACGTTCAACAGCATCGCCGAGTCGCGCACGGTGCGGGTGAGGGGGCCCGCCGTGTCCTGGCTGTGCGAAATAGGCAGGATGCCGGCACGGCTGATCAGGCCGACGGTCGGCTTCACCGTGACCAGGCCGTTCTGGTTCGCCGGGCTGAGCAGCGAGCCCGAGGTCTCGGTGCCGATCGCCGCGGCGCATAGCCCGGCCGCGACGGCGACGGCGGAGCCCGCGCTCGAGCCGCCCGGCAGCACGACCGGGATGCCGCGGTCGTCCATCAGGCTGGTCGCGTAGGGATTCTTCACCTGCCCGCCGAGCGAACTGTAGCCCGAGGGCATGTCGATGGCGATGATGTTCGCGAACTCCGTCAGGTTCGCCTTGCCGAGAATAACGGCGCCGGCCGCGCGCAGCTGCTTGACAACCGTGGCGTCGGCCTTGGCACGCGCGTCGGCCAGGGCGAGCGAGCCCGCGGTGGTGTGTTGATTGTCGCCAGTGGCGATGTTGTCCTTCACCAGGATGGGCACGCCGGCAAGCGGCTGCCTGGTCGAGGGCTTCACGGTGTCGAGCTTGCCGGCGATCGCCAGCGCCTCGGGATTGAGCGCGCGCACCGAATTGAGGGCGGGGCCGTTCTTGTCGTACGCCTCGATGCGGGCAAGGTAGGCGCGGGTGAGGGCAGTGGCGCTGGCCTCGCCTTTGGACAGAGCCTGCACGACGTCGCTCAGCGAGGCGTTCGACACCGTGATGCCGGGAGACTGTGCCGCGGCACGGCCCGATGCGACGGCACCCAGCACCACCGGCATGATGGCGACTTCGCGGCGCGTTGGCTTCCTGGCCATGACCTCTCCCTCTTTGGTGGCACCGCGGGCCTCGAGGCCCGCGGTGCCAAAGACTCTACACCGGCATCTTGCGCTTTTGGTGGGCGCGGCCCGCTTTGGCGACCTCGGGATTGTGGCCGGCGATCACCCGCACGCCCTCGTCGAGGGCGGCGGTGATGGTGGCGGGCGTCTGGCCTTCCAGGAAGGCGAGCTTGTTCCTGCGGCAGGCGGCGAGCACCTTGGCGCGCGCCTCCTCCATTTCCTTGGGATAAGGCCGTCGTTGCAGACTGGTATAGCCCAGCGACAGGCCCAGATCGCCCGGTCCCAATTCGGCAAAACCCAATCCAGGCATTGCCAAGATTTCATCGGCATGAGCCACCCCCGGCGGGCTCTCGATCTTTACACCCAGCAGGAGCTCGCCTTTCGGGTTGAGCGGCCAAGGTTCGGCATGGGCAAAATACTCTTCTTGCGTAAGGCCCCAGAGCGGGGAGGACGTCGGCTCCGAACCGCGGCCGCGGCTGCCCGTGCCCAATTTGTCGGTGCCAATTTTGTGATGCGGGAAGCGGCAGGCCCGCACGAATTCCTTCACCGCGTCGGCGCTCTCGGCCTGGCACAGCAGGATGCCGTGCACCCCCCGCGCGAGGATCTGCCGGAACTGCCAGGCGTTGTACGCGACGTTCTGGCCGTCCGTGCCGTTGACCGGCGCCTCGACGATCACCGCGGGGGTGAGATGGCCGGACTTGGTCGGCCCGCCGTCCAGCATGCCGCGCATGTATTCCTCGAGGCCGGTCATGTCGAAGCAGCCATGCTCCATGCCGACGTTGATGTAGTCGGCCCAGGTGCCGGCATCGATGCGGCCCTGCTCGTAGGTCAGGACGTGCCCGGTGTGGGGACCGTCGTAGTAGATCGCCTGGTCGTCCTCGAGCAGCTCGATGGCGCGGTTGATGCGCTTTCCCATGATGGGTTTCCTCCGGTTGCGTGGGCCGAGCATAGCCGTAGAGTGGGCGAAAAGTGGAGGAAACGATGACCGGTCCCGGCCGGCGCACGGTGCTGGCGACAGGCCTCGCGGCCGCCCTTGCCCCGCGTGCGATCGCGCAGGCATGGCCCGCGCGTCCGGTTCGCATGGTCGTCCCCGCCGCCGCCGGCGGGCCGACCGACGTCGTTGCCCGCATCGTGCAGCCGCATGTTCAAGCCATCATTGGCCAGCCGCTGGTCGTCGAGAACAAGGCGGGCGCGACCGGCAACATCGGTACGGCAGGCGTCGCCCATGCAGCGGCGGACGGCTACACAACGCTGCTCGCCCCCTCGACCAACTCGTTGACGCCGGCGCTCTACGGCAAGGCACTGGGCTACGATCCGACGGAGCTCGTCAGCATCGCCTACGTGGCGAGCGTGCCGCTCATCGTGGTGGCGCCCATGGATGGTCCGAGGACCCTCGGCGAGCTGATCGCCGTTCTGCGCAAGGAACCCGACAAGTATTCCTATGCCTCGTCGGGCAATGGCGGGTTGATCCATCTTGCGGGCTACCTGTTTCTCGAGCGGGCAGGGGTCAAGGCCATGCATGTACCCTATCGCGGGTCGGCGCCCGGCCTGATCGACACCATCGCCGGCCGGCACGCCTTCCAGATGGATACTCTTGGTTCCAGCAAAGGCTTCATCGATGGCGGCAAGGCGCGCGTGCTGGCGGTGGCAGCGGACAAGCGTCTCAAGCAGTTGCCCGACGTGCCCACGGTGGAGGAGGCAGCAGGCTTCAAGTTCTCGATCAACACCTGGTACGTGGCCCAGGTACCGGCCGGCACGCCGCGGCCGATCGTCGACAGGCTGAATGCGGCCCTCAATCAGGCGCTGGCACTGCCGGAAGTCATCCGGCGCATGGACGAGCTCGCGATCGAGCCGATTCAGTCGACGCCGGAGCAGGCCAAAGCATTCTTCGATGGCCAGATGGCGTTCTGGGATCCGATCGTGAAGGCGTCCGGCGCCAAGGCGGAGTAGGACATGCTCACGAGAGACATGAAGCGGGTGATCGGCGAACAGAAGCTGGGCTTCGTCGCCACCATGAACGCCGACGGCACGCCCAACCTGTCTCCCAAGGGTACCATGCAGGTGCTCGACGACGAGCAAATCGTCTTCGCCGATATCCGCTCGCCCGGCACGATGGCCAACATCTCGCGCAATCCGGCGATGGAGATCAATTTCGTCGATCCGTTCAGCCGCAAGGGCTATCGCTTCAAGGGAACGGCGCGGGTCGTGATCAAGGGCGCGCCGGAATTCGCCGGCCTCATCGCCCGCTGTCCGGTGTCGATGCTGGCCGACCGGTATCGCGCCTTCGTCGTGCTGCAGGTCGCGCAGGCGGGGCCACTCATCTCGCCCGCCTATGACGCGGGTGCCACGGAGCCCGCCTTGCGCCAGCAGTACCGGGCCTATTTCGAGTCGATCCAGCCGAAATAGCCGGTCACATCATGCCGGGCGCGCCGAGGTCGGTGCCGTCGATCATGCGGCTGTAGCGGAAGGGGTGAGGATCGACGATCGTCGGATCGCCGGCGACGATGTCAGCGGCGAGTCGGCCGGCGGCGGGACCGATGCCGAAGCCGTGGCCGGTGAAGCCGGTCGAAAGAAAGAGACCGGGCAGGGAGTCCACCGCCGAAATCACCGGGATGCCGTCGGGCGTGGAATCGATCAAGCCGCCCCAGCTGTGTGCCACCTCGAGGCCTTTCAGTGCCGGGTAGTGCTCGCCCAGCGTCCTCAAGCCCTCCTGCACCAGCTTGGGATCGGCAAGCGGATCGAGCGTGCGGTGGCGCTCGAACGGCGAGACGGAATCGAAGGACCAGCGTGCGAAGGATTCGGGGCCGTCGAAGAACGAGCGGCCGATCCCCAAGGTCACGCCGTCCCAACGCTTCTTCAGCGTCGGCCAGAACTGGCGGGCATAGAGCAGGCCCTGCGGCGAGAGCTCGACGAGGCCTCGGCCGCCCAAGCCAATCGTATAGCCGCCGTCGAGGCGACGCCGAATCGTGACGCCGGGCATGGACAATCCGCCGTCGGTCACCTGCGGAGCCGGCTTGGTGGCGAAGGAGGTCGAGCGCACGCCGGCCTGCGGCAGGCTGAGGTCGTGGCGACGACAGAACAGCGAGCTCCAGCTGCCGCCCGCCAGCAGCACGGCCTGGGCGCGGATGCTGCCGTGCTCTGTCACGACGCCGGAGACCTTGCCGGCGGAAATTTCCAGCCCGCGCGCCGCGCAGGTCTGGTGCAGGGTAACACCGAGCCTGCGCGCGGCCTCGGCGATGGTCGGCACTGCGATCCACGGCTCGCCGCGGCCGTCGGTCGGCGAATGAACGCCGCCGATCCAGTCCGGCGCGCTGCCCGGCGTTAGCGCCTTGGCCTCGGCGGGCGAGAGCACACGGCTGTGCATCTGGAACTCTCGCGCCTTCAGGGTCCAGGCTTCCCACTCGGCGAGATCGGCCGGCTTCGTGGTGACGTAGACCAGGCCGTTGCGGCGAAAGCCGGTGTCGGCGCCGATCTCGGCCGAAAGGCCGCTCCACATCTCGACGCTCTTCATCGCCAGCGGCAGTTCCCGCAGGTCGCGGTGCTGGGCGCGGCACCAGCCCCAATTGCGGCTGCTCTGCTCGCCCGCGATGACCCCTTTTTCGAGCAGGGCCACCGACAGGTCCTTCTTGGCGAGCGCATAGGCCGCGGTCACTCCCGCGATCCCGCCTCCGATCACCACGACGTCGGCCGAATTCGGCAGCTTCTCGTCCGACGCCACGGGCTGCACAGGCACCCGCATCAATCCCCCGCTTCACGCAACAAAACAGCCGTACACTACCATGCTTTACGGGCCGGAACGGAGCGCGGTACGTTGCCGGCCCTGAAGGGAGTCCGCCATGGATCTGACGTTCGGCAAGGAAGAGCTCGCGTTCCAGCAGGAAGTGCGGAACTGGCTGAAGGAGAACCTGACGCCGGAGATCGTCGGCGAGCTCAAGGTTGGCCGCAACGCGTACATGCCGAAGGAGAAGCTGGTCGACTGGCAGAAGCGGCTGGCGAAGAAGGGCTGGCTGTGCACCGGCTGGCCCAAGGAATTCGGTGGCCCGGGCTTCACCACCACGCAGAAGTACATCTACGAGATGGAGATGGCGCGGGCCGGTGCGCCCGGCACCTCGCCGTTCGGCCCCAAGATGTGCGCGCCGGTGATCATGAAGTACGGCTCGGACGAGCAGAAAAAGCGCCACCTGCCGCCGATGCTCAACTCCGACCTGATCTGGTGCCAGGGCTATTCCGAGCCGGGGTCGGGCTCCGATCTCGCTTCGCTGCGCACCAAGGCCGAGCGCCATAAGGACGAAAGTGGTGACTTCTACATCGTGAACGGCCAGAAGACCTGGACGACGCTCGCCCAGACCGCCGACTGGATCTTCTGCCTGGTGCGCACGTCGAACGAGGGCAAGCGTCAGGAGGGCATCTCCTTCCTGCTGATCGACATGAAGACGCCGGGCATCTCGGTCGAGCCGATCATCACCGCCGACGGCAACCGCGCCGGCACGCAGGAGGTCAACTCTGTGTTCTTCACCGACGTGAAGGTTCCGGTCGAGAACCGCGTCGGCGAGGAGAACATGGGCTGGACATATGCCAAGTACCTGCTCGAGTTCGAGCGCGGCGGCAATCCCTACAGTCCGCGCCTGCGCTCGAGCTACGAGCGATTGATGCGCATCGCCAAGTCGATGCCCGACGGCGATGACTCGATACTGGCCGATGTCGCCTGGCGCGAGAAGCTCGCGCGCATGGACATCGAGATCTCCGGCCTCGAGATGTTCGAGCAGGAATTCTATTCGCGGCTCGCCTCCGGCCAGAACCCGGGCGCGATGTCGTCGATGATCAAGCTGCGCGGCACCGAGGTGATGCAGCAGGTCCAGGAATACGCCGTCGAGGCCGCCGGTTACTACAGCCAGCCGTTCCCCGAGCAGCGCGCCTGGAACGCCAACGTCGAGCCGATCGGCCCGGAAGGCGCCGATGTGCTGGCGCCGCGCTACTTCAACGGCCGCAAGATGACGATCTACGGCGGTTCGTCGGAAGTGCAGCGCGGCATCATGGCGAAAGCCATCCTGGGGCTCTAACTGTCGTCCTGAGGAGCGCAGGGGAACCCCCGCGCCCAAGCGAAGGACCTGACGGAGCGATCACCGATTCTGTCGAAGCGCTCAACCTTCGCTTCGCTCAGGATGACAAGAAGGGCAGTGCGATGGATTTAGCCTTCAGCGCCGAAGAGCTCGCCTTCCAGAAGGAAGTGCGCGAGTGGGTTTCGGCCAACATGCCGGCGGAGGTGGCGGAGGAGAGCCGGCGCAGCCGCTCGAGCCATGTTTCCAAGGAGCGGCTGTTGCAGTGGCAGAAGAAGCTCGCCGGCAAGGGCTGGCTCTGCCCCAACTGGCCGAAGGAATATGGCGGCACCGGCTGGAATTCGACGCAGAAGTTCATCTTTGAGATGGAGATGGCGCGGGCCGATTCGCCCTATCTGTCGTCGTTCAGTCTCAAGATGGTGGCGCCCGTCCTGATGAAGTACGGCAGCGACGCGCAGAAGAAGCGCTTCCTTCCGAAGATCGCCGCCGCCGAGGAACTGTGGTGCCAGGGCTACAGCGAGCCCGGTTCGGGATCGGATCTCGCCAGCCTGCGCACCAGGGCCGAGCGGCAAGGCGATCACTACGTCGTCAGCGGCCAGAAGATCTGGACCACCAACGCCCACTGGGCGGACTGGATGTTCTGCCTGGTGCGCACGTCCAGCGAGGGCAAGCGCCAGGAGGGCATCTCCTTCCTGCTGATCGACATGAAGACTCCCGGAATCAAGGTTGATCCGATCTACCTGGTCGACGGCACGCGCACGCCGATGCGCCACGAGGTCAATCAGGTCTTCTTCACCGACGTGAAGGTGCCGGTCGAGAATCGGGTCGGCGAGGAGAACAAGGGCTGGACCTACGCCAAGTACCTGCTCGAGTTCGAGCGCGGCGGCCAGGCCTTCGGACCGCGACTGCGCAAGGCGTTCCGTCACCTGGCCGATCTCTCGCGCACCCAACTCAGCGAGGGCGAGCCGCTGTCGGCCGATCCCAAGTGGCGCGAGAAGATGGCGGCCCTCGAGATGGAGATCGACGCCGTCGAGATGAACGAACTGATGTTCTATTCGAGCATGAACGCCGGCCAGAACCCCGGCACCCAGGCCTCGGTCGTCAAGATGCGCGGCACCGAAGTCGGCCAGAAGGTGACCGAACTCGCGGTCGAGGCAGTCGGCTGGTACGGCGCGCCGTTCACCGAGCTGCGCAACTACGACAGCAACGTGGTCCCGGTCGGCGGCGGCTACGTCGACGACGCAGCGCCGCGCTACTTCAACCAGCGCAAGACCACGATATACGGCGGCTCGTCGGAGGTGCAGCGCAACGTGCTCGCCAAGGCGATGCTGGGGCTTTGACCGTCGTCCTGCGCGCCGCGAAGGACCGGAGGATTCGAATCGTGGCGCTGTTGCTTGCGCCCGCTGCTTCGCTGCGCTCATGACGACAGAGAGGGGAGTATGGATTACCGCAATCTTGGCCGGGCCGGACTGAAGGTCTCGGAGATCTGCCTCGGGACCATGACGTTCGGCAACGGCGCCGACCAGGCGGGCGCGAGCAGGATGGTCGACGCGGCGCTGGCCGCCGGAGTCAACTTCTTCGACACCGCCAACTCTTATGTCAGCGGCGCCTCGGAAACCATGTTGGGCGAGGCACTCAAGGGCAAACGGCACGAGGCCGTGATCGCCAGCAAGGTGTTCAACCCGATGGGCCCTCGGCCCAACGACTCGGGCATGTCGCGGCTGCACATCAAGCAGCAGATCGAGGGCATCCTGAAGCGGCTGCAGACGGATTACCTCGACATCTTCTTCATCCACCATGTCGACCATGCGACGCCGCTCGAGGAGATGCTGCGCGCCTTCGACGACCTCGTGCGCGACGGCAAGGTGCTCTACACGGCGTGCTCCAACTTCGAGGCCTGGCGCCTGATGGAATCGCTGTGGCTGAGCGACGTCAACGGCTGGGAGCGCTTCGCCTGCTACCAGCCGCAGTACAGCCTGGTGGTGCGCGACATCGACGAGGAGATCGTGCCGGCGCTCGAGTTGAAGGGGCTGGGATGCGTGGCCTGGTCGCCGCTCGCCGGCGGGTATCTGACCGGCAAATACACGCCGGGCAGCCTGAAAGTGCAGGGCAGCCGCTCGGCGGAAGGCTGGGGCTTCCAGAGCCGTTTCTTCGCCCCCAATCATGTCGACATCCTGCAGACCCTGTTCGACGTGTCCAAGGAGATCGGCAGGTCTCCGGCCCAGGTCGCGCTGCGCTGGGTGATGGATCGGCCGTTCATGACCAGCGCCATCGTCGGCGCGCGCAACGCCGAGCAACTCGGGGAGACCCTGGAGGCGGGCGGTTGGCGGTTGCCGGAGGAGGCGAACGAAAGGCTGGCCAAGGTTTCGGCCCGGCCGTGGCGCTATCCTCGCGCCTTCGAGGATCCGATGCCCGAAAGGCGCCTGTCGGCCGTCAAGATGCCGAGCCTGGCGAAGCGGTAGACATGCAGCGGCTCGCACTGGTGACGCTGGTGGTCAACGACTACGACGAAGCCATCGACTACTTCGTCCGGGTGCTGGGTTTTAAGCTGCGCGAAGACAGGCCTATGGACGGCGGCAAACGTTGGGTCGTGGTGTCGCCGGAAAGCGGCGGCGGCCCGGGCCTCTTGCTCGCCCGGGCGGCCAATGATCCGCAGAAACAGGCGGTCGGCGGGCAGACCGGTGGGCGGGTGTTTCTCTTTCTTCACACCGATGACTTCGAACGCGATTATGCGGTTTACAAGCAACGCGGCGTGAGCTTCGTCGAGCCGCCTCGGCAGGAGAGCTATGGAAGGGTCGTGGTCTTCACCGACCTCTACGGCAATCGCTGGGATCTGGTCGAGCCGCAGGCTGTCTGACCGGCGAGCCCAGGCTGCATGGGCTGCGCGAATGCGCCATCAAAATGCCGGGGACGAGAGGGATCGTCGTCCGGCGGTTCGATGAGCGATCCCCGTTCCATTCCCAACCCACGCACCTTGCGGGAACGCTTCGGCGCGCTGCGCACGCTCCGGCCGTTCCTGGCCATGGTGTGGCAGACCAGCCCGGCGCTCACGGCAACGCTCATCCTGCTGCGCCTTGCCCGCGCACTGCTGCCGGTCGCCGCGCTCTACATCGCCAAGCTGATCATCGACGACGTGGTCGCGCTGGTGCAGCTGCCCGATCGGCCGACGACGCTGCAAGGCTGGCTGGCCGGCGGCCGGGTGAACGGGCTGGCGCTGCTGCTCGGCGCCGAATTCGCGCTGGCGGTGCTGTCCGACGTGCTGGGCCGCGCGGTGTCCCTGGCCGACACGCTGCTTGCCGACCAGGTCGCCAACGGTTCGAGCGTCAAGCTGATGGAGCATGCCGCCACGCTCGACCTCGAGGATTTCGAGGACGCTGAGTTCCAGGACCAGCTCGAGCGGGCGCGGCGGCAGACCAGCGGGCGTCTCACCTTGATGGGCCAGCTGTTCAGCCAGGCCCAGGACCTCGTGACGGTGGCGAGCTTCGCTGCGGGCCTCTTGGTCTATGCGCCATGGTTGATCGTGCTCCTGCTGGTGGCGCTCCTGCCGGCCTTCCTGGGCGAGGCGCACTTCAACGCCCAGACCTACACGCTCGATTTCGGCCGCACGCCCGAGCGGCGCGAGCTCGACTATGTCCGCCAGACCGCGGCAAGCGTCGAGACCGTCAAGGAAGTGAAGATCTTCGGGCTCAACGGCTTCCTGATCGATCGCTACAAGCGGCTGGCCGCGGCCTTCTACGACGCCAACAAGGCGCTCGCGGTCAAGCGCGCGATGTGGGGCGGCGCGTTCACCACGATCGGCACGGTCGGCTACTACGCGGCCTACGCCTGGATCGCCTGGAGGACGCTCGAAGGCGAGTTCAGCGTCGGCGACCTCACCTTCCTCGTCGGCTCGTTCCTGCGGTTGCGCACCTTGCTGGAAGGATTGCTGACCGGCTTCTCGTCGACCGCAGGGCAGGCGCTCTACCTCAACGACCTGTTCTCCTTCTTCGAGACGAGGCCGGAGATCCTGTCGCCCGCCAACGCGCGGCCGTTCCCCCGTCCGATCCGGCAGGGCTTCGTGTTCCAGGACGTCGGCTTCATCTATCCCGGCGCCGAGCGCTGGGCGGTGCGCCATCTCGATTTCACCCTCGAGGCGGGAGAGGTGGTGGCGCTGGTCGGCGAAAACGGCGCGGGCAAGACCACGCTGGTGAAGCTGCTGACCCGACTCTACGACCCGGACGAGGGCCGCATCCTGCTCGACGGCCACGATCTGCGCGAATACGACCTCGAGGATCTGCGCGGCAGCATGGGCGTGATCTTCCAGGATTTCGTGCGCTACAACTTCAGCGCCGGCGACAATATCGCCGTCGGCCGCATTGGCGCCCGCCGGGACAACGCGCGCATCGCGCGCGCCGCCGAGCGCAGCCAGGCCGACGAGGTGATCGCGCGGCTGCCGGCCGGCTACGCCCAGCGCATCGGCAAGCGGTTCAAGAACGGCGTCGAGCTCTCTGGGGGCGAATGGCAGAAGATCGCGATTGCCCGGGCCTACATGCGCGAGGCCGACGTACTGATCCTCGACGAGCCGACGGCCGCGCTCGATGCGCGCGCCGAGTTCGAGGTGTTCCAGCGCTTCAAGGAACTGAGCCAGGGCAAGACGGCGGTACTGATTTCACACCGCTTCTCCAGCGTGCGCATGGCCGATCGCATCTTCGTCCTCGCCGAGGGCAAGGTGGTCGCCTCGGGCACGCACGAGGAGCTGGTGGCGCAGCCCGGGCTCTATTCCGAACTGTTCGAGCTGCAGGCCGCGGGTTACCGTTGAACCGCTGGGGGCGCGTCCCAGCGTCAGCCTGCCAGCACCGGCTCGCCGACGATCTGCGTGCGGTGCATCAGGCGGCGCAGGCTCTCGTCGAACGCGTCGCGGCGGTGCATGACGCAGCGATTGTCCCACATCACCAGATCGCCGATCCGCCACTTCTGGTACCAGGCGAAGCGCTCCTGCGTGGCGTGGGCCCACACCGCGTCCAGCAGCTTCTCGCTCTCGTCGACGGAGAGGCCGTGGATGTAGGCACCGGGCCGGCGACCGAGGAACAGCGCCTTGCGATGGGTCACGGGATGCTCCCGTACCAGCGGATGGACCGCGCCCGGCGTCTGGCGCACGTCGAGCGTGCGCTGGAAGCCCTGGCGCAGCTCGCCGGCCGAATTGCGGCTGGAGTCGTGGATGCAGGTCTTGCCCTGGACGGCGCGCTTGAGGTCGTCGGGCAACGTATCGTAGGCGGCCTGCATGTTGAGGAAGCCGGTGTTGCCGCCATCGGGCGGCACCTCCAAGGCATAGAGCAGCGAGGCGCGCGGCGGCAGGGCGTTGTAGGACATGTCCGTGTGCCAGACGAGCTCGTAGCTGCCGAGACCGCAGATCGCCTTGCCGTTCTTCTTCACGCTCGAGATCACGGCGACCCATTCGGCCGCAGCCTCGCCAAGCTCGGAATTGACGCGGTCGAAATTCGCCGCCGCGATCGGCACGCGATCGAGCTCGCCGAAGCGGGCGCTGAACTTCATCAGCGCATGGTCGTCGATCTTCTGACCCGAGAAGCGCAGCACCATGTGCTCGGCCCAGGCCGCGGCGATGCGGTCGAAGGTGGCGTCGTCGATCGGCTGCGAGAGATCGACGCCATGCACGTCGGCGCCCAGCGCGCCTCCGGTCGGCTGGATCCAGACCTTGCCCATGATCTTGCCTCCACTAGCCGTGCATCGTGAGACCGCCCGACACGCTGATCGTTTGGCCCGTAATGAACGCGGCATCGTCGCTCGCCAGGAAACAGACCGCACCAGGAATGTCGTCGGGCTGGCCGACGCGCTTCATCGGAATGGCGTTGATCAGCGCAGCACGCATTCTTTCGCCGCGTTCGCCTTCGCCCGCGGCGGCAGCGAGCAGCGGGGTTTCGGTCGGGCCGGGGCAGACTGCGTTGAGGGTGATGCCCTTGCGCGCCACTTCGCGCGCCACCGTCTTGGTGAAGGCGATGATGCCGCCCTTGCACGCCGAGTAGACCGCTTCCTGGGAGGAGCCGACGCGGCCGGCATCGGAGGCGATGTTGACGACGCGTCCATGACCGCGCGCCACCATGCCCTTCAGCACGACGTGGCTCATGTTGACCGGCCCGCGCAGATTGATAGCGATGATCTGGTCCCAAAGATCGGGCGTGGTGTCGACGAAGTTCACGAACTTGTCCCAGCCCGCGTTGTTCACCAGGACGTCGGTCGGTCCGGCCTCCTGCTCGAACTGGGCAATCGCCTTGCCGACTGCGGCATAGTCGGTGATGTCGACGCCCGACGCGAAGCCCTTGATCTCGCTCGCGACCTTCCGGGCGCCATCGAGGTTTTTGTCGAATACGCCGACCTTTGCGCCGTAGCCCGCGAAGCGCCGGCAGATGGCGGCCCCGATGGCGCCGCCGCCGCCGGTGACGATGACGTTCTTGCCTTCGAGTCCCCGCATGGCGAGCTCCTCAGATCGGCGAATAGGGGTCGAACTTGGGCTTGCGCTTCTCGAGGTGCGAGGCGAGGCCTTCCTTCACCTCCGGACCCATGAAGCCCAGCATCTCGAGCGCGGTCGAAGCATCGAACGACGGCCCCATCATGCGCAGCCAGTTGTTGAGCGCATACTTGGTGAAGCGGATCGAGGTCTGCGCGCCTTCGGCGAGCTTGGTCGCCACTTCGAGGCCCTTGGCCTCGAGTTGGTCGTCCTCCACGCACAGCGACACCAGGCCAATCCGCTCGGCTTCCTCGCCGTCGACCGCCTCGCACAACAGCAGGTAGTACTTGGCCTTGGCCATGCCGCAGAGCAGCGGCCATACGATGACCGCGTGATCGCCGGCGGCGACGCCGAGGCGGGTGTGGCCATCGATGATCTTGGCCTTCTTCGAGGCGATCGAAACGTCGGCCAGGATGCCGGCGACCAGCCCCGCGCCGACCGCGGGGCCGCGCATGGTGCTGACGATCGGCTTGGAGCAGTTGATGACGTTGTAGACGATGTCGCGCGCTTCCTTCCAGGTCCGCAGCAGCGCGTTGTAGTCCTTCATGTTGCCTTCGATGAGGTCGAAGTCGCCGCCGGCCGAGAACACCTTGCCGCCGGCACCCTGGATGATCACGCAGTTGACGGTGTCGTCGCCGTCGATGTCGCGCCAGACATTGACCAGTTCGGTATGCATGAGGGCATCGGTTGCGTTGTACTTCTCCGGCCGGTTCATGGTGACACGCAGCACCTTGGGATGCGGGCGATCGAATACCAGGCGCTGATAGCGCTTCTGCCAGTCGGACATGAGCTCTCCTCCGTTGGAAGGAGCCTAGCGCCTCGTGTTGCCGGCCGTCCAATTGCTGGCGCTGGCGAAGCGCACGGCCTCTTCCGCCGCGCGAACCAGCGCGCGCGCCTTCAGCACGCTCTCCTGGTATTCGGCCTCTAGGTCGGAATCCGCCACCACGCCGACGCCGGCCTGCACGTACATGGTGTTGTCCTTGACCAGGCCGGTGCGCAACAGGATGCAGGTGTCCATCGAACCGTTGGCCGCGAAGTAGCCGGCGCAGCCGGCATAAATGCCGCGGCGCACCGGCTCGACCTCGTCGATGATCTCCATGGCGCGCACCTTGGGAGCGCCCGACAGCGTGCCGGCCGGGAAGCCGGCCTTCAGCGCGTCGATCGCCTCCAGCCCGTCCTCCAGGGCGCCTTCGACGTGACTCGATATGTGCTGGAGGTGGCTGTACTTCTCGATGGTGAATTGCTCGACGACGCGCACGGAGCCGATCTTGGCGACGCGGCCGACGTCGTTGCGGCCGAGGTCGAGCAGCATCAGGTGCTCGGCGTGCTCCTTGGGATCGGCCAACAGCTTGTCGGCCAGCAGCTTGTCCTCTTCCGGCGTGGCGCCGCGCCGTATGGTGCCAGCCAGCGGCCGGATGGTGACGATGTTGTCGCGCAAGCGTACGAGGATCTCGGGACTCGAGCCCACGATCGAGAAATCGCCGTAGTCGAAGAAGATCAGAAACGGCGAGGGATTGATGCGGCGCAGCGACCGGTAGAGCGACAGGGGCGGCAGCCTGAAGGGCAGCGAAAAGCGCTGCGAGGGCACGATCTGGAAGGCGTCGCCGGCACGGATGTACTCCTTGCAGGTCTCGACCATCTTCTTGAAGGCGTCCTTCGACATGTTGGCCTGCGGCTCGGGCAGGTTCTCGAGCGCGTCGGCGCCTTCGCGGCGGAAGGGCAGGGTGCGTTCGAAGTCCGACACCGCGTCGCCCAGCCGCTCCTGGGCCGCTTCATAGGCGGCGCGCGCGTTGGTGCCGGTCTGCGGCCAGACCGGAGTGACCAGGGTCACGTTGTCTTCCAGGCGGTCGAAGATGCAGATCAGGGTCGGGCGAACCATGATGGCGTCGGGCAGGCCGATCGGATCCGGGTTCTTGTCCGGCAGGTGCTCCATGTCACGCACCATGTCGTAGCCCAGGAAGCCGAACAGACCCGACGCCATCGGCGGGAGGTTCTTGGGCATCTCCATCTGGCATTCGCGGATCAGCGCGCGGAGCGTCTCGAGGGGCCGGCCTTCGACCGGCTCGAAGGCGCGCGCATCGGTGCGCGCACGGCGATTGATCTCGACCTTGTTCTTGGTGCAACGCCAGATCACGTCGGGCTTGAAGCCGATGATCGAGTAGCGGCCGCGCACCGAGCCGCCCTCGACAGATTCCAGCAGGAAGGAGTTGGGGCGCCCGTCGGCGAGCTTGAGATAGGCCGAGACCGGCGTTTCCAGGTCGGCCACCAGCGTGGTCCAGACGAGCTGTGGCTTTCCGCTGTCGTGAACCTTGGCGAAGGCGCCGAAGTCGGGCGAGACGGACATTCGAGCTACTGGGGCTGCTGCGCCTGGAACGCTGAGGCAAAAACCTGATCGTTCACCGTCACGCCATACTTGCCGCGCAAGGCCGCCAGAAGCTGGGCGAGTAGGTCGTTGGCGATCATCGAGTCGAGCTGCTGGCCGAAGCGGTCGAGCTTGTCCTTTTCCTTGGCGAGATCGGCGAGCTCGATGGTCTTTGGCCGCACGATCACGCTGCCGTCCGCGCTGCGCACCGCGACTGCCTTGCCGATCGCCAGCTTGAAGAGATCCTGAGTCGCCTGCTGCGTCAGGTAGTTGCCGGTGTCGGCCTCGAACCGCGTCACCGCCTTGGTAGTGCGCAATTCAACGCCGAGTTCCTTGGCGATGGCGCCGAGATCGCCGCCGCTGTTGGCCTTCTCGACGGCCTCCTTGACCTTCTGGTCGGCGAGCTTGCGCCGTTCCTCGCGCTGCCACGCCTCGACCACCTTGGCCTCGACCTCGTTCAAGGCGGGAACCCGAGCCGGCGTGACGCGGTCGGTCCGGACGACGAAATATTCACCGCGCTGGGTCTCGAGGAGGTCGCTTTCGGCGCTTTCACGCGTCGCGAACGCGGCCTGCACCAGTTCGGCCGCGGCCGGGCCGATCACGACCTGCTTGCCCGAGGCGTCCTTGCCGAGCGAGTCGACATTGTCGAAGGTCTTGACCTTGAGTCCCATTTCCTCGGCGGCCTTGGTCATCGACTGGCTCTTGCTGAACGACCGCTCGAAGTCGGTCACCATCTTGATCAGCAGGTCGGGCGCCAGCTGCGCCTTGAGGTCCTTTTCGATCTTCTCCTTGACCTGGTCGAACGGCGTGACTGAGCCGGACTCGACCTTGTTGATCCGGATGACGTGCCAGCCGAGCGCCGACTGGACAGGGGCGGGCGCCACACCCTGCGGGGCGGAGAACACGCCATCGGCGAGAGCGCCGGCCGGCAGGTCCTTCTTGAGCACGAGCCCGAGCTTCACCACGCTGTCGTTTCCGGTCACTTCCTTGGTCGCGTCCTCGAACGACTTTCCGGCCTGGACGGCCGCGATGATCTTCTTCGCCTTGTCCTCGCTGTCGGCCATCGCCTGGTCGACGTCGCGCTTTTCCGGCGTGCCGTAGTCGGACTGGTGGGCGTCGTACTCCTGCTTGACCTGATCGGGCGTGACCGAAACCTGGCCGGCGACGTCGTCGGCCGTCATCAGCACATAGGAGAAGGTTCGGTACTCGGGGATCTGGAACTTGGCCTTGTTGGCCTCGAAATAGCTGTTGAGCTGCTCTGCCGAAGGCTTGGGCACATTGACGATGATCGAATCGGGCACGTAAACCGTCTCGGCCACGCGCTTTTCGCTCTCCAGCTTGAAGATGTCGTCCCGCAGCAACTTGGGGGCCAGGCCCTCGGTTCGCACGGTACCGAAGAGCTGAGCCGAAGCGATCTCGCGGCGCACGTCGGCGACATACTGGGCCTCGGTGATGCGGGCCTGCTGCAGGAGGCTGAGGTAGCGCTGCTTGTCGAAGCCGCCGCCGATGCCCTGGAAGGACGGATTCTTGGCGATCACCGACTGGACCTCGGCGTTGCCGATCACGAGGCCGTATTGCTCCATGGCGTTGTCGATCACGGCGCGCTGCACCACGTCCTCGAGGGCGCGGATGTGCAGGCCATAGCGCAGAGCCTGCTCGGGCTCGGGTCGCTGGCCGGTCTGCCGCTGGATCTGCTCGAGTTGCAGGTTGAAGCGGTTGCGGACCTCCTCGACGGAGACCGACGTGCCGCCCAGCCAGCCGTAAAGCGGGATGTGGGTGCCGCCGACATGGGCCACTTCGCTGTTGCGTCCGCCCACCCGCAGCATGTCGCCGATGCCCCATAAGCCGAAGCTGATGATCAGCATGCTGAACATCACGAACAGGATGATGAATCGGGCGTATTTGCGGAAATTGTTCACGATCGCGGACCGGCAGAATGACGGGGCGCATGCCTACCACCGGCCCCCCTTGCAGGCAACGTGGCAGCCCACTAGACACCTTGGCGTTGAAAAGTGGGGGAATCATGGCTCGCACGCGCCGCCCGTTGATCGCCGGCAACTGGAAAATGAATGGAATGCGCGCCGACGGTCTGGCGCTGGCCAAAGGCGTTGCCGACGGTGCGAGGCAGGCGAGATGGGACGACCGTGACGTGCTGGTCTGCCCTCCCGCCACCCTCGTTCTAGCGATCGCCGAGGCGGTGAAGGGCAGCGGGGTGATGGTCGGCGGGCAGGACTGCCACGCCAAGGCAAGCGGTGCCCATACAGGCGACGTTGCTGCCGAGATGTTGCGCGATGCGGGCGCCAGCCACGTCATCGTGGGCCACTCCGAGCGGCGCACCGATTGCGGCGAGACCGATGCCATCGTGCGCGCGAAGGCCGAGGCGGCCTGGCGGGCCGGTCTGGTGCCCATCGTTTGCATCGGGGAGACGCTGGCCGAGCGCGAGGCGGGCCGGACCCTTTCGGTGCTCGAGGGCCAGCTCAAGGGCAGCGTTCCGGCCGGAGCCACCGCGGCGCGGCTGGTCGTGGCCTACGAGCCGGTATGGGCGATCGGCACCGGCAAGACGCCGACCACGGCGGAAGTGGCCGCAGCCCACGCGCACATTCGCCGCGTGCTGGGCGGTCTGACGGCGGAGGCGAGCGGCGTGCGCCTGCTCTATGGCGGCTCGGTGAAGGGCAGCAACGCTGTTGAATTGCTGGCTGCCGGCGACGTCGACGGCGCCCTGGTCGGCGGCGCCAGCCTGAAAGCCGATGAATTCCTGGCGATCGCCAGGGCAGCCTGAAGAGGCTCGCGCTTCTTTCCGACCGGACGGAGCGATTCGCGCTTCCGCCCGGCTGATTGCAGCCGGACGGATTATGCTCTAGAAGCGCGCCCGAAATGGACGCGGTAAGAGGCTTTCTCCACGACTGGCGGCTGGTGCTGCTGATCATCCATGTCGGCGTGACCGCCGCGATGATCGTCGTGATCCTGCTTCAGCGCAGCGAAGGGGGCGGGCTCGGCATGGGCCGCACCGATGCGTTGTTCTCGGTACGCGGCCAGGCCAACGTGCTGTCGCGCGCCACGGCCATCTTCGCCGGCCTGTTCTTCTTCCTGAGCTTGCTGATGGCCTGGAGTGTGGGCAGCCCGACCAGTTCCACGCGCTCGATCATGGACGCGGTACCGGCGGGCTCGACGGCGCCGGCCGTGCCCACCACACCGGCCGCGCCGGGTGCCGGCACGGCTGCTCCCGCGCCCACCGCGCCCCTTCCGCCCGCCGCTCCGTCGGCGCCCACTCGCTAGGACAATCGGTCGTGACCGACCGTTTCCTCCGCCGAAGGTTCTCCGGCGGGGCAATATCCCCATGGCTGCGTCCGACGAGATTTAGTAAGCTGTAGCTCCATGACGCGCTTTATATTCATAACGGGCGGCGTGGTTTCCTCGCTTGGTAAGGGTCTTTCGTCGGCGGCGCTGGGCGCGCTGCTGCAGGCACGCGGCTTTCGTGTCAGGCTGCGCAAGCTCGATCCGTATCTGAACGTCGATCCGGGCACGATGAGCCCGTACCAGCACGGCGAGGTGTTCGTCACCGACGATGGCGCCGAAACCGATCTCGACCTTGGGCACTACGAGCGCTTCACCGGTGTCGACGCGAGGCAGAGCGACAACATCACCACCGGACGGATCTATTCAACGGTGATCGGGCGCGAGCGCCGCGGCGAGTATCTCGGTGCCACGGTGCAGGTGATTCCGCACGTCACCGACGCCATCAGGGAGTTCATCATCGCCGATACCGACAAGGAGGATTTTGTCCTGGTCGAGGTCGGCGGCACGGTGGGCGACATCGAAAGCCTGCCGTTCCTCGAGGCGATCCGCCAGATCGGCAACGAACTGGGGCGCGAACGCACGATGTACGTGCACCTGACCTTGCTGCCCTGGGTGCCGACGGCAGGCGAACTGAAGACCAAGCCGACGCAGCATTCGGTCAAGGAACTGCTGAGCGTGGGGATCCAGCCCGACCTGCTGGTCTGCCGCTCCGGCGACAAGGAGATTCCGGCCAACGAGCGCCGCAAGATCGCCCTGTTCTGCAACGTCAAGGCCGAGCGCGTCATCGAGGCCCGCGACGTCGACACGATCTACCAGGTGCCGATCGCCTATCACGACCAGGGATTCGACCGTGAGGTGTGCCGATACTTTGGTGTCGAGGACAAGGAGCCCAATCTTGAACGCTGGCGTGGCGTGGTACGCGCCGTGCGCGAGCCGGAAGGCAAGGTCACGATCGCCGTGGTCGGCAAGTACACGGTGCTGCTCGACGCCTACAAGTCGCTCAGCGAGGCGCTGACCCACGGCGGCTTCGGCAGCAACGTCAAGGTCAACCTGGAATGGATGGACTCCGAGATCTTCGAGCGCGATGACGCGGTCCGGCATCTCGAGAATGTGCACGGTATCCTGGTGCCGGGCGGCTTCGGCGAACGCGGCACCGAGGGCAAGATCCACGCGGTGAAGTTTGCTCGCGAGCGCAACGTGCCGTTTTTCGGCATCTGCTTCGGCATGCAGATGGCTGTGATCGAGGCGGCGCGCAACCTGCTCGGCATCGAGGACGCCTCGTCGAGCGAGTTCGGCCCGACCGACCATGCGGTCGTCGGCCTGATGACCGAGTGGCTCAAGGGCAACCAGCTCGAGAAGCGCGCGGCCAATGGCGACCTGGGGGGCACCATGCGGCTCGGCGCCTACCCGGCGCACCTGCGGCCCGGCACCAAGGTGCACGAGATCTATGGTCAGGACGTGATCAGCGAGCGGCATCGTCACCGCTACGAGGTCAATGTGACCTACAAGGACCGGCTCGAGCAGGTGGGCCTGCGCTTCTCGGGCATGTCGCCCGACGGCATCCTGCCCGAGATCGTCGAGATTCCCGACCATCCCTGGTTCATCGGGGTGCAGTATCACCCCGAGCTGAAGTCCCGCCCGTTCGCCCCCCACCCGCTGTTCACCTCGTTCATCGGTGCCGCCAAGAACCAGAGCCGGCTGGTGTAGCCGCCGGGTCGCATTTCGGTCACCTTTATCGGCTGAAATTCGCCCATGCTCCGCCCGTTGGTTCTCGTCGTGTCTGCCATCGTCGCCTGCGCCGCCGGCGCCTGGGCCCAATCGCGCTATGGCAAAGTCGACCGGCGCGACCCGATCTTTCTGCGCTTTCCGGAGATGGCTGACCGCTATTGGGTCAATACCGAGACCATGGCGGCCAGTCACAAGGCCGTGGCGGTGCCGCTGCCGCGCCAGTGCGCATTCGTCTATGCCGATGCCTATACGCGGGGCGCCATGAGCGAACGCGAGGTGCAGGACACCGCGCTGAGCAACTGCAACCGCAAGCTCGCCGAGCTCGGACCGCTGGGCGACAACTACAGCGTGGGCTGCCAGTGCAAGGTGGTGATCAGTGACGAAAGCTATGCCGTGCCGCGCGATACCATGCCGGACCAGGCCTACGGCCCGGTTTCGATCTTCTATCGCGACGATCGCGGCAACGTTGCGCGTCTGAACGGCGTGGCGCGCTACGGTGCGCTGATCGGCCGAGATCGCTCGGTCACCTTCTCGGTCGAAAATCCGCGGGCCGAGCAGGTCTGTGACGGCACCTTCACCAACGACGGCGTCAATGCCGGCCGCTTCTCGCTCAACTGCTTTGGCGGAAAGTTCTCGGGCAACGGCACCTACCAGACCAAGTTTGGTGCACCCAACGACCACATTATCGGCCGCGGCCAAACCGGGCGCGGCCAGCCGATCGTGATGGTGATCGGCCTGCCGTCGCAACTGGCGATCGGCACCTATGGTGCGATCTGAGATGCGCGGCTTGTCGTTCCTGGTGGCCATCCTGTTGCCGGTGACGGCGCTCGCCCAGAGCGCCGGCGAGGTCGAGCGCTGCTTCCAGACCCCTGGCGCCTGTTCGTCCGGCGGTGGAGCAGCGCCTCCGGCGCCGCAGCAGCCCGCTGCTGTGCCGCGCGCCGCGCCCCAGCCCGACTACACGACCGTTCTCAACAGTCCGGAGGGCGATCGGCGGAAGCTCCAGGAATCGCTGCGCACGCTCGACAAATACAATGGGCCGATCGACGGCAACATGCAGTCCGACGCCACGGCCAAGGGGATTGGCGACTGGCAGCGCGGCCACAATGCGCCGGTCACCGGCAAGCTGACTCCGGGCGAGGCGGTGGCACTCAACAATGAGGCGGCACGGGCGCCGATCAAGCGCATCGATCCAACGAGCCAGGCGGCAGCCGCGCCGGCACCTGCTCCTGCACCGCCGTCGCAGAGCAATGCCGACGCCCTGAAGGCGCTCCAGGCCAGGCTCGCCGAGCGTCGCAGGGCGGCCGAGCCCAAGGCCGATGCGGCGGTCAAGTCCCTGGTCGGCGATCTCAAGGCCTACGTCGCGGCCGACGGCAAGGGCGCTGCCGGCGAGCAGTTCGCCGGGTTTGCCAAATGGTACGCCGAGAACAAGACCGCCGGCCGTACCGTGGGTGAGATCGCACCGGCAACCGACGATTACGGCGATGCCAAGTCGGGCGCCGCGGTCACCAGCGAACTGCTGATCGAGAGCAGGAAGGGCATGGCTAGCCAGTCGCACTGCCTGGTTTTTGCCTGGATCGAGGGCACGCCGCGCAAGAGCGCGCAGGCTTTCTCCTGCGATGACGTGGCCGGCGTCGAGAAATGGAAATCCGACCAGGTGCTGCGCAGCGCCTGGCGCTAGACCGCCCGGTCGAGGTAGCTCTCGAACACGCCGACATGTACCTGGGCCGGATCGGCTGAGTTCGGCCAGAGATCTTCGGCGTTGAAGCGCACATCGTAGGTCGGCTCGTCTTCGGCCTTCACGCCGTGCGCATGGGCATCCGGGAAGGGATATGCCGGCGAGATGCCGACAACCGTGCCGGTCTTGCCTCGGACATATCCGGGGGCACGGACATGGCCGGGGATATGTTCGACGCGCACGCGAACCTTGTCGCCGACCTTGAACTTTTCGCGAGTCTCTACGTTCGACCGGCCGGGCCCGATCGGCAGCGACAGCGGAAAACTCCCCTGAGCGCGCCGCTCGAGCTCTTCCCTGGTGACGATGCCCTTTTCGACACAGAGCGTCGCGAGGCTGGTCAGCGAGCGCTCGTAGTAGCTGGCGGAAAGATAGTGGCGTGGTTCCATGCGCTCGATGGCGTGGCGGTACTCGTCCATGTTGAAGATGCCGAGCTTGACCGCCAGCGAATAAAGCGCATTGACCCGCTTTTCCCAGGGCTCATGGAAAGTCTGGGCCTTCAATACATAGCGGACCCGGCCGAAGCCCTGCCGGCCGCCCATGTCGTGCACGCCATCCATGTCGGATCTCCTACAGTCGGGCGACGCCGATCATCGCGTCCTTGGTGACGATCTTGGCGAGCTCTTCTTCCGACCAGCCCTTCGTGTGCGGCGGCTGCTCGGGCAGCACCATGTATCGCGTGTCCGCCGTCGTGTCCCATACTCGGATGTCGACGGAGGAGGGGAGGTCGAGGCCCATCTCCTTCAGGACGGTGCGCGACTGCCGCACGACACGGGCGCGGTATTCGAGATCCTTGTACCAGTCGGGTGGCAGGCCGATGATCGAAAATGCCGTGCATGAGCAGAGCGTGCAGACGATCACGTTCTGCAGCGTGGGCGTGTTTTCCAGGACCACGAGATGGCGATGATGCGGTGGCATCGTGAGGCCGAGTTCGCCGACCGCGGCCCTGCCGTTGGCCAGCAGGCGCTTCTTGAACTCCGGATCCGTCCAGGCCTTGGCGACCACGCGCCCGCCGTTCTCCGGAATCCACTTCTCTTCGATGGTGTGTTTGAACTCGTCGATGAACGGCGCAGGGTTCATGCCACGGTCGTGCATCACCGCTTCAATGGCGTCGACGCGCTGCTCGACTGTCGCGGTGTTCTGCCGGATGCTGCTGCTGTCGGGCATCGTCTGCACTCCCTCGGGGTCTGCGGTCGCCGCACGACTATATCTTGCCCACGCAGGGGCACGCAGCTAGAGAAGCCGGCCTGAAGGAGTTAATCTCATGACTGCCATCGTCGAGGTCCGCGGCCGCGAAATCCTGGACAGCCGCGGCAATCCCACGGTCGAGGTCGAGGTCGAGCTGGAAAGCGGCGCCTCGGGCCGCGCGGCCGTTCCGTCGGGCGCCTCGACCGGCGTCCACGAGGCGGTCGAGCTGCGCGACGGCGACAAGAATCGCTATGGCGGCAAGGGCGTCCTGAAGGCAGTCGGCGCGGTCAACGGCGAGATCATGGACCTTCTGTCCGGGCTCGAGGCGCTCGACCAGATCAAGATCGACCGCGCCCTGATCGAGCTCGACGGCACGCCCAACAAGGCACGGCTGGGCGCCAACGCAATCCTCGGCGTGTCGCTTGCGGTTGCCAAGGCGGCGGCGAGTGAAAGCGGCCTGCCGCTCTATCGCTATGTCGGCGGCAGCCAGGCCTCGGTGCTGCCGGTGCCGATGATGAACATCATCAACGGTGGCGTGCATGCCGACAATCCGATCGACATCCAGGAATTCATGATCATGCCGGTGAAGGCGGATCGATTTGCCGAAGCCTTGCGCATGGGTTCGGAGATCTTTCACGCCTTGCGGGGCCAGCTGCACGACGCGGGTCACAACACCAATGTGGGCGACGAAGGCGGTTTCGCGCCGAACCTCGCGACGGCCGACGAAGCGCTGTCCTTCATCATGAAGTCGATCGAGAAGGCGGGCTACCGGCCGGGCGAGGATGTGATGCTGGCGCTCGATCCAGCCTCCACCGAGTTCTTCAAGAACGGCAAGTACGAGCTCGAAGGCGAGGGCAAGTCGCTCGATGCCTCCGGCATGGTCGATTACTACGCCAACCTGGTTGCCAAGTATCCGATCGTGTCGATCGAGGACGGCATGGCCGAGGACGACATGGCCGGCTGGAAGACGATCACCGACAAGCTGGGCAGGAAGATCCAGCTGGTGGGCGACGATCTTTTCGTGACCAATCCCAAGCGCCTGGCCGACGGCATCAAGAGCGGGCTGGCCAATGCGATCCTGGTGAAGGTGAACCAGATCGGCACGCTTACCGAGACCATGGACGCGGTCGCGATGGCGCGCCATGCCAGCTACGGCGCGGTGATGTCGCATCGCTCGGGCGAGACTGAGGATTCCACGATTGCTGATCTCGCAGTCGCGACCAATTGTGGCCAGATCAAAACCGGCTCTCTGTCGCGCTCGGATCGGCTCGCCAAGTACAACCAGCTGCTGCGCATCGAGGAGCAGCTTGGTACCCAGGCGCGCTACGCGGGTCGCTCGATCCTGCGCGGCGTCTAGGGGTTGGCTACTGCCACCTCATAGTGCTCGGCCAAATCGTCGAATCCTGAGAGTACGGCTTGTGCTGCGGGCTCGACGACGGCCGTGCGGATATCGGGGCCGGTAAAGGCCTCGATCGCCTTTCGCGACTCCCAGAGGGTAAGCGCAAGGAATTCGGTCTTGCCGCCCGCTTCGCGCCTCAGCAGCCAGGCGCCCTTGTGGCCGGTCATCGTCTTGAGGGAGACGCTGACTGTGTGACTGAAATGTCGAACATAGGCGTCCGCGTTCGCGCCGGTCGCATGTCCGCGCCAGGTGCGCATGATCATGGCGCGAGGCTAGTGGCGCGGCGTCGGCGGATATTGGTAAAAATTGACCATGGCGCGCCATGATCCGCACAACTCGACGCAGTACTGGTGGGATCGGCATCTGCGCGGCCTGAGTCACCTTCACGCCGACTTCACCACGCACGAGTATCCGCCGCACACGCATGACGCGCTG
>CAZHQA010000019.1:30669-33939 GCA_964533955.1 uncultured Reyranella sp. | reverse complement strand
AGGATCAGGATCGCCACCTTGCGGCCGTTGTCGAGCCTGTCGCGGAACTGGGCAGCGCTGAATTCCGCTGCGAACCCGTGAGCGATGCCGATCATCTCGGCGACCACGGGCCGCAGGAAATACTGGTCCGGCGCGATCTCGACGAGGCGGCCGAGCTGGGCGAGCCGGCGCAGCAGCCGGCGCACGTCGGCCTCGGGCACGCCGTAGGTCTGGGCGAAGTCGCGTACCCGCGGCGGCTTGTATCTCTCGCGGACGAGATCGGCCGAGATCTTGTTCCACAACGCCTCGTCGCGCGCGCCGAGCTTCAGCGAATGGCCGGGCACGCGCAGGAACGGCCCGTCGACCACGACCGTCTTGGCCGCCACCTGCTGATCGAGCAGGACGCGGAACACGGCCTGCGGCCAGCGCTTCTTCATGGCGAGCCGCAAGCGCTCCGGCTGGAGACCGGGCGCGTCGGCATTGCTCGCGTGGTAGGCCTTCAGCGTCTCGACCAGGTCGGCGCTCGCCTGTGCCAGGGTCTCGGACAAAAGCCCGAAGCCCGCGAGCCGGGTGGCGGATGCCCCCGCCAGCAGCCGCTCGACTTCGGCGGGCTTGAGATTGCGCGCCAGGCCAAAGCGCGCCAGATCGACGTAACCGGCGTCCAGGCGCAGCAACCTGGGCAGCACGCCCGCGTCGCCCTCACTCAGCGCGGCAAGCTCGGCCAGCCGTCGCGGCGTGCGGCGATTGCGCGGCGGACCGAACGGATCGACCGCCACCGCGCCGGCGACCGTGCGCGTGGCCGACGGATCGCGCAGGATGATGCGGTCGCCGGACAGCGCCCCCACCTTCTCCTCCAGCACCAGTTGCGCCAGCGCCTGCTCGCCCGGCGCGAGCGTGTTGCCTTCCAGCAGCGCCACGCGCCCCATCACGTGCGCAGCGCCGAGGTGGACGTGGACGGGCGACCAGTGCTTCAGGGGCTGGTCCTCCGAGGCGAGCAGCTTCAGCCGCACGTCGAGCCGCTCGGTCGGCGCGTGCAGCTCGGGGCTGACCACCCAGTCGCCACGACGCACCGCTTCCTTGGACAGCCGCGCGCCGCTGAGATTGAGCGCGCAGCGCTCGCCGGCGCGCCCGACCTCGGCTTCGCGGTTCTGGGCATGCAACGAGCGCACGCGGGCCTCGAGCCCGGAGGGCGTCAGCAGCAGCCGGTCGTCGACCTTGATCTCGCCGGCATGCACCGTGCCGGTCACCACCACGCCCGCGCCGGCGAGCACGAAACAGCGATCGACCGCAAGCCGGGCGAAGCCCGCGGCCCCCTTGCCGCTTTCGCCCAGCGCCAACAGGCTCGCCTTCAGCTCGGCGACGCCCTGCCCGGTCAGCGACGAGACCGGCAGGATCTCGGCCCCCGCGAGCGACGTCGGTGACAGCAGCGTCTCGATCTCGGCCATGCGCTCGAGCAGCTGGTCGTCGTCGGCAAGATCGGCCTTGGTCAGCGCCACGAGGCCGCGATCGAGGCCCAGCAGATCGATGATCTGCAGGTGCTCGATCGTCTGCGGCTTGATGCCTTCGGCGGCCGACACGACCAGCAGGGCGGCGTCGATGCCGGTGGCGCCGGCCAGCATGTTGTGCACGAAGCGCTCGTGGCCCGGCACGTCGACGAAGCCGAGCTGGCGGCCGTCGCCGAGGTCGCTGTAGGCGTAGCCGAGATCGATGGTGATGCCGCGCGCCTTCTCTTCCTTGAGGCGATCGGCATCGACGCCGGTCAGCGCTTTGACCAGCGCAGTCTTGCCGTGGTCGATATGCCCTGCCGTGCCGACGATCACGGCGCGAGCTGCCCGAGCTGCCCGGCGAAGGCCGCCTCGTCTTCGCCCCGCTCATCGTCGAGGGTGCGCAGGTCGAACAGGAGCGTGTCGTCCTCGATGCGGCCGATCACCGGAATGGGCAGCCGGCGGAAGGCCGCGGCCAGCTTGTCCAATCCCCCGCCTTTCTTGCGGGGGCCTTTCACCGAAAGCGCGAAGGACGGCAACAGATCGACCGGCAGCGCGCCCGAGCCGATCTGGCCGCGCACCGGCTGGATGCCGGCCTGCCATTGCTTGCCCAACGCGGCGGCAAAGGATGGCAGCAGCCGCTCGGCCTGGGCGCGAATCTCGCCGGCCGGCCGAGCAAGCGCGCGGATGGTCGGCAGACGCTTCACGAGCTTCGCGGGATCGGCGTAGAGCCGCAGCGTCGCCTCCAGCGCCGCCAGCCGCACCTTGTCGAGCCGGAGCGCCCGCTTCATGGGATTCCTGGCGATGCGCTCGATGAAGGTCTTGCGCCCGACCAGGAGTCCGGCCTGCGGGCCGCCCAGCAGCTTGTCGCCCGAGAAGGTGACGACATCGATGCCGGCCCCGATCGCTTCACGCGCCGTCGGTTCATGCGGCAGGCCCCAGGTCTCGAGATCCACCAGGGTGCCGCTGCCGAGATCCTCGATCAGCGGCAGGCCCTTCTCGCGCGCCAACGGCACCAGCTCGGCGGCCGTCACGGACGCGGTGAAGCCCTGCACGGCATAGTTCGACGGGTGCACCTTCATGATCGCCGCCGTGTCGGGCCCGATCGCCGCGGCATAGTCCTTGAGATGGGTGCGGTTGGTGGTGCCGACTTCGACCAGGCGGCAGCCGGCGCGCGCCATGATGTCGGGAATGCGGAAGGCGCCGCCGATCTCGATCAGCTCGCCGCGCGAGACGATGACTTCGCGGCCCGCAGCGAGCGCATTCAAGGCGAGCAGCACCGCACCCGCGTTGTTGTTGACGGCGGTCGCGGCCTCGGCGCCGGTGAGACGGCACAGCCAGGGCGAAATGTGATCGTCGCGCTCGCCGCGGCCGCCGCCCTCCAGCTCGTATTCCAATGTGGTCGGCGACCGCATTGCCACGACGGCCGCCTCGATCGCCTCCTCGGCAAGCACGGCCCGGCCGAGATTGGTGTGCAGCACCGTTCCCGTGAGATTGAAGACGCGCCGCTGGGACGGCGCCACCAAGCCGGCCA
Organism: uncultured Reyranella sp.; assembly: GCA_964533955.1. Taxonomy (GTDB): domain Bacteria; phylum Pseudomonadota; class Alphaproteobacteria; order Reyranellales; family Reyranellaceae; genus Reyranella. The sequence goes on along the minus strand of CAZHQA010000019.1, from coordinate 30,942 downwards.
GTCGAGCCTCGCACCAGCGGGCGCAGGCTGCGGTGTCGGCGACTTCGGGCGAGCCGCGCCGCGCATCGGCCCAGGCGCGCAACGCCTCGATCACGAGGGGACGGCCGGCGCGCTCGATCAGGGGCGCCAACGCCGGCCAGGCGGCCATGCGGTCGATGGAGGGGGGACGGTTGCTGGGTGCGCTTTCAGCGCGGTCGGCACGCGACACGGCACGAATCCTCGGCTGGGTCCGGCGACTTGGCTCCGGACGAGCAACCATTGCCCGGTGAGGCG
>CAZHQA010000019.1:0-30569 GCA_964533955.1 uncultured Reyranella sp. | reverse complement strand
GCGCCTCAGGGCTTGGGCTTCAACCCCCAGGTCTCGGCGAGGTTCTTGGCCACGCGAGCGGCCATCATGCGGTAGCCGGGGCTTTCGCCGCTATCCTTGTCGCGAATGAAGTGGACGTCGTCGGCGTAGAAGGTGCCCTTCTCGTCTTTCAGGAGATCGCCCAGGTCGTAGATCGGCAAGCCGCGATCGCGCAGCGTCATCATGCCGGCAACCACCTTGCGGTACACGGGGCCATAGCTGATGTCGCCGACGCTCTGCTTCTCCTGTTCGGTCAGGACCTTTCCATAGGGGGGCACCGGCTGGAGAAAGTAGGCCGACTTGACGCCCTGGTCCTTGGCGATCGCCTCGATGGCGCGCGTGTACTTCTGGTAGAGATCAAGCTGGACGGCGAATTCGCGATCGTAGTCCTTGACGATCTCCGGCGGCATCGCGAACAGGCTCGCGAGCGTCGTCCTCTTGGTCGACTTGAAGTTGTCCTTGCTCTTGGCGACCGATTCGATGCCCCGGATGATCATGTAGGCGGCGTGCGAACGGCCCAGCACGGGAATGGTCGCCAATGCGCCCGCAACGCGGCCGATCACCCATCCGGTGGCGGCATCGCCGAAATTCTCGTCGGCAACGAAGGGATTGACGTCGAGGAAGTTGCTGAGCGGCCGCTCCAGGCGCTCCGTGACGTTGGGAAAAAACAGATAGTGCTCGTTGTAACCGTCGACCGTCACGACGGCGTCGACCGACGTGGCATAGAGCGAGAACAGGATGAGCTGCTGCGGCTGCTTCCACGCTCCGTCGCCGCCGTTCAACACCAGCCACGGTTTGCCGTTGGGGCTGACATAGTTCTTGTTGAGCTCCTCCTCGAGGTAGTGCGGCGCGGGGGCCGGCCAGTTCTGGACGAGCTGCGAGGCCACTGAACCGCCGGTCACCAGCAATACGTAGCGGTCGGCGGGTTTGACCGTCGGGAAGTCGGGTCCCAACAACCCGATGTTGTTGGTCTGCGGCAGACCGCAGGGCGGATTGCCGTGATGCACGAACGCCAGATAGGGATGCGGAAAGAGCGTGTCGATATAGCGGCACTTCGTGCCCTTGGTGAGGTCGCGCACGTAGGTATTCTGGGTCCGGTCGAACAACTCTTCTGCCGAGGTGTAGTGGCCGTCCTCGAGATACAGCCAGACGATTGCCGTCACCTCGACAACGGCGAGCGCCACCACAATGCCGATGAGCGTGGCTATCCAACCGAATATTCTGCGCTTCATCTCGATCGCCCTAGTGTACCGCTTTCGCTCCAGCCCCCGCGCCCTGGCGTCTTTCGCCGTCCATGAGGGGATCACGCGGAGCGAATACTGCCATGCCGCAGTCACGATGGGCCAACATGCTCTTGCACCGGCACGGGCACGAGGCCCCGTGAAATGAGGCGGGGCGGACTATAGCGGCAACCCAATGGCTAACAAGGCGGCGCGGCGGAATGTCCGGAGCGCAATGGGATGAGGCAGAACCTGGTCCGGTTCCGCCTCATCCCCCGCTGATTTCAGCCGAACCCGTCATGCGCCAGGCGCTATTTTGCCAGCGCCGCGCTGACGCCCGCCATGGCGCACTGCGCGTCCTGGTCGCTCGCCGCGCCGGACACGCCGATCGCCCCGATGACCTTGCCATCGGCAATGATCGGCACGCCGCCTTCGAGCGGAGTCACGCCAGGGGCTGCCAGCATGCGAAGATTGGCGCCGCCCTGGGCGACGGCGTCCTGCAGCGCCTTGGTCGGACGGCGCAGGTTGTTGGCGGTCACCGCTTTGCCGATCGCGATATCGATGCTGCCGAGTTGCGCATTGTCCATGCGCGAAAGCGCGACCAGCCTGCCACCGCTATCGACCACGACGGTGACCATGAACCAGTTGTTCTTCTTGGCCTCCGCTTCCGAAGCGGCGATGGCCTTCATTGCGGCATCGTGCCCGATCGGCGCGCCGTAGGACGGCGGTGCCTGAGCCGACACTCCCAAAGGCGAGAGCATCAACGCCGCAGCAAGCGCGGCCATCATGAGTCGAAGCATGGCGTTTTCTCCCTATAAGCCGCTTTGTCTATCCGGCGGTGCCGCGACTATCGCGCAGCCGTGCGGAACGGCCCAGCCGCCGTCCCGGTCACATTCCGGTGTTCGATGTTCCAGAATCGGAAGCTCGATCGGAGGGCGCCGCGCCGATGCCGGGGAGAGCCGGCGGCATTCCCGAGTCGCGACCGCGACCGGTCAGCGAAGCTCCGGCCACATGGTTGCCCTCGTCGCGCGATCTACAGTAGCTTCGGTGTAAACTCGGAACCGGAGATCACTTAAGTGGCGTCATCGTCTAGGATTTTCGTATCTGGTCTTCTCTCCGAACGTCCCGATGCAATCATCCACAGCGTACCTGGAGAGGCGGCCCACCAGCTTCGGTTTGCGATAGAGACGCACCGTGGTTAGCGAGCAGAGTCGGCGCTCCGGCGGCATGGCAAAATGGGGTAGCGCCGTGCTGGTGCTGGTATCGATCGTGCTGTGCCTCGGCCTGGCGGAAGCGGTCGCCCGGCTGGCGGACAATCGGGGCATCTTCGCCGAAGAAATGTACTTCGGGACGACCCAGGTGGTGCCGATCGACAAGTACATTGCCGGGATCGAAACCGGGCGGAAGAGCGTCGGCAATCTGTGGACCAGGTCGCCGCCGCCCCTGCCGAACAGGCAGGAGCCGAAAGAGGAAGATCTCGAGCGACTGCGCGAATTCGGCAACAAGCCCATCGACATCGGACCGACCGCCCAGCTGACGACGTCGGAACTTTTCAAGGTCTGGAACTCCAAGCTGGCTGCCGACGCATGCAATCATGTCGTCCTGAAGCCCCTCACCAGATGGCCGCTGGACGAATTCGATTCTCCGAGCGGCGACGTTCGACCGAACTATCGCTACCGCCCGAATGCGACGCTGCCGACGGGATTGGTGACCAACCAGATTGGTTGGCGCGGCAAACCGATCGACGCGCGGACACCGGAAACGATCCGGATCGTGTTCGTGGGAGCGAGCACCATCGCAGAAGCGCCCGCCCTGCCATGGTCGGCGCCGGAGCTCCTCGACGATTGGCTCAATGCGTGGGCGCAGCAGCAAGGCCTGCGGGTGCGCTTCCAGGTCCTCAACGCGGGTCGTGAAGGGGCCCATGCGGCGGATGTCGCCGCGGTCGTGCGCGACGAGGTCGCTCCGCTTCGGCCGGATCTGGTGATCTTCTATGAGGGAGCGCTGGAATTCGACTGGAGCTCCCTTGTCGAGAACGCCGATTCGCTGAAAGCGCTGCCGCGGCCGCAATACGAGGACTATGCAGGCTGGATGGCCAGGGCGGCGCGGACATCGTCGGTCGTCGCCCGCATATTCAAGGCATTGGCCGATGCGGGCCTCTCGATCGCACAAGTGGGTGAGGCGGCCAAGCCGGCCTACAAGATTGCCTGGCCGAAGGGTCTCGATGAGAAGAACCCGGACATCACCCGGCAGGATCTGCCCTTGAACCTTACTCCGATCCTCAAGCAATTCGACACGATGCGGGTTGCATTGAACAACGTGGGCAGCGAATTCGCCCTGAGCTCATTCGCCTGGATCGTGCACGACGGCTTGAAGGTGGATCCCGTCAAGGGCCGCTATATCTGGGTGACCAACAACAGGATCTACTGGCCGTGGACCTACAGCGACCTTCGACGCGGCCTCGATTTCGAGAATCGCGTCTATCGAAAGTACGCCGAAGCGCATGGCATGGCTTTTTTCGACGTCGCCAACCTCATTCCCGCCGAGCCGATGTTGTTCGCCGACAACGTTCACATGACGGAGTCCGGCATTCGGGTGAAGGCATGGGCATTCTTTCGCGAGCTGTTGCCGTTCGTTCAACAGCGTCTTGCGAGCCACACCTGGCCGCGGAACATGGGCGACGAGCCCCTGCCGGGATTCAAAGTCAGGCGCGAGGCCGTCAATTGCAAAGACAGGAGCTGAACGCAGCCAGGCCATGAGGGGGCCGGCTGCAGCCATGTTCCGTCGTCGTCAGTGCCTGAGGCTCGGCAGCTCGGGCAGGGGCACCACGCGGATGCCCGCCGCCTCCAGGCCCTCGCGCACGGCGCGCGACACGGTCACCGCCGTCGGACCGTCGCCGTGCACGCAGATCGAATCGACCTGGCAGGGAATGCGCTTGCCCGAGGTCGAATAGATCGCCTGCTCGTCGACCATGCGCCGGACATGCGCCACCGCCTGTGCTGCGTCCTTGATCATGGAATTGGGTTCCTTGCGCGGCGTCAGGAAGCCCTTGTCGGTATAGGTGCGATCGGCAAACACCTCCTCCGCGGCACGCAAGCCCACCTTGCGCGCGGCCTTGCCCTGCTCGGTGTTGGCCTGGGCGAGGAAGATGATGTCGCGATCGATCGCCTTGGTGGCGCGGGCGATCGCCTCGGACATGTCGGCGCTCTCGGCCGACATGTTGCCCATCATGCCGTGCGGCTTGATGTGGGTGACCTTGGCACCGTGCAACGCCGCAATCGCCTGCAGCGCCCCGAGCTGGTAGGCGATATTGGCCTCGAGCTCCTTGATCGTGAGATTGATGACACGGCGACCGAAGCCCTGCAGGTCGGCGAAGCCCGGGTGAGCGCCAATCGAGACGCCGTTGTCGACGCACAGCTTCACGGTGTCGACCATGACCACGGGATCGCTGGCGTGGAATCCGCAGGCGACATTGGCCGAGCGCACGATCTTCAGCACGTCGGCATCGTTGCCCATGACCCACGGTCCGAAGCTCTCGCCGAGATCGGAATTGATATTCACGTATCCTGCGTTGGTCGCCGCGGCCATGGGAGACTCCTCGTTTCGAAGCCGTTATCTTAGCAGACGTGAGCGTACGTTACCTATCCTGTGGCGATACCGCCTTTACCGTCGAATTCGGCAACGAAATCTCGCCCCAGATCAACAGCCAGGTCATGGCCCTTCATGCGGCCATCAATGCCGCCAAGGCTGCCGGAAAGCTGGGAGGATTGGTCGAATCGGTGCCGACCATGCGCTCGCTTATGGTCACCTACGACCCGATGGCAACGTCGCGCGCCGACCTGAAACCGCAGATCGACGCACTGGTCGCGGGCGGCCTCGAGGCCGGCGCCAAGAGCCGCCGGGTCGCCGTGCCCTGCTGCTACGACGATCCGGAATTTGCGCCCGATCTCGAAGAAGTGGCCGAGCGCACCAAGCGGACGACCGAACAGGTCATCGCGCAGCACCTCGCCTCGCCGTTCAAGGTCTACGTCCTGGGCTTCATGCCCGGTCTGGCCTACATCGCCGGGCTCGAGCCGAGCCTTTACTTGCCGCGCCGTCCGCAGCCGCGGGTCCGCGTGCCGCGATCGTCGGTCGCCATCGCCATGGACATGACGACGATCTATCCGTTCGAGAGTCCGGGCGGATGGCACCTGATCGGCCGCACGCCGCTCTGGATGTTCGACCAGCGTCGCGAGCAGCCGGTCTTTCTCGCGCCCGGCGACTCGCTCGCCTTCCAGCGCGTCGACCGCCGGACCTACGACCGCATCGCGCGTCAGGTCGAAGCCGGCACACTCGACTGGTCGACCCTCGTGAAGGCGTGAGTGACGGCATGAGCGCAGCACTCAAGGTGATCCGGGCGGGCCTGTTCGACACCGTGCAGGATCTCGGTCGCATCGGCTTCATGGCGCTCGGCATGCCGACGGCGGGCGCGATGGACCGCGTCGCGCTCAGCCTTGCCAATGCCCTGGTCGGCAATCCGATCGGCACCGCGGGCCTCGAGATCGGCGTCATGGGGCCCGATCTCCTGGTCGAGGCCGACAGCGTGCGCGTCGCACTGGTCGGCCGGCTTTCGCCGGCGCTGATCGAGGGCGCCGACGTCCCGCCCAAGCCGCTCGAGTCCGACCGCACATACCTGTTGAAGCGCGGGCAGGTCATGCGGGTCGGCTTGGTCGAGGGCTCGAGCACGGCTTATCTCGCAATCGCCGGCGGACTGGCGCTGCGGCCTTTCATGGGCAGCCTTTCGACCTATGCCCGCGCCGGGATCGGCGGATTTGACGGACGCAAGCTTGTCGCCGGTGACCTCCTGCCGATCAAGCTCGAGCAGGCGCCGCCCGGCGACGAGCGCCGACTCGGGGCGCCGTTCGACTACGGCAGCGGACCGATCCGCGTCGTATGGGGGCCGCAGGACGACTACTTCAGCGCGCGTGGACGCAGGACCTTCGTGGAGTCGGAGTATCGTGTCTCGAAGGAGGCCGACCGCATGGGCATCCGCTTCGAAGGTCCGACCATCGAGCATTCCAAGGGTGCCGACATCATTTCCGACGGTATCGGACCCGGTGCCATCCAGGTGCCGGGAGCAGGACTGCCGATCGTGCTGCTCGGCGACCGACAGACCGTGGGCGGCTATTCGAAGATTGCGACAGTCGCCTCGGTCGACCTGCCGCGCCTGGGCCGACTGCTGCCCGGCAGCACCGTGCGCTTCACGCCGATCACGGTCGAAGAGGCCGAGGCCCTGCGGCGCGACCAGGAAGTGCGCCTCGCTCGCGCCATCGCAGACCTGCCGATCGCCCGTCCGCCCGGAGGCATCGATCTGGCGCGCCTCTACGAGGAAAACCTGATCGGCGGCATCGTCTACGAAGCGGCGCCGTAGACCATCGCCGTTTCGTCCATCGGCCGGTCGACCCGACCCGCTTGCATTCGGTGTAGCCCGTCCGCTTGCGCGTTGGTACGACACAGCTTGCACCGGTCGCGCCTGAAACACCCCACCGAGGAAACGCCGAGATGACCTGGCAACCCGAAATGGACGAGTTGCGCCGACGTCAAGAGATGGCCCGGCGCATGGGCGGCCCTGACAAGGTCAAGCGCCAGCACGACGGCGGCCGACTCACCGTGCGCGAGCGCATCGACCATCTGGTCGACAGCGGCACGTTCCGCGAGATCGGCAGCATTGCCGGCAAGGCCGAATACGACGGCCGCAATGACCTGGTGGAGCTGATGCCGGCCAATGCCGTGATGGGCCGCGCCAAGATCGACGGCCGCCACGTTGCCGTCACCGGCGACGACTTCACGGTGCGCGGCGGCTCGGCCGATGCGACGATCAAGGAGAAGGACCTCTTCATCGAGCGCTACGCGAACCAGTATCGCGTACCGTTGATCCGGATGATCGAGGGCTCGGGCGGCGGCGGCTCGGTCAAGACCATCGAGACCACCGGTCGGGCCAACGTACCGGGCGTGCGCGGCTGGGAGTGGGTGGTGCAGAACATGGGGGTCGTGCCGACGGTCGGCCTGGGTCTGGGCTCGGTGGCCGGATTGGGCGCCGCCCGACTGGCCGCCACGCATTACTCGGTGATGGTCAAGGAGCTCTCGGCGATGTTCGTCGCCGGCCCGCCGGTGGTGAATCGCCTCAGTCCCCGTCAATTCGACAAGCAGGAGCTGGGCGGCTGGGAAATCCATCTGCGCGCCGGGGCGATCGACGAGGCCGCCGACAGCGAAGACGAGGCGTTCGCCCTTACCCGCCGCTTCCTGTCCTACCTGCCCTCCTCGGTCTACGACGTGCCGGCGCGCGGACCACAGACCGACGATCCGTCGCGCCGGGAGGAATCCCTGTTCGACGTCGTGCCCCGCGATATCCGCAAGGTCTACCGGATCCGGCCGATCGTCGAGAAGATCGTCGACCAAGGCTCCTTCTTCGAGATGGGCAGGCTCTACGGGCGCTCGGTCGTTACCGGCCTCGCGCGCATCGACGGCTGGCCGGTGGCGGTGATGGCCAGCGATCCGATGTTCTACGGCGGCGGCTGGACGGCCGATGCTTGCCAGAAGGTGGCGCGCTTCGTCGACCTCGCCGAGACATTCCATCTGCCGGTCGTCTACTTCTGCGATTGCCCCGGCTTCCTCATCGGCCTCGAGGCCGAGAAGAGCGGCGTCATCAGGCAGGGCGTGCGCGCCATGTCGGCGATGTTCCAGACGACCGTGCCATGGTGCAGTTTCATCATCCGCAACGCCTTCGGCGTGGCGGGAGCGGCGCACCAGAACGGGGCCCGGCTCAACTGGCGCTACGCCTGGCCGTCGGGCCGCTGGGGTTCGCTGCCGCTGGAGGGCGGCATCGAGGCTGCCTATCGCGCCGACATCCAGGCCGCCCCCGATCCCAAGGCCAAGATGGCGGAGATCGAGGATCGTCTGAACAAGCTGCGCTCACCGTTCCGAAGTGCCGAGACATTCTGGATCGAGGAGATCGTCGATCCGCGGGACACTCGCAAGATCCTGTGCGAATTCGTGGAACTCGCGGCACCGGTGCGCGGCACCGGGCCCAGCCGGCACTGGATGCGGCCGTAAGCCTGCCGCGTCGCCCGGGCGAGCTAGGGTCTCCGTCACTCTTCAGGGCGCGACCCCAGCCCAAGCCCTTTGAAACACGATCTCCTGTGGGCACGAATCTGATTCCGCTCTAGCGGCCCCAGTGATAGCCCTCGAGACGTGGCACGGTCCCGCACGTCGGATCGAACGGCGCCTGGCGGCGATAGTCGCTCGGCATGACGATGACGCCTTGGCCAGGCGCACTGCGCACGATCGCGCTCAGCGCCGGGTAGGTCCACTCCTGGGCAAACAGCCGGTAGGGCCATTGCCCCATCGGCAGGTCGGACGACGGCACGAGGCCGGTTCGGCTGGTCACGACGCCTCGAAAAAAGTCGAGATATCCGACCCACAGGCGGGTCAAGACCAGATCGGGCACCGCCGCCGCCGCCACGAGGATGGCCATCGCCAGCACCAGTCGCCGCCCGACCGGCGGCTGACGCAGGATCTCGAGCAGCCGTGGCGGCCGTTCGCGCCAGGCGATGTAGACCCACATCGCTGTCAGGAAAACCAGCAACAGGCCACCCGCTCCGGTCCGCGCCACGTAGTGGGCCGGCGGGAAGAGCATGGACTCAGGCGTGAAGACGTCGCGAAACCAGATGGTCGACACCAGCAGGGCTGCCAGAAGGCTGACCGCCACGAGTGGTGCCCGCCCCTTCAGCCATGACGGCCAGACGAGGGAAACGAGGACCAGGAAGCCGAGCCCGCTCAGCGGCACGATGAATTGCAGGTCCTGCCAGAAGTCGAAGGTCGCCTGGCGCACGCGAGTGAAGTAGTCGTGCTGCCAGTAGGTGACGACAGCGCTGGCGGCGACGCCGGCGCTTGCCAGGAATGCGAGGGCGGCCAGCCAGCCCATCAGGCGCGCGACGCCGTCGCGGGTGCGGCTACGACTCACCAACCACAAGGTCGCGACCGCCAGCAGCGGCCCGAGGTAGATCATGGCCTCGTACGAGGCGAGACAGAGTGCCCCCAATCCGAACAGAATTGCCCCGTCGCGGCGGTCGAACCCCGACGACGTGAGCACGATAGCCATGGCCAGGGTGGCGGCCGCATAGGCCGTGTTGAACTCGCCGATGATGAAGAACCAGGTCGGCAGATAGACCATCGCCAGGATCGCGAGAACCGCGCCCAGCAGAACGGCGTCGGCTCGCACGCGCCTCAGCGCCAGGTGATAGAGCGCCGTGGGCAGGGCGAACAGCGTCGCCGAGTAGACCATCGACAGGAGCCGCGTGTCATGAACGCCGGCCTTGATCAGCAGCAGCACCGGCACCTGGGTCGCCCAGGCAACGTGCGCGCGCGCTGGATAGAAATCATGGAATGATCCGGTGTCCAGCATGATGGCCAGAAACGACGCGCCATCCCAGAACAAGCCGCGGCAGACCCAGCTGTTCAAGGCGACCAGGGCCCACAAGAGAATCACGACGGCGCGATAGGCAATATTCGGTGGCAAGGCGCGGCTTTCTAGTAGCGCCAGAAGAACAGGCCGATATTGGGCGGTTCGCGCGGAGGGAACGGTACCCACTCGTTGAAGCCCTTGGGCGGCGCCACGACAGCGTCGTCGGCCTTCGAACGCATCGCGAGACTCTGGGTCGTCAGAACCCAGTTCTCGACCAGCAGATTATGGGGTCTCTTGGCGAGAGGCGTGTCCTCGAAAGCCACGACACCGCTGTTGCTGCGCACCGTGGCACCGAGTGCATCCAGGTACGACGACCAGGTGGCGGTCAGAAACAGGTCGGATGGCAGTGCCGCCAGCAGCATGACACAGGCAAAGCCCAGCAGCCGCCGGGCGGCGGCGGGTTCCTCGAACGCGGCCAACGCTGGTACCTTGAGCCGAGGCTTGGCCTTGTAGCCCCAGATGACGACGACCATGAACGCGATCACCAGCCCGCTTGCCATGCGCGCCACGTACTGCGACTTGGCCAGCGGCCGCACGAGCGTATCGGTGAACGCGAGCAGCGGCGACAGGGCCAGGACGGCAAGACAAAGCAACGCCCAGCGATAGGGCTTGAACTGGCTGAGGTCGTCCGGCCGCAGCATCGCCCACACCACGACGATCAGGGCGGCGACCAGCATGAAGTCGAACTGCATGTTCTGCCAGAAGAAGAACGCCTGATGCCAGGACTCCTCGAGGTGTTCGGCAGAATGCGGATGCACCACGGAATCGATGGCCACGAACATCGAAAATATGAAAAAGCCCACGGCTGCCAGGTGCAGCAGCGTCGGAACGATCGGCCGCGCCGGCGCTCGCCACACGCGCCACAGCACCATCAATGACAGGAGAGGGCCGAGATAGATCATCACCTCGTAGGTCCGGGTCGCCAGCGCGGCAGCCAGTACCAGGACGATCGAGTCCGCGTAGGTGAGCCGCTCGGCCGTGGCCAGGCGGACGGCCACCATCAGGGTGATCGCGTAGGCGGTGTTGTATTCGCCGACGATGAAGAAAGACGTGGTCATGAAGACGATGGCGATGGCCGCGATGACGATGGCCATCAGGACCGGCTCGTCCTTAACCCTGTGCAGCGCGAAGGTATAGAAAAGGGTCGGCAGGCCGAACAGGCCAAGCGACAGCAGTTTCGCCAGCAAGTGAAGATCCGTCACTCCCAGCGTCATCGCCACCATCACGGGGATCTGGCCGACGATCATCGCGTAAAGCCGCGGCGCATAGAAATCGAAGAACCATTCGCGCCGCACGATCTGCACCAGGAAAGCAGAGCCGTCGACGAACAGGCCGCGGCAGGTCCAGCTGTGCCAGATCGCCAGCCCCCAAATCAGGCAGATCGTTGCACGATAGGCGAAGATGTTGGACGGCATCGCGGGCGTGTGCGGGCTCTACAGCAGGGGGCTTGCCGAGGCAAGTCGGGACACCTTGCAGCCTCGATAAGGCACTGTTAGCAAGGCCTCCGCACGCGAGGGTCAGGAATGCTGAGCTGGGAAAAAATCGACGCCATACCGGGCTGGTTCATGTTCCAGTCCTACTGCGTCTGGCGCGCGCTGCTCGACCAGCAAGCCGGAACGCCCGGCGATCTGTTCGAGATTGGCGTGTGGCGCGGCCGCTCGGCCTCGGTGCTGGCCAACTACCGCAAGGGCGACGAGAAGCTCTATCTTTGCGACCTGCGGCTCGACGAACCGGCGGTCCAGAAGTCGATCCGCTCGACCGGAATCGAACCCGCCAACCTGGTGCCGCTGTCGGGGCCGTCGGCCGACCTGCCGGCCAAGCTGGACCTCAAGGCCCTGCACCACAGCGTGCGCTGGCTGCATATCGACGGAGAACATACCGGCTCCGCGGTCTATCGCGAGCTCGAGCTCGCCAACCAGATCGTGAACGACAACGGCATCGTGGTGATCGACGACTTCTTTTCGCCGCGCTATCCGGCCAATACCACCGAAGTGGTGCGGTACATGGAAAAGAACCCCTTCCATTTCCGCCTGCTCGCCGTCGGTTTCAACAAGGGCTACCTGTGCCGGCCCGAGAGCCTGCCGCGCTACATGGATTTCATGGCTTCAGGCATGTCGGCGGCGTTGCTGTCCTACGGTGCCAAGACGACGATCTTCAAGACTACCGGTCCTTGGGACACCGATGCCGTGGGCATCACGGACTACGTCGACGATGCCGGCGCCATCGCCGGCCCCGACAACGAGCCGCAACGCTGGCAGATGATGCGCAGCCGCCACGTGTGGTCGCCGTGGCGTCACCTGCAGAACGGCTGGCGCATGGTCCAGACGGCGCTGAAGTCCTGAGGCGACGACGCGTGGCCAAGCAGTCCCTGTTCCAGCGCCTGGGCTTCGGCCGGCAGGCGGATGATCCCTTCGCCGTCTTTCTCGCGCCCGGGGCGCACGCCATCAACCAGGCGCGCCAGTCGCATCTCGCGACCCTCGGTCTCGATCTCGCAAACAAGCGCGTGCTCGAGGTCGGCGCCGGCATCGGGCTGCACACGCCGTTCTTCCTAGAACGCGGCTGCCAGGTGACGGTAACGGATGGACGGCCGGAGAACCTCGCCGAAATCGGCCGCCGCCTGCCCGGGACGAAATCGGCGCTGGTGGACCTCGAACTCGACAGGCCGATCGAGCTCGGTCGCTTCGATCTCGTCTATTGCTATGGCCTGCTCTATCACCTGGCCAATCCCGAACGCGCGCTCGGCCGGCTGGCGGATGTGTGCGACGGCCAGCTGCTGCTGGAAACAGCGGTCTCGCCCGGCACGCATGACGAGCTGCTTCTGGTGCGCGACCCCGATGCCGTCAACCAGGCGGTTTCCGGAATCGGCTGCCGGCCGACGCGGCTCTGGGTGCTCAATCGCCTGAAGTCGCTGCTGGGCTATGGCTACATCCCGCGCACCCAGCCCGACCACGTCGATTTCCCGACGGACTGGATCCACACGCCGATCCAGACGATGCACCGTTCGATCTTCGTCGGATCGCGCACGCCGCTTGCGTTGCCGACCCTCGTCGACAGCGTGCCCGCGGCTCAGGAGGCAGTCAGGGCGCAAGTGTCGTCCTGAGCGCAGCGCGTGCGTGCAGGGAACGGACGCCCGTCTCGCCGCGCCGGACGGCAGAATGCTCTAGGCCGCCCTGGTCAGCTTGATCTGCTCGTCGAGGTCGTCGGCAATGAAATTGCGCACGATCTCGTCCAGGTCCCTGTCGATTTCGAAGCCGAGCGAGCGGGCGCGCCTGGAATCGATGCCCTGGGGCCAGCCGTCGCAGATCTTCTGGATCGCCGGATCGTGCTGCCAGGTCACCTTTCCCGCCTTGCGGTTGCCGGCGTGGCGGCCGACAGCCTGCTCGAGGTCCTTGGCCGTGACATTGATGCCGTTCAGAAGAAGCGTGCGGCCGGGCCCGAATGCATCGGCCGGCAGATCGTGCAGGCGCAGGAAGGCATCGACCGTCTTGCGCGGGCTCAGCACGACCATGACGGTCTGCGGCGTCACCGGGCAGACGACGTCGATACCGGCCAGCGGCTCTCGCACCACCGAGCTCGCCCAGGTCGACGCGGCCTTGTTGGGCAGTCCCGTGCGCACGCAGATGGTCGGCAGCCTGACCGCGGTGCCGCGCAGGAAGCCCTTGCGCGTGTAGTCGCGGATCAGGAATTCGCCGATCGACTTTTGTGCGCCGTAAGACGTCTGCGGCGTGAGCGGCGTGTCGTCCGTCACGGCCTTGGGCAGATCGCCACCATAGGCGGCGAGCGAAGACGTGAACACCACGCGCGGATTGCTGCCGAGCGCGCGGCATGCCTCCAGCACGTTGCGCGTGCCGTCGAGGTTGACCCGATATCCGAGGTCGAAGTCGGCCTCAGCTCCGGCACTGACGACGGCGGCAAAATGAAACACCGTCGAGGCGCCCTGCACGATCGACTGCACGGTGGCGACATTGCCGATGTCGCCCGCCAGTGCCTTCACGCGCGGGTCATCGAGTCCGGGGCCGCTCGCCTTGCCGATATCGAAGAGCAGGAGCTCGCTTACCTTCTCGGCCCTGCCGTCCGGTCCCGCGAGCGTTCCCTGTTGCAGGATGCGCCGCGCCAGCTTCTTTCCGAGGAAGCCGGCGCCGCCGGTAATGACCACCTTCATGTCGTTTCCGTCCGGTTATTTGTCGCGCCCGAAAGTGTGCACAGATCGGCGGCCAGCGTCTATGTTGACGGCGATGAGGATCATCAGCTGGAACCTGCTGCGGCTGGAAGGCGCTGCGGTCGGCGATGTCGTGGCCCTGCTCGAGCGCGAGCGGCCGGACGTGCTTTTGATGCAGGAAGTCACCCAGCACATGGACGTCCTGCCGTCGCTGGCCAGCGGACACTACCATCGCCTGCCCTGGCCGGGCCGCATCCACGGCCTGGCGGTATGGAGCCGACATCGCTTCGCCCAGCCGCTGGTGTTGCCGCTGCCGGCGTCGCGCCTGCCAGGCCGAGTGCCACGCCGACGCTCGCAGATCGTGCAGGTGGGCGAGATCACTTTCGCGAACGTCCACCTGTCCCATGGCCAGCTCCTCAATCGCCGGCAACTCGTCCGGATCGCCGCGGCATTGCGCGGCCGGCCCTCGGCGATCGTCGGCGACTACAACGCGGTCGGGCCGATTCTGATTCCGGGCTTTTCCGATGTGGGGCCGCGCGAAATCACCCATTTCGGCGGCGACGTCGTGCCCTTTCGCCTCGACCGCTGCCTGGCGCATGGACTGAACTGCACGTTCACGGGAACGCTCGAATTCGGGCCGTCGGACCATCGGCCTATCGTGCTCGACCTGCAGATTGCCGAAGCCGTCGGCCGCCGCCGCCCACTCTACCGGGCCAAGCGCCAACTCGCCCGCATACGAGCGGCGTTCCGCTAGAGATAGGGCTGCAGCAGCCGCGCCGCGTTATCGCGCAGGCGCAGCGCCAACGGATCGCCGTCGAGATCGGCGATCAGCAACTTGCGTCCGCCGCCGGTGATCTCGGCCAACCGGCAGGCAAAGTCCTCGTCCCTGACCTCGACATTGAGCTCGAAGTTGAGGCGGAAGCTGCGCGTATCCCAGTTGGCACTGCCGATCAGCGACCAGGCGTCGTCGATCATCATCAGCTTGGAATGATCGAATGGCGGCGACCGCAGTGAAACGTGGCAGCCGGCGCGCAGCAGGTCGCGGAGCGGCACGCGTCGCGCCCAATCGAGCACCGCGTGGTTGGAATGCTCGGGCAGCACGATCTCGACCTTGACGCCACGCATGGCGGCCAGTCCCAGCGCCGTGGTCAGCACTTCGGGCGGCAGGAAGTAAGGCGTCACCACGCGGATCGAGCGACGGGCACAGGAGATGGCGTGCAACGCCACGAACTCGATCTGCTCGAGGTCCTCGTCGGGGCCGGACGTCACGGCACGCGCGACCGCAGTGCCGACGGGCTCGAGAGCAGGGAACCACTCGTCGCTCAGGAGCTTCTCGCCGGTTTCGAACAGCCAGTCGTCGGCAAAAGTCTCGACGAGTTGTTCCACGACGGGACCTTCGATACGGAAATGCGTGTCGCGCACGGGGTGAGACGGATGGCCGGACAGCATGTTTTCGGCGCCGATATTTATGCCGCCCGTGAAGGCAATGCGGCCATCGACCACCATCAACTTGCGATGATTGCGCAGGTTGAGGAAGGACGTGCGCCAGGGAAAGTACGAATGCAGGAATCGGGCAACCGGCACGGTGCCGTGGCGCAGGCGGTTGTAGGTTCCCGACCGGAAATAGCCGCTGCCGATTCCGTCAATCAGCACGCGCACCTGCACGCCGCGCCGGTGGGCACGAACGAGAGCCGAGATGAAGGCCTCGCCCGCGGCGTCGTCGCGGAAAATGTAGCTGCACATGCCGACGCTCCTGGTCGCCGTGTCGATCGCCGCCAGCATCGCCGGATAGGCTTCGTCGCCGTTTCGCAGGAGCTGAATGGCATTGCCCGGTTCGGCCGACAGGCCGGTCAACCGGCCTACGGCGTATTCCAGCGGTGTCAGCGGGCCGGCTTCCGGAGCGTCGGGGGCGACCTCTTCGACGAGGAAGAGGTGCGAGCGCTCGCGGCGCAGTCGCATGGCCCGCCGCTTGACCCGGTTGACGCCCAGCGCGATGTACAGCGCGCCGCCGATGAACGGCGACAGCCAGGCAATGCCCATCCAGGAGATGGACGTGCCGACGTTGCGCTTGTTGAGCAGAACATGAATCGTGACCGCAGTCGCGATGGCGACATGTGCCAACGCGGCAAACTCACCGAGCAGCCACGCAAGTTCCCGGCTGAAGGTCACAGTCTCCGCTGAAGCATGATCGGTTCGGCTGGAATCAGCCGAACCGATTATGCCCTTGGTCGAAGCGCCTTGTACAACGCGTTTCCGATCGGGTGGAGCCGCAAGACGGTTCCTCTCGATCAGAACCCGCGCTAGGCGACTGCCTTGATCGTCTTGGCCGTGATATCGATGATCTCGTCGATCTGCGCCTTCTCGATCACCAGCGGCGGCGACATCGCAATGGCGTCGCCTGACTGGCGCACCATCAGGCCAAGCTCGAAGGCCTTGGTGAAGGCCTTGTAGCCCCGCGTGCCGACGGCGCCCTCGGGTGCGAGGTCGATGCCGCAGGCGAGGCCGAGATTGCGGATGTCAGTGACATTGGGCAGGCCCTTGAGCGAATGCACGCCCTGCTCCCAGTGGGGCGAGAGCTCGGCCGAGCGCTGGAACAGCGCCTCGTCGCGATAGATGTCGAGCACCGCCGAGGCCGCGGCGCAGGCCAGCGGATGGGCTGAGTAGGTGTAGCCGTGGAACAGATCGACGGCGTTCTCCGGGCCCTGCATCAGGCCGTCGTAGATATGCTTGCGAACGAACACGCCGCCCATCGGCACCGTGGCATTGGAGATGCCCTTGGCCACCGTCATCAGATCGGGAATGACGCCGAACTTCTCGGCCGCGAAACCGGTGCCGAGGCGACCGAAGCCGGTGATGACCTCGTCGAAGATGAGCAGGATGCCGTGCTTGGTGCAGATCTCGCGCAGGCGCTTGAGGTAGCCCTTGGGCGGTGGCAGGTAGCCGGTCGAGCCGGCGCAGGGCTCGACGATGACGGCGGCGATGTTGGAGGCGTCATGCAGGCCGACGATCCCCTCGAGCGCGTCAGCCAGATGCGCTCCGTGCTCGGGCTCGCCCTTGGAGAAGGCGTTCTCCGGCAGGTGCGTGTGCGGCAGGTGATCGACGCCCGCCAGCATGGTGAACCATTTGCGGTTGTTGACCATGCCGCCGACCGAGATGCCGCCGAAGCCGACGCCATGATAGCCGCGTTCGCGGCCGACGAAGCGGGTGCGCGTGCCCTGGCCGTTGGCGCGGTGGTAGGCGAGCGCAATCTTGAGCGCGCTGTCGACCGCCTCGGAACCGGAGTTGCAGTAGAAGGCATGATTGAGGTCGCCGGGCAGCAGCGCAGCGTGGCGCGCCGCCAGTTCGAACGACTTTGGATGGCCCATCTGGAAGGATGGCGCGTAGTCCATCTCGTCGAGCTGCTTGGCGATCGCCGCCTTGATCTCCTCGCGGCCGTGGCCGGCGTTGACGCACCACAGGCCCGCGGTGCCGTCGATGATCTTGCGGCCCTCCGGCGTCCAGTAGTGCACGCCCTTGGCCCTGGCCAACAGCCGCGGGTTCTTCTTGAACTGCCGGTTCGCCGTGAACGGCATGAAGAAGGCGTCGAGGTTGTTGGCGGCGGGCTTGGCAACGGTGGACATGGGAACCCTTCTCAGGAACGCGGAAGTGGAGATGTTGGCGCGAAACCTATCATCTGTTGACGTCGATCACCACGCGGCCCCGTATCTCTCCCTTGAGGATTTTTGGGGCGAGCGCCGGCAGATCGCCAAGCCCTGCTTCACTCACCGTGGCATCGAGCTTGTCGAGAGGCAGGTCGGTGCCGAGCCGTCGCCAGGCCTCCTCGCGCGGGGTCTTCGGCAGCATCACCGACTCGATGCCGTAAACCGCGATGCCGCGCAGAATGAAGGGCAGGATCGAGGCGGGGAACGCCGGTCCGCCGGCCAGGCCGCACACCGCCGCCGCACCGCCGTATTTCACCTGGGCAAGGGCGCGGGCGAGCATCACGCCCGACACGGTGTCGACGACCCCGGCGTAGCGCTCGGACAGCAATGGCCGGTCCGGTGCTTCGGTCAGTTCCTTGCGGTCGAGGACCGTTGCGGCCCCGAGTGACTTGAGATAGTCGCCCTCCTGCGGCCGGCCGGTGGCGGCCACGACCTGGTACCCGAGGCGACCCAGGATCGCCACGGCCACGCTGCCGACCCCACCCGCCGCGCCGGTGACCAGGATCTCGCCCGCTTCCGGACGAATGCCGTGCTTTTGCAGCGCCATGATGCAGAGCATGGAAGTGTAGCCCGCGGTGCCGATCGCCATCGCCCGCTTGGTCGAAAGGGAGGGCGGCAGCTTCACCAGCCAGTCGCCCTTCACGCGCGCCTTGCCGGCATAACCGCCCCAGTGCAATTCGCCGACCCGCCAGCCGTTCAGCACCACCTTGTCGCCCGGCTTGTAGTCGGCGTTGCTCGACGCCTCGACGGTGCCCGCAAAATCGATCCCGCCGACATGCGGCCAGGTCTTGACCAGTCCGCCACCGGTCGTGAGCACCAGCCCGTCCTTGTAGTTCAAGGTCGAGTACTCGACCGCCACGGTGACATCGCCTGCCGGAAGCCGGCTTTCCTCCAGCGTCTCGACGGCGCCGCTCACCTTGCGGTCCGGGCCTTGTGACAGCACCAGCGCGCGGAACGACATGACATTTCCTCCCCTTGCCTTCTACGATGCCCGCCGCAAACCCAACGAGGTCACCGCATGATCAAGTTCTACTACAACCTCGCGCCCAACCCGACAAAGGTGGCTCTGGCCCTCGAGGAGATGGGCCTGCAATACGAACTGGTCCCCGTCGACACGCGAAAGGGAGAGCAGCACACGCCGGCCTTCCTCGCGGTCAATCCCAACGCCAAGGTACCGGCGATCGTCGATGGCGATGCCACGGTGTTCGACAGCAACGCCATCCTGCTCTATCTCGCCGAGAAGACCGGCAAGTTCCTCCCGCCCAAAGGCGACAAGCCGCGGGGCGAGTTGCTGTCGTGGCTGATGTTCGTCGCCTCCGGCATCGGCCCCTACTCCGGCCAGTCCGTGCACTTCCGCAATTTCGCGCCGGAGCCCAAGGAATATGCCGTGACGCGCTACACTTTCGAGGCGCGCCGGCACTGGAACATCCTGAACGATCGCCTCGCCAAGCATCGCTTCATGCTGGGCAACGACTACGGCATCGTCGACATGGCGGTGTGGGGCTGGTCGCGGCTGATCCCCAACGTGCTCGGCCCCGACGGCTATGCCGCACTGCCCAACATCAAGCGCCATGTCGATGAGATCTCGGCCCGGCCGGCCGCGCAGAAGGCCCTGGCGTTGAAGGACAAGCATGCCTTCAAGACCGAGATGGACGACACGGCGCGCATCGCCATGTTTCCCCACCTCAAGAAGGCGAGCTAGCCGACGTCGGAGGCGATGGCGCGCGCGAGCGTGGCGAGACGGGGTCCGAAGCGCTGGCCGACTATCTCCTCGCTCATAGCCGAGCGCGGGAAACGCATCGACAGGCAGCCCAGCACGCGATCCTTGCCCAGGATCGCCACGGCAATTCCGTGGATGCGCGTCGGCCGCGGCGGCCGCGTGAAGGCGAAGCCATCGCGGCGGATCTGCTCCAGCGCCGCCGTGAGCACCGGCCCCTGCCGCGCGCCGATGCCGCGCAGGATGGTGCGCCGCTCCTGGTCGGGACAGAAGGCGAGCCAGGCGCGACCGAGCGCGCCGAACAGCATCGGGCTGGCCCGGTTATAGCCCGCGCCCTCGAATGACATCGGGCTCTCCGGCGCCGTCGAATGGCGAATGGTCATGGCGCCGGCACTCGGCGTCGCGAGGTAAAGCGGCCAGCCATGCTCCGAGGTGAAGCGGCTCATGTGCGGAATGGCGGCGTCGACCAGGTGATCGATGAAGCGCACGCCGCCGGCCAACGCCAGCACGTGGTCGGTCAGGCGGTAGCCGTCCCGGCGCGACACCCGCGAGGCATAGCCCAGTTCGATCAGGGTCTGGAGCAGGCGCACCAGCGTCGGCCTCGGCAGGCGGGTCTCGGCCGCCAGCACCGAAAGCGTGGTCGAACGGCGGCGGTTCAAGGCTTCCAGAACGGTGAAGGCACGGCGGACGGGCTCGATCACCTGGCCTGATTAGTCCGTAATACGGACTTTGTCGACTTTGGCCGCGCACTCCCCGGCGAGCGGCGTATGGTGCTGGCAACGGAGGAACGCCCCATGGCCTATCAGTCCATCGAAGTGCGCAAGCTCACCCCGACCATCGGCGCAGAGATCTTCGGCGTCGATCTCGGCAAGCCGCTCGGCAACCAGCAGTTCCAGGAAGTGCATGACGCGCTGATGGAGAACCTGGTGATCTTCTTCCGCGACCAGAAGATGAGCATCGAGCAGCACAAGGATTTCGGCCGCCGCTTCGGGCCGCTGCATACCCATCCCAACGCGCCAATCGCTTTCCCCGAGCATCCCGAGATCCTGGTGATCAAGGCCGACGAGAAGTCAAAGCACGTCGCCGGCGAGGAATGGCACTCCGACGTGTCGTGCGATCTCGAGCCGCCGATGGGCTCGATCCTCTATCTCACCGAGGTGCCGCCCGACGGCGGCGGCGACACGCTGTTCGCCAACATGTACCGCGCCTACGACACCCTGTCGGAGCCGATCAAGAAGCTGCTCACCGGCCTGACCGCACTGCACGACAGCTCGAAGGCACACTATTACCGGGTCAAGGCGAAGGATCGTGACGACATCAAGTTCCCCAACGCCGAGCACCCGATCGTGCGCACGCATCCCGTGACCGGGCGCCAGAGCCTGTACGTCAATCGCGGCTTCACCTTGCGCATCCCGCAGCTCAAGAGGAACGAGAGCGACGCCCTGCTGGAGATGCTTTACCGCCACGTCGAGACTCCGGAATTCCAGTGCCGCTTCAAGTGGCAGGCCAACTCGGTGGCGTTCTGGGACAACCGCAGCGTCCAGCATCACGCGATGTTCGACTACTTCCCGAACCGCCGTTACGGTCATCGCGTCACGGTATGCGGCGACAAGCCGTTCTATCGCGCGTCCTAGAATGATCACCCGGCGACTGCTGCTGGGCGCGGCCCTCGCCGCGCCCGTCTCCACGCGCGCCCAGACCTGGCCCGCCAGGCCGATCCGCGTGATCCTGCCCGGCCCGGTGGGCGGGCTCATCGACATCGCTGGCCGCGCCATCAGCGAAGCGATGCAACGGGAACTTGGCCAACCGCTGATCATCGATCCCCGGCCCGGCGCCAATGGCATCATGGCCGCCCAGATGTTCCTGGGCGCGCCCGCTGACGGCTACACGCTCTACTTCACCGTCTCGGGCCACGTCGTGCTCAACATGCTGATGAAGGCGCCTTTCGACGTGATGGCCGACTTCAAGCCGATTGCCATGGTCGGCGTCAGCACTGCGCTGTTGTGCGTGCCGCCAGCTTCGTCGGCCAGAGACATTGCGAGCTTCGTGGCGCTCGCCAAAGCCGATCCCGGCAAATTCAACTATCTCAACCCGGGCAATGGCACCGGCGGCCACCTGATCCCCGAGCAGCTCAAGATCAAATACGGCATCGACATCACGTCGATCTCCTACAAGGGCCTGCCGCCGGGCGTGCAGGATCTGCTGGCCGGCCGCCTGGATTTCGGCGTGGTCAGCACGTCCCTGGTCGCCCACCACGTCCGTGCCGGAAGGCTGAAGGCCATCGCGCTGGTCGGACCCAAGCGCACCGAAGACCTCCCTGACGTCGCTACCATGGCCGAGCAGGGCGTCGGCGAACTCGAAGTGCGCTCCTCGCTGCCACTGTATGGCCAGAAGGACCTGCCCGACGCCATCGTCGAACGCGTCAGCAAGGCAGTGGCGGCGAGCCTCGCCGAGCCGGAGACGCAGAAACGTCTGGCCGGCGCCTATATAGAACCGATGCCCATGAGCCCGGCGGCAATGGCCGCGGCGCTGCAGGAGGAGCACGATCGGCTGGGCAAGCTGATCGCACAGCTGGGAATCAAGGCCGACGGCGCGACCTGAGCCACATCGAAACGGTGGCGAGGATCAGCAACGAGAACGCGATCGGTCCATGCGGCGCCGCGTGGGCGGTCTGGAGCTCCCAGCCGAAGCCCAGCAGCAGCAGGGCCGTGATCCAGCCGGCGCGGCCCGACAGCGACAAAGCGGCGGCGATGAAGATCGACGCCGCCAGGACGGCGTAGGAACCGGTCAGGCTGACGAATGAACCGACGCCCCCGACATAAGGATCGAGCCATACGGTGTTGAGCAGACGAATGACACCCTGGAGCTGGTCCGGGGTCAACCTGCCGTCGGCCGCCATCTCCTGGGCGGTGAGGATGTAGCGCCCCAGTCCGATGCCGCCCGTCGCATCGAGCACGGTGTAGTAAATGGCGAAGACGAAGATCGAAAGACGCGCCAGCCACGCGCACGCCACGGCGGCACCGCTGTCGCCGGCACCGATCGGCGCCACCGTGGTCCAGAGCCCGATGGCGACAAGGCCGACGAGCGGCGTCTGGATCATGTGCAGATGGAACCACCAATAGGGACCAAAATAGCCCAGCGCCATGTAGTGGGAGTCACGCTGCTCGGCGCGCGAGAGGAACTCGTACATGCCCGGGCTGGCAGTGAAGTTGGCCGGATGAAACAGCTCCAGCCCCACCAGGATGGCGGGTGCAACCGCAAGGCAGATCCACCACAGAAGCCGCTTTATCGCGGAATCGGCCGCATCCATTCCCCGTAACTGCTCCCCCCGCTCAAGGACTGGAATGGTACCGCTTGCCAAGCTCCGGGGCAGCCCCCAAATCTTGCTCATCATGAGTGCGCGTCAGTTCTCCCTGCTGCCTCATCGCAGCGTCATCGCCGTCGGCGGGCCCGACCGCGTCGATTTCCTGCAGGGACTGATCTCGAACGACACCACCAAGGTGACACCCGGCCATCCGATCTGGGCCGCGCTGTTGACCCCGCAGGGCCGGTTCCTCAACGACATGTTCGTCGTCGACGCCGGCAACGACACGTTGCTGCTCGAGACCGAGCGCGAACGCGCCGCCGGCCTCGCCAGGAAGCTCTCGATGTACAAGCTCCGGTCGAAGGTGACCGTCGAGGATCGCGGCACGACGCTCGAGGTGGCTGTCGCCTACGGGGCGGACGCCGCCGCCACGCTGCCGATCGCCGGCACGACGAGCTTCGTCGATCCGCGCCTGCCCGAGCTCGGCCTGCGCGTGATCGCGCCCGCGGGAACCGCTGCGGCGGCACTCGAGGCGACAGGCTTCTCCGCCGCGCCGACCCACGCCTATGACGCGTTGCGTCTCGTCCTCGGCGTGCCCGACGGCAGCCGCGACCTGCCGGTCGAGAAGGCTCTGTTGCTGGAAAGCGGTTTCGACGAGCTGCACGGAGTCGACTGGGACAAGGGCTGCTACATGGGCCAGGAATTGACCGCGCGCACGAAATATCGCGGCCTGATCAAGCGCCGGCTGTTCCCGGTGAAGGTCGAAGGCCCCCTGCCTGCACCCGGCACCGTGATCAAGCGCGACGGCCGCGAGGTGGGCGAGATCCGCTCCGGCACCGGCGACCGGGCGCTGGCGATGCTGCAGCTCGATGCGCGCGACGGTGCCCTCACCGCCGAAGGGGTGCGCATCCTGCCCGAAGTGCCGGCCTGGATGCGGTTGCCCCAGTGAGGGCGACATTCCGGACTTCTAATGACCGGAATCGGCGATTCACTCCGACCTGAGGTATGCTCAGTACGAGGTACCGGGAGGCGTTGCATTCGGTACCGGGATGACGAGGCGGCTGCGAGGGAAATCGCGCAATTGGCGCTACCCGGCTACCCCTCGCCCGTACGAGGGATTTCGAGGGGCGAGCCCGACGGGGACTTTCCGCACTTTCCGCTAGTGCGCTACCCGCTTCGAGTCGACGGACTTCGTCCGAGTCCCTACCCTCACCGGCGAATTTTGCACGCCGTGGAGGCAGCGCCTTGAAACTGATCAATCCCAACCCGTTCACCACCCGCCCCGAGATCACCGGCACCTTCGGCGTCGTGACGTCGACCCACTGGATCGCCACGGCCGTCGGCATGGGCATCCTGGAGCGCGGCGGCAACGCCTTCGACGCGGCCGTCGCCACCGCCTTGACGCTGCAGGTGGTCGAGCCGCACCTGTGCGGGCCCGGCGGCGACGCGCCGCTGATCTTTCACGCGGTAAAGAAGGGCAAGACCGAGATCATGTGCGGCCAAGGCGTGATGCCGGCCAAGGCGACCATCGCCCACTTCAACAGCCTCGGCCTCGACCTGATTCCCGGCACGGGCCTGCTCCCCGCCGCCGTGCCCGGCACCTTCGACGCCTACATGCTGATGCTCCGCGACTACGGCACGATGCGCCTCAGCGACGTGCTGGCGCCAGCGATCGGCTACCTGATGAACGGCCATCCGATCGTCGAGCGGGCCTCGGCGACCATCGACACCGTGAAAGACAACTTCCGCGACAACTGGCCGACCTCTGCCGCCGTCTACCTGCCCGGCAACAAGGTGCCGGCACCCGGTTCGCTGTTCTGCAATCCCGCCGTTGGCAACACCTACCTGCGGATCATCAAGGAAGCCGAGGCGGGCGGCGGCGGCCGCGAGGCCGAGCTCGAGCGGGCGCGCAAGGTCTGGAGCCAGGGCTTCGTCGCCGAGGCGATCGACCGATTCTACACCCACCAGGAGATCATGGATGTCTCCGGCAAGCGCAACAAAGGACTGCTGCGCGGCGACGACATGGCGAAGTGGCAGGCGACCGTCGAGGAGCCACTGTCCTACCAGTACGGCCGCTACACGGTGTTCAAGGCGGGCCCGTGGGCGCAAAGCCCGGTCACGCTGCAGCAGCTCGCGCTGCTCAAGGGCTTCGACCTCGACGGTGCCGACCCGACCAGCGCCGACTTCCTCCATACCGTTGTCGAGGCGAGCAAGCTCGCCTTCGCCGACCGCGAGGCGTTCTACGGCGATCCGAAGTTCGTCGACGTGCCGATGCAGACGCTGCTGTCCGACGCCTACAACGCCGACCGCCGCAGGCTGATCGATCCGGCCAAGGCCTCGTTCGAGCAGCGCCCCGGCAAGGTCGAGGGTTATGGCGGCGTGATCCGGCTGCGCAAGGCCGACGGTGCGCGCGCTGCCGTGGCGGCAAGCGGCGCCGGCGAACCGACCGTCGGCCGCATGGGGCAGATGAGCGGCGACACCGTGCATTTCGACATCGTCGACAAGGACGGCAACATGGTCTCGGCCACGCCGTCGGGCGGCTGGCTGCATGGCTCGCCGGTGGTGCCCGAGCTCGGCTTCCCGGTCGGCACGCGCGGCCAGATCTGCTGGCTCGAGGAAGGCCAGCCCTCCTCGCTGGCGCCGGGCAAGCGGCCGCGCACCACGCTCACGCCGACGCTCGCCCATCGCGACGGCGAGCCGTACATGTGCTGGGGCTCGCCGGGCGGCGATCAACAGGAGCAGTGGATCACCCAGATGTTCCTGCGCCACGTCCATTGCGGCATGAACCTGCAGGAGGCTATCGACGCGCCGGCCTGGCACTCCGAGCATTTTCCTTCCTCGTTCTGGCCGCGCACGGCGCGCCCGGGCGTGCTGGTGCTCGAGGGCCGAATCCCGGCCGAAACGGTCCGGGAATTGCGTAAGCGCGGCCATGAGGTCGAGATGAACGACGATTGGTCCGAAGGCCGCCTGACCGCCGCCAGCCGCGAAGATCCCTGGCGCAGGGCCGCTGCCAATCCGCGCGGCATGCAGGGCTACGCCGCCGGCCGCTAGCGCATGACCTGGTCGATCATCCACCGCGAGCGCGACTCGGGCCGTATCGCCGTTGCGGTGGCGACCAAGTTCTTCGCAGTCGGCGCCCGGGTGCCCTTCATTGCGCCCCAGAAGGGGGCAGTGTGCACGCAGGCCCTGGTCAATCCGTTGTACGGGCCAGCTGGCCTCGACTTCATCTCCAAGGGCGTGGGCGCCGCCGACGTGGTGCGTCTGTTGACGGCAGGGGACGAGGGCCGCGCGCATCGCCAACTCCATGTCCTTGGGGCCGACGGACGCTTTGCCGCTCATACCGGGGCAGAGTGCGTTCCGTGGTGCGGCCACTGGATCGGCGATGATTTCTCGGTGGCGGGCAACATGCTGGCCGGCCCGCAGGTGATCGCCGAGACGGCCCGGTTCTTCCGCGAGAACGGCTCGATGCCGCTGCCGCAGCGGCTGATCCGCGCATTGAAGGCCGGCGAGAAGGCAGGCGGCGACATGCGCGGCAAGCAATCGGCGGCGCTGCTGATCTACAACGACCAGGACTACTCGGAGCTCGACCTTCGCGTCGACGATCACGTCGAGCCGCTGCTCGAGCTGGCACGGCTGGAAGCCGTCAGCCGCGAGCATTGGACCACATTCCGCGAGTTTCTTCCGACGCGCGGGAATCCGGCCGGCATCTTCGATCGGGCCAGGATAATGGCCGCCGTGCAAAGGAGCCAGGCAGCGGAACGCAGATGAGCACGACACTGCTCGAACTGCGCCGTCTTTCCGTCAGTTTCGCCACCGATGACGGCGTCGTGCGCGCCGTCGACGGGATCGACCTTGCGCTCGAGCGCGGACGCACGCTCGGACTGGTGGGCGAATCGGGCTGCGGCAAGAGCGTGACGTCCCTTGCCGTCATGGGCCTTCTGCCGCCGGAGAATTCCAAGGTGAGCGGCGAGGTGCGCTTCGAGGGCCGCGACCTGCTGAAGGTATCGTTGCGCGAATTGCGCGATCTGCGCGGCGCGCGCCTTGCCATGATCTTCCAGGAGCCGATGACTTCGCTCAATCCGTCGTTCACCATCGGCAACCAGATCGTGGAAGCGATCCAGCGCCACCAGGGCCTCGACGCCGCTGCCGCCAAGGCCCGCGCCATCGAGGTCCTGCGCCTGGTGCGCATCCCCTCGCCCGAGAAGCGCTTCGACGATTATCCCCACAAGCTGTCGGGCGGCATGCGCCAGCGCGCCATGATCGCGATGGCGCTGGCCTGCGGGCCGGAGCTGCTGATCGCCGACGAGCCGACCACGGCACTCGACGTCACTATCCAGGCACAGATCCTCGACCTGATGCGCGGGCTGCGCCGCGACACGGGCACCGCCATCATCCTGATCACCCACGATCTCGGCGTGGTGGCCGAGATGGCCGACGATGTCGCGGTCATGTATGCCGGCCAGATCGTGGAACGAGCGCCGGTGGCGAGCCTGTTCGCCCGGCCGGAGCATCCTTATACGGTGGGACTGCTCGGTTCGATCCCGCGGCTCGACGAGAAGCGAGCACGCCTGTCCTCGATCGAGGGTCGCGTGCCCGACATGGCCCATCCGCCCGAAGGCTGCCGCTTCGCCGCGCGCTGTCCATTTGTCGAGTCGGCCTGCCGCACCGATGTGCCGATGCTGATCGAGGTGGCACCGGGCCATCTCAGTCGCTGCCGCCGCGCGCCGCTCACCCAGGTGCTGGCGTGAGCGCGCTGCTCGAGGTCGAGGGCCTGGTGAAGCACTTCCCGGTGAAGGGCGGCGCATTCGGCCGCATTTCCGGCCATGTCCGGGCGGTCGATGGCCTCGACTTCGAGGTCAGGCACGGCGAGACCCTGGCGTTGGTGGGCGAGTCGGGCTGCGGCAAGTCGACGGTGGGCCGCCTCGTGCTGAGGCTGATCGAGCCGACCGCGGGGCGCGTGCGCTTCGAAGGCGACGATCTGCTGGTGCTTCATCCCGATCAAATGCGGGCGCGGCGACGCCGCCTGCAGGTCATCTTCCAGGATCCCTACGCCAGCCTGAACCCGCGCATGACCGTCGGCGCGATGCTGGGCGAGCCGCTCTTCCTGCATCACCTGGTCGGCAACGAGGCGCAGCGGCGGACGCGAGTCGGCGAATTGCTGGAGCTGGTCGGCCTGCGGCCCGACCATGCGCGCCGCTACCCGCACGAATTCTCCGGCGGCCAGCGCCAGCGGCTCGCCATCGCCCGAGCGCTCGCCGTCGAACCCAGGCTGATCGTCGCGGACGAGCCGGTGTCGGCGCTCGACGTGTCGATCCAGGCGCAGGTGATCAACCTCATGCGCTCGCTTCAGCAGCGCTTCGGCCTCGCCTACATCTTCATCAGCCACGATCTCGCGGTTGTGAAGCACATCGCCGATCGCATCGCCGTAATGTACCTCGGCAAGATCGTGGAGACCGCGACGACCGACGAACTGTTCCGACGACCGCGGCATCCCTATACGCGCGCCCTGCTGGCCGCCGTGCCCCTGCCCGACCCGACGGCCGTCCGCGAGCGCGCCCTGCTCGAAGGCGATATTCCGAGCGCGATAAATCCGCCGACCGGCTGCCACTTCCACACGCGCTGTCGCTTCGCCAAGGAGAGCTGCCGCCGCGACGAACCGGCGCTGGCCGACGACGGCGCCGGACATGCCACCGCGTGCCCCTGGTGGCCCGAGTTTCCGCCATCGCCCGTGATCTTCGAGGCGGCAGGCCAGGATCAGGACCGCATAAGACTAGACCGCCTCCAGGCGGCGTTCGTCCCACAGACGGAGGCAACATGAAGAGACTGGCCCTCTCGCTGGCCCTCGTGGCCGCGATGACGAGCAGCGCGTTCGCCCAGACCAACCTGCGCGTCGGCCTGGCCGAGGACCCCGACGTCCTCGACCCGACGCTGGCGCGCACCTATGTCGGGCGCATCGTATTCGCTTCCATCTGCGACAAGCTGTTCGACATCGACGAAAAGCTCGACATCGTTCCGCAGCTCGCGCTCGGCCAGGAGACTTCCGCCGACGGCAAGGCGGTCACCATCAAGCTGCGGCCAGGCGTGAAATTCCACGATGGCGAGCCCTTCGATGCGGAGGCGGCGAAGTACAGCTTGGAGCGCCACCTCACGATGAAGGGATCGTTCCGCAAGCCCGAGATCGCCTCGATCGACAAGGTCGAGGTCGTCGATCCGATGACGATCAGGCTGGTGCTGAAGGAGCCGTTCTCGCCGCTCCTGGCCCAGCTCACCGACCGTGCCGGCATGATGGTTTCGCCGAAGGCCGCGGAAGCCGCCGGCGACAAGTTCGGCCTGCATCCGGTATGCGCCGGACCCTACAAGTTCGTCGAACGGGTGCAGCAGGATCGCATCGTCGTCGAGAAGTTTGCCGACTACTGGAACAAGGACCAGATCTTCATCGACAGGATCACCTATCTGCCGATCGTCGATTCCACGGTTCGACTGGCCAACCTGCGCTCCGGTGGGCTCGACCTGATCGAGCGCGTCCTCGCGACCGACATCAAGACGGTGCGCGACAATCCCAAGCTCAAGCTCAGCAAGGCGGTATCGCTCGGCTATCTCGGTCTCACCGCCAATCTCAACAATGGACCCAAGGCCGACACGCCGCTCGCCAAGGATCCGCGCGTGCGCCGCGCATTGGAGTATTCGATCGACCGTGAGGCCATAAACCAGGTGGTGTTCAACGGCGAGTTCGTGCCCGGCAACCAGTGGGTCAGCCCGCAGAACCCGTACTACCAGGAGAAGTTCCCGATTCCCAAGCGCGACGTCGCCAAAGCGAGAGCGCTCCTTAAAGAAGCCGGGGTCACGGGCCCGATCGCACTCGACTTCATGGTGCCCAACGGTGCCGAGACTCGCGCCGTCGCCGAGGTCGTGCAATCGATGGCGGCCGAGGCGGGCTTCGACATGAAGATTCGGGTCACCGAGTTCGCGACCTCGCTCAAGCAGTCCGAGGAAGGCAACTATCAGGTTTACCTGATCGGCTGGAGCGGCCGCAGCGATCCGGACGGCAATTCGTACTCCTTCCAGGTCTGCGGCCAGCCGCAGAACACCACCGGCTATTGCGACAAGGAAGTCGATGCCGGCCACGCCGAGGCGCGCTCCAAGTCGAGCGTGGCCGACCGCAAGAAGGCCTACGAGAAAGTCGCGGCCAAGTACCTGGCCGAGGGCGCGATCACCTACCTCTATCACGCTCAAATCCTGGTCGCTCACACCGACAAGCTCGAAGGCTATCGGCAGATGCCGGATGGCCTGGTGCGCGTCGTCGGCCTCCGGCTGAAGTAGAAGGCCCCGGCGTGCTCTCTTTCCTCACCACCAGGCTGCTGCAGATCATCCCGACGCTGATCCTGGTGTCGATGCTGATCTTCGGCCTGCAACAACTGCTGCCCGGCGATCCGGCGCTGATCATGGCGGGCGAGGAGCGCGATCCCAAGGTGCTGGCCGAGATTCGCGAGCAGTACCGGCTCGATCAGCCGATCCCCATCCAGTACTTCTACTGGATCAAGGGCGTGCTGTCGGGAAACCTGGGCGAGTCGATGCGGCTGAAGTCTCCGGTCGGGGCGCTGGTGATGCAGAAGCTGCCGGTCACGCTGCAGCTCGCCGCCATGGCGCTGTTGATCGCGATCTGCATCGGCATTCCCGCCGGCATCGTGTCGGCCGTGAAAAAGGAGACGGTCTGGGACTACGGCGCCAACCTGTTCGCGCTGTGGGGGCTCAGTACGCCCAATTTCTGGCTGGGCATCCTGATGATCTTCCTTTTCTCGGTGACGCTGGGCTGGCTGCCCGCCTCGGGCTATGTCCGGCTTGGCGAGGACTGGAAGGCAAGCCTCGCCACCACCATCATGCCGGCTTTCGTGCTGGGCAACGCGCTCGCCGCGGTGCTGATGCGGCACACGCGCAGCGCCATGCTGCAGG
>CAZHQA010000018.1:32454-34750 GCA_964533955.1 uncultured Reyranella sp. | reverse complement strand
TTCTCGGCCTGACCCATGACCTCGCCCGCGACGGCGACTGGATCACCGCATCGCTCGCCACGCGCTCGGTGTTCGTGCAGCGTTTCGGCGATCAGCTACGAGGCTTCGAGAACGTCTGCGCCCACCGGTTCCATCCCCTGCGCACAGCCGAGCGCGGCAACGGACCCCTGACCTGCGGTTTCCATCACTGGCGCTACGATGGCGAAGGCCGCGCGCTCGGCATCCCGGTCTGCGAGTAGGCGTTCGACACGGTGTCGCGCGCGCTCGACGCACGGCTCAACCCGATCGAGATCGCCACCTGTGGGACACTGGTGTTCGGACGCTTTCCGGCGCCCCATGCCACGCAGTCTCTCGAAGATTATCTCGACGAGGCCTTTGCCGTGCTCGCCGCCCTTTCCCCGGGGCGGAATACGGCCACCTTGTCTCATCCGTTCAAGGCCAATTGGCGACTGGGCCTGCACGTCACGCTGGACGACTATCATTTCGTGGCGGTGCATCCCAAAACCTTCGGGCGGGCGGGCTACCTCAAGCGCTCGGACCTGACCTACGCCCGCTTCGGGCTGCACAGCGCCTATCTTCAGACAAACAAGGAGAGCGCTTGGCCAGACTACGTCGCCGGCTGCCGTGACGGCACATTTGTGGCGTCGCACTACACCATCCTGCAGATCCTGCCCAACCTGATCCTCGGCCACTCGCACACGGACGGGCCGCACTACATTTGCGTGCTGCAGCAGATCGTGCCGGTTGCACACGACCGCTCTCTGTCGCGCGCGTGGATCTATTCCGCGCCGTTCGACGGGCGACATTCGTGGTTCACGCGTCTCGCCCGTCCGATCACCGATCCCGTACGCAGGCGGATCGTCAGCCGCGTCGTACGCGGGATCTACCGCGAGGATGCAGAGGTATGCGAGCGGCTGCAGGCGGTGGCCCATCAGGTCGACACGCCCCCGCGCCTGAGCGCACTCGAGGAACGGATCGCCTGGTTCGAGGAGTCCTATCGTGTGTTGACGACGCCGCCGCCGGCGCCGAGGTAGTCTGCCGCCGCGAGCGCATGGACGCGCAGCACGTGGTGGAACTCGGCAATGCTGACGCTTTCGTCGATGCCGCCCATGCCCGCGGGCGAGCAGCCGTAGACGAAGGCCGGCACCCCGGCGCGCCGCCAGAAGCGCGTGTCGGTGCCGCCCAGGCTGACGATCGGCTGCGGTGCATGGCCCTGCGCCTCGGCGGCATTGCGGACCAGGTGCCCCACCATCTCGTGCGTCGGGTCGGACCAGGTGGACTCGGGATTGCCCGCCAGCAGCTCCTCGTACGTCACCATCGGATAGCGCGCGACAATCGATTTCACCTTGTCCACCACCAAGGCGCGCGTGATGCCGACCGGCAAGCGAAAGTCGACCTCGAGCACGCACTCCGACGGCAACATGTTGATCTTCACCCCGCCCTGCAACGTGCCGATATTGACCGAAACGCGGCGCATCACCGCCGCACCGCCTTTACCCAGCGAGCGGTCGGCCGCCGCCATCACTTCGGGTCGCGACAGCACCTCGCGCACGACCTCGGGCTCGTCCGGCGCCATGGCCTCGATCGTTTCGAGATCCTTGATCAGGGAGGCCGCGATCCTGGTAGCACTGGGGCTGGTGTGCGGATAGGCGCTGTGGCCGCCCGGCACGGCCACGCGCAGGCGCGTCCACAACATCGACTTTTCGCCGAAGCGCACAGTATGGACACCGCTGGGCTCGGTGTTGAGCACGCAGTCGCCCAGCACTTCGTCGGCGCAGTTGCGCACCAGCCAGTCGGCGCCCCATTTGCCGCCCGTCTCCTCGTCCGACACAACCGTGAGCGAGACTCGGCCGGGCAGCTCGGCTCGCAGCCGGTGCAGATAGGCGAAGACGAACAGCAGGGCCGTGGTGCCGCATTTCATGTCGACAGTGCCGCGGCCATGAACGCGGCCGTCGATAATGTCGCCCGACAGGGGATCGTGCTTCCACACCGAACGGTCGCCGATCGGGAAAACATCGAGGTGCCCGTTCAGCACCAGGTGCCGGCCCGGCCGCGCGCCCTCGAAGCTCGCGATCAGGTTGGGCATCGCCGCCTGCGGCGCCTCGGTGCGGTGCTTGATGCCCTCGCGATCGAGGAATTGACGGAAGAAGTCGGCCGCCTCGCGGGTGTCGCCCGGCGGATTGCAGGTGTCGATCCGGGTGAAGGCCCGCAGGAAGTCGAGCTGGCGGTCGCGTTCTTCGTCGAGCCAGCCGATCAGCCTGTCACGCACGCTCATGTTCACGCTCGTCGTTCTACG
>CAZHQA010000018.1:0-32354 GCA_964533955.1 uncultured Reyranella sp. | reverse complement strand
TACTGGTCGGCGTGCGCCTTGACCGGCAGGCCGAACGACTTGGCCTTGGCGAACAGGCGGCCCATCTGGGCGTGGGTGTAGCCGACCTTGTCGCAAAACCCGTCGACCTGATCGATCACTCCCTGACGCACCGCCTCGGGCATCACCTCCTCGCACATGAAGTCGACATAGGCGTCGCGCCGGCCGGCGAACTCGGGAGCAAGCCCATGCGCGCCGAGATAGGTCGAGATCACGGTCACCGGCAGGTCCCTGGCGAGCTGGCGCGAGACACGCATCTGGCGCAGCTCGACCTCCTTGTCGAGGCCGGCACCGGATTTGCTCTCCATCGTCGTCACGCCGTTGGCGATCAGGCGGCTCACCCGGGCGCGACTCGCGGCATAGAGCGCCTCCTCCGAGAGCTCCCGCGTACGCCGCGTCATGCCGCCGACGCCGCCGCCGGCTTTCTCGAGGTCCCAGCGCCCGCCGCCATGGGACAGCACCTCGAAATCGACCAGCCCCTCCTCGCCATAAACGATGTGGGTGTGCGGATCGACCAGCCCCGGCGTCACGAGCTTGCCGCCGAGATCCCAGGTCTTGCCGGCACCGCCCGCCGGCACGTCGCCAATGCGGCCGATCCAGGCAACCTTGCCCTGGGTGATGCCGATCGCGCCATTGCGCACCAGCCCGAACGGCTCGGCGCCGTCCATGGTGGCGACGCAGGCGTTGGTCAGGAGGAGATCGAACGTCACGTCAGCCTACCGGCATCGTTTCGGCGAGCGGCGGCAGCTTCACCACCTTCTCGTACCAGGCCGTGAGCTGGGGATGTCCCGGCCGCCACGGCTCGTTGACGTAGCGGAAGTCGAGGTAGCCCAGCGCACAGCCGATGGTGATCTCGCCGATCGTGTCGAGGTTGCCGAGAGTGCCCGCCTGCTTCTCGAACTCGGCCACGGCGCGCGCCACCTTGCCCTGCTGCCCTGCAATGTAGCTCTTGCGGCCCTCGTCCTGCGGCAGGGTGAGCTCCCGGCGGCGCGGCTGCGTGGCGTCGAGGATCCCGTCCGCCAGCGCCTCCTGGGTCAGGGCCTTCCAGCGGGCCGGTCCGGGCGCGGGAAAAAGCCTGGGCGCCGAGCCGATCGAGTCGAGATACTCACAGATCACCGGACTGTCGAAGATGCACGTGCCGTCGTCGGTGATGAGGGTGGGTACCTTCGAAAGAGCATTGTACTTCAGCAGCTCCGGATCGGTCGTGCCGATCTTCAGCCGCTCGATCTTGTCGTTCAGCCCACGCTTGATGGCGCAGGCGGTGACCTTGCGCACGTAGGGACTGGCGGGCGAAAAGGCGAGCTTCATTGAGACCTTCCTCCGGGAGTTATGTTAGCGGCCCAAGGCGGCACGAGGCTAGCGCGGGTTCCTTCCGATCGGAAACGCGTTGTTCCAGATGCCTCGACCAGGGGGCATATTCCATTCAGCCGCCTACAGGGAATATGCTTTAGCATGGCAGACGGCGACATCGAGCATCTCAAGCAGCAGCAGGCGAAGCTGCACCACGTTTCCGAACACCTGGCCAACGAACGGACCATCCTGGCCTGGATCCGGACTGCCATCGCCGTCATGACGCTCGGCGTCGGCATCAACCGCTTCAGCCTGTTCCTCATCGAATTCAGCCACATCGTGCCCGGCACCGGCCGCACGGCCAACATGCACGCCGAGGAGTTGGGCGTCGGCCTGGTGATTCTCGGCATCGTCATGATGCTGGGCGCGATCTGGCACTATCTCGACGTCGCCAGGGCGATCGACGAGGACAACTACCGTCCGTCGCGCCTGAAGATCGTGCTGGCGTCGCTCGCCGTCGTCGTGCTGGGCGGGGCCAGCCTGACGTGGCTGCTCTGGTAGCCTCTAGGGGCCCTGCCGCGAGGGTCTGCGCCAGATGCCGATGACCCGCATCATCGGCGGCACCACCAGCAGCGCGGCGCCCATCGCCACCAGGGTCGAGACCAGGCCATTGCTGAAGAAGATGCCGAGCGAGCCCTGGGACATCAGCATCGACTGGCGGAAGGCGTCCTCGGCCTTGTCGCCGATGACGGTCGCCAGCACCAGCGGCGCCAGCGGATAGTCGAGCTTCTTGAACAGATAGCCCAGCACGCCGAAGCCCATCATCAGCACCACGTCGAGGTAGGAGTTCGACACCGAGTAGGCGCCAACCACGCAGACGATGAAGATCAAGGGCGCGATGATGAAGAACGGCAGCCGCATCAGCGCGGCGAAGATCGGCACGGTCGCCAGCACAAGCACGACCGCGACGATGTTGCCGAGATACATCGAGGCGATCAGGCCCCAGACGAAATCCTTTTGCTCGACAAACAGCGCCGGACCCGGGTTGAGTCCCCAGATCATCAGGCCGCCCATCATCACCGCGGCCGTGGCCGACCCTGGAATGCCGAGCGACAGCATGGGCAACAGCGCGCTGGTGCCGGCGGCGTGATCGGCCGTCTCCGGCGACACGATGCCTTCGGGTTCGCCCTGACCGAATTTCTCGCGACGGCGCGACAGGCGCTTGGCGATGCCATAGCTCATGAAAGACGCGGCGGTCGGGCCGCCCGGCGTGATGCCCATCCAGCACCCGATGGCGGCGCTGCGCAGCAGCGCCCAACGATAGCGCGGCAGGCCGGCGATGGTGCGGAAGACCTCGCGCCAGTCGACGCGCGAGGAGACGGGGTTGGCGTGCATCTCCTCTTCGACCGCGATCATCAGCTCGCCGATGCCGAACAGGCCCATCACGGCGACGACGAAGTTCACGCCCTTCACCAGCTCGTCGACCCCCATGGTGAGGCGGACCTGACCGGAGACGGTGTCCATGCCGATGGCGGCGATGGCGAAGCCCATGGTGAGCGACACCAGCGTCTTGATGGGCGGCGAGCCGCCGACGCCGATGAAGCTCGAGAAGGCGAGGAAATAGACCGCGAAATACTCCGCCGGACCGAACTGAAGGGCGACGCCGGCGATCCACGAAGCGAGGCACGTGATCAGCACGACGCCGACCAGCGCGCCGAACGCGGCCGAACCGAAGGCGGTGGCCAGCGCCTGGGTGGCGCGGCCCGAGCGCGCCATCGGGTAGCCGTCGAAGGTCGTCGCGACCGACGACGGCTCGCCCGGGATGTTGAACAGGATCGAGGTGACCGAACCGCCGAACAGCGCACCCCAGTAGATGCTGGAGAGGAGAATGATCGCCGCGACCGGCTGCATGCCGAAGGTGATCGGCAGCAATAACGACACACCGTTGGGAGCCCCCAGCCCGGGCAATACGCCGACCAGGATGCCGAGCAGCACCCCGCCGACCATGAGCGCAACGTGATGGAACGACAGGGCGATGGAGAAGCCGTGCAGCAGGGCATTGAGGTTTTCCACGGCCGGCTCAGCGCTCCAGCCACGCGCCGAGCAGGCCGTGCGGCAGCGCCACCTGGAAGCTCCACTCGAAGACCGCGTAGAGGCCGATGGCCGAGACGACGGCGATCAGCACCGACCGCAACAGCGGCAATCCGCTCTGGACGTGCAGGCTGACCAGCAGATAGGCCGCCGAGGCGACATACATGCCGAGCAGCGGGATCGCCGCGACGAACACCGCGGCCGGCAGGAACAGCGCCGCCGTACGACGGAACGCGACGCGGTTGACGGCAATCCCGCGGCCGCGCAGCCAGCCGCGCACGAGGTTGTAGAGACTGCCGACCGCGACGATGGCGCCGGTGATGAAGGGAAAGGTGCCCGACTCGACGCCGGCGCTCGACCAGCCGATGCCGTTGTCCAGGCTCTGCACGGCGATCGCGATCCCGAAGGCGCCCGTGATCGCCGCGGTCAGCGTTTCGAGCGCGCGTCGCGAGAACATGCTCCCAACTGGCTCAGTTGCCGACCAGCCAGCCCTGCTCCTGGGCCACTTTGTGTACGCGCTCGCTGTCTTCCTTCATGTATCTGGTGAGATCGTCGCCGGCGATGAACACGCTGGTCTGCGAACTCTTCTCGACATAGTCCTTCCACTCCGGCGTCGCCTCCACCTTCTTCATCAGGTCGATGTAGAACGCGGTCTGCTCCGGCGTCACCTTGAGGGGCAACCAGACAGTGCGAGGCTGCTGAAAAAGGGCGATGTCGAGCCCCGCTTCCTTGCAGGTCGGAATGTCGCTCCAGCCTTCGCTGGCCGTGACTTTCGGTCCGGCCGGCAGGCGATGGGGATTGAAGACGCAGATCGGCCGCTGCGTGCCGCCCTTCCATTGGCCGACGCTCTCGCTCGGATTGTTGACATGGCTGTCGACATGGCCGCCGGCGAGCTGGACCGCCGCCTCCGCACCGCTCTTGAACGGCACATAGATGAACTTCAGCCCGGCCGTCTTCTCGATCATGCGCGTCAGCAGCTCGTCGGTGTCCTTGGACTGCGCGCCGCCCATCTTGGCGGTGCCGCCCTTGGCCTTCATCGCGGCGATATATTCCTTCACGTCCTTGGGCCCGTCATGCTTCACCCACAGGAGGAACTCGTCCTGCACCATGGCCGCGACCGGCGTGAAATCGGTCGCCTTGAAGGCGACCTTCGACACCATCGGCTGCTGCCAGGCGTTAGAGGTGCCGAAAATCAGATGGTACGGATCACCCGTCATCGCCTTCACGTAGGTGTAGCCCTCGGCGCCGCTGCCGCCCGCCTTGTTGACGACGATGATCGGCTGGTCGACCAGCTTGTTCTTCACGATCGCCGCCTGCACCGCGCGCGCGAAGTTGTCGGTTCCCCCGCCCGGCCCGGCCGTTGCGACGAACTCGATCGCCTTGGTCGGCTGCCAGGCGAAGGATGGCGCGGCAACGCCGCTGACCGAAAGCAGCGCCAAGGCGAATGTCAGGGTACGCAAAGCAGGTTCCTCCGGTGTTCTTTGTTGGCCGAAGTGTGCATTGCGGCGTGCCGATTAGCCAGCGACACGCCGTCCGACTACTCTATGTCGATGGTGACGAAGGATTTCGACTATCGGGACGGCGCCGAGGTCATGCGCGGCTATCTCGCCTACGAAGGGGGCGGAGAGTCCAAACGGCCCGGCGTTCTGGTCGTGCACGAAGGCTTGGGCCTCGAACATCACGCGATGGAGCGGGCACGCATGCTGGCCAAGCTCGGTTACGTCGCCTTGGCCGCCGATATGTTCGGCGAGCGCCGGCAGGCCAGCAACCTCGACCAGGCGCGCGCCCTGATCGGCGAATTGCGCAGCGACCCGTCCAGGCTCCGCAAGCGAGCGACCGCCGCGCTGAACACACTCGCCGCGCTTCCGGAGGTCGATGCCGGGCGCCTGGGCGCCATCGGTTTCTGCTTCGGCGGCACCACGGTACTCGAACTCGCGCGCGGCGGCGCCGATCTCAAGGCCGTGGTCAGCTTTCACGGCGTGCTCACTATGACGGCGCCGGCGACGGCCGGGGGCGTCAAGGCAAGCATTTTGGTGTGCACCGGCGCCGACGATCCGCTGGTGCCTGCCGAGCAGGTGGCTGCGTTCGAAGCCGAGATGCGCGCCGCGAAGGTCGCGGACTGGCAGTTGATTAGCTACGGCAATACGCTGCACGGCTTCACCAACCCGTCGGCCGACGGATCGATCCTGGCGAGCGCGCTCTACAACCAAAGCGCCGACGGCCGCTCGTGGGCCGCGATGAAGAGCCTCTTCGAAGAAGCGTTCTAGGTGTAGGCGATCCGATCGCTCACGTAGCCCGCGGTCACATCCGTCGCTAGCGCGGCACGATTGCGCTTCCTGGGATCGCCATGACCGCCGCCGCCCGGCGTGCCGAGCGATACGGTGTCACCCTTCTTCAGCACGTACTGCTTCTTGGGATCGGTCTTCTTTCCGTTGATGTGCAGCTCGCCCGGGGCACCGTCCCCGCCACCCTCGATGCCGAAGGCCGGAAAGATCGTGCGCTCGGCGAGGAAAGACACCGCAATCGGCGTGTCGCTCCGGCTTTCGATCAGGATCTCCTGTCCCAGCCCGCCGCGATGGCGCCCGGCGCCGCCCGAGTCGGGACGGAGCTTCTTGTGATGGAAGCGCAACGGCGCAATGTGCTCGCTGATCTCGATCGAGGTCGACGACACGTTCGAGGGCCAGCTGAGGCAGGTGACGCCGTCGCGCTGGGTATTGGCGCCCATGCCTCCGTTGTAGAAGAACATGTTGGCGTAGGGTTTGCCGTTCCTGACGCCCGACTGGTTCATGCCCCACATCGGGCTGCCGCACGCGGCCATCACCCGCTCGGGCACGATCTGGCCGAGGCAGCCGAACACCAGCATCGGCACATAGTGGCCGATCAGCATGCGCGAGCCGCCGGGCGCGGGGAATTGCGGATTGACGATGCAGCCGGCGGGCGCGTCGAGATGGATCGGCCGCCACGCGCCCTCGTTGTTGGGCAGGTTGGGGCTGGTGCAGACCTTCACCCCGTACATCGCCATGGCGTTGGTGTAGCAGAGCGCGCAGTTGATGGCGCGATCGACCTGAGCGTCGGTGCCGGCAAAGTCCATGAAGATCTCGTCGCCCTTGATGGTGAGCTCGAGTTTCATGGTGATCGGCGTTTCCATCAGCCCGTCGGTCTTGAGTTCGCTCCGGTAGGTGCCGTCGGGCAGCTCGCGGATGGCGGCGCGCATGGCCGTCTCGCAACGACCCTGGATCTCGCGCGCCAGGTCGGTGATGTCGTCGAGGCCGTAATTGGCCATCAGGGTGCGAAGCCGGTCCTCCATCACGTCGAGCGCCACGATCTGGGCATAGAGGTCGCCCATCGTCTGGTCCGGCGTCCGCACGTTCTTGCGGATGATGGTGACCAGGGTTTCGTCGGTCTTGCCCGCGGCGATGAACTTCATCGGCGGGATCTGCAGGCCCTCCTCGAACACCTCGCGCGGCTCGGGACTACGGATCTTGCCGCCGATGTCGGGGGCGTGCGCCGTGGTGGCGCTGAAGGCGACCAGCTTGCCGTCCTTGAAGATCGGCTTGGCGAGCGTGATGTCGGGCAGGTGGCCGGTGCCGAGCCAGATGTCGTTGGTGATCAGCACATCCCCCGGCTCGAGCTTGTCGGGTGGAAAGGCGCGCAGGAAGTGTTTCACCGTTTCCGGCAGCGTGCCGATGAAGCTCGGGATGCTCTCGGAGGCCTGCACCAGCGACTGGCCGTCCTGATCGGTGATGACGCAGGAGAAGTCGTAGCTTTCGCGCACCAGGGTCGAGAAGGAGGTGCGCACCATGGCCACCGCTGCCTCGTCGACGGCGGAGATCAGCCGCCGCCACAGCAGCTCGAGCTCGATGGGATCGAATGTCCGCGCCATCACGAGACCTCCGCCAGGATGGAGCCGTCGGCCAGCAGGAGCGCCGTCGCGCCCGGGCCGACGATGAACGTGCTTTCGTCTTCTTCGAACACGGCAGGCCCGTCGATCTTCACGCCAGGTTGCAGGGCGTAGCGGTCCCAGACCTTGGTCTGCATGGTTCTGCCCTCGTCGGGGAAGAAGACGGCGCGCGTGCCCTTTTCCGCCGCCGTCGCGGCATGACGCGGCAGCTCGAGCCGGCCGCCGCTGCCGGGCATGGGCGCGCTGACCGACAATCGAAGTGCCACGAACTGGATCGCCGCCCCCGGGGGCGTGCGGGCAAACAGCGCCTTGTAGGCCTTCTCGAACTCGGCGCGCACGCCCGCCTCGGCGACAGGTTCGGGCAGCACCACGGTGATCTCGCTGCCCTGGCCGATATAGCGCATATCGGCGAGACGGCTGGTCGTGCGCTGGCCGATGTCGCCACCGGTCAGGCGCAGCACATCGAGCGCGTCCTTTTCGAGCTCGGCGAAAACGCGTCCGACGGCCGAGAAGTCCGAGCCGGCGAGCGGCTGGCCGAAGCTCGCCACGCGATCGACGCGCGCTGGCGCCATTAACATGCCGATCGTGCTGCCTGCACCGGCGCCCGGCGGACAGACCACGCGCTTGACGCCGAGCTTGCGTGCCACGTGCCAGGCATGGACCGGGCCCGCACCGCCGGTGGCGAGCAGCGCATATTCAGACGGAATTCTGCCGCGCTCCGCGATGGCCACCCGCGCCGCACCCGCCATGTTCTCGTTCACCACGTCGTGCACGCCGAATGCGGCGCGGTCGGGATCGACGCCCAGGTCCCTCGAGAGCCTGCCGAAGGCGGCGCTGGTCGCCGTGGCGTCGATCTTCATGGCACCGCCCAGAAAGAAGTCGGCATTGAGATAGCCGAGCGCGAGGTCGGCGTCGGTCACGGTGGCCTCGGTGCCACCGCGGCCGTAGCAGGCCGGTCCGGGTTGCGCGCCGCTGCTCTCGGGCCCGACATTCAGCGTGCCGAGCTGGGACTTGCGGGCAATCGAGCCACCGCCCGCGCCGATCTCGATCAGCTCGACCGTGGCGATCTGGATGGGAAGACCGGAACCGCGCAGGAACCGCTTTTCGCGGGCAGCCTCGAAGCCGTACGCCACCAACGGCTCGCCATCGTCCACCAAAGCGAGCTTGGCGGTCGTGCCGCCCATGTCGAAGGCAAGCACGCGGTCGAGACCGGCATTGCGGCCGAACCAGGCGCCGGCCAAAGCGCCCGCCGCCGGGCCGCTCTCGAGCAGCTGCACCGGCGCGCGCTTGGCCTCGCTCACGTGCGTCAGTCCGCCGTTGGACAGCATCAGGAACAGCCCGCCGGGAATGCCCTCGGCGCGCAGCGCCCCTTCCAGCCGCTCGAGGTAGACCTCGGCGAGCGGCCGGATGTAGGCATTGGCCACCGTCGTGGATGCGCGCAAGTACTCGCGGATCTCGGGCGACACGTCGGACGACAGCGAAATCGACAGGTCCTGGAAACGCTCGGCGACGGCCGCGCCGATCGCACGCTCGTGGGCGGGATTGGCATAGGCGTGCAGGAAGCAGATGGCGAGGCTCTCGACGCCGTCCTCCACCAGCGCCGCGACTTCGGCCAGCGCCCGATCGACATCGAGCTTCTTCTCGACCGAACCGTCCGGCGCGAGCCGCTCCATCGCCTCGCGCCGCCAAGGCCGCGGCACCAGAGGCTTGGGCATCTCGATGAAGAGGTCGTAGAGCTCGTACTTGCGCTCGCGGCCGATCTCCAGGACGTCGCGGAACCCCGCGGTGGTGAGCAACCCGGTCCTGGCGCCCTTGCGCTCGATCAGCGCGTTGGTGAACAGCGTGGTGGCATGCACTACGCGGCCGATCTGATCGGGCCGCGCGCCGGCCTTTTCCAGCACCTTGCGTGTTCCCGCGATGGCACCGCGCGCCGGATCGTCGGGCGTCGTGCTTTCCTTCCAGATGACGGCGCGGCCGTCGGTGGGATCATGGATGACGAGATCGGTAAAGGTTCCCCCGATATCGATGCCGAGGGACAATGGTGCGGCTGTACTCATTCCGCTTTGATATTGCCCGCTTTCACCACACGCGCCCAGCGCTCGCGGTCTCTCATGATGGTCGCGCGGAAGGCCATCCCATCCTGCGAAACCGCTTCCAGCCCGCGCTCGTCGAGCAGCAGCCTTGTCGCCGGATCGGCCATTGCCTCGAGAAACAGCCTGGCGAGCGATTGCACGATCTCCGCCGGCAAACCGGCAGGTCCCACCAGGCCGAACCAGTTGCTGACGTCGAGCGACGGGATGTCCTTCGTCATCAGCGGCAGGTCCGGCACCATCGGGTTGGAGTGCGGCGCTGCAAGACCCAGCGCACGTACCTGCCCGCTCCTGATCTGGCCGACGATCTCCGAAACGTTGGCGAAGAACATGTCGATCTGACCGGCCGCCACGTCGGCGATCGCCGGCGCGCCGCCGCGATAGGGCACGTGGAGGAACTTCAAGCCGCCCGCCTCGGCAGCGAAATACTCGGCGGCAATCTGGTTGGTCGAGCCGTTGCCGGTCGAGCCGTAGGAAACCTTGCCGGGATTGGCCTTGGCGTAGGCGATCAGCTCGGCGATCGTCTTGTAGGGCGCTGTCGGGCGCACGATCAGAGCCATCGGCACGCCGACGAGATTGCATATCGGCACCAGCTCCTTGTCGATGTCGAGCGGGATCTGCGTGCCCGGCACGATCGGGCCCACGGCGAGCGAGCCCATGATGCCGATGCCGACCGTGTAGCCATCGGGCGCAGCATTGGCGACCGCCTTGAGTGCGATGTAGCCCAGCGCGCCGCTCTTGTTCTCGACCACGACTGCAATCCCGGTACGACGCTGGATTGCCTCCCCGGCGAGCCGCGCGGCGATGTCCGCCGTGCCGCCGGGCGCAAAGCCCACGATGATGTGGATCGGCTGCCTGGGAGTCCATTCCGCGCGCGCCGGTGTCACCGCGAGCAGCAGCGGACTAGCCAGCAGACTTCGACGCAGCATGCGAAACCCCCAACGCCCCGATACCGAGAGTCGAGCAAGCGGCGTGCCGGGTCAACCTGCCTGGTCGACGCGCAGTTCCACCCCATCGGAAATCGCTCTAGTGTCCGCGCCGCATGCCGCACGATATCCATGCCGCCGACGTCTGGTCGCTGCTCGCCCACTGGGCCGAGGCGACACCTGAAGCGCCGGCTTTCCTGCACGGCGACCAGGTGGTGTCCTTTGCCGAGCTGCACGACCAGGCGCTGCGCGCAGCACAGGGGCTCGCCGATCTCGGCGTCGGGCCGGGCGATCGTGTCGCGCTTTGGCTCCCCAACATGCCGGCCTACCCGGTTCTGTACCTTGCCTGTACGCGGCTGGGCGCCATCGCCGTTGCGGTCAA
This sequence comes from uncultured Reyranella sp., assembly GCA_964533955.1. Classification (GTDB taxonomy): domain Bacteria; phylum Pseudomonadota; class Alphaproteobacteria; order Reyranellales; family Reyranellaceae; genus Reyranella. Next base: position 21,656 of record CAZHQA010000018.1, on the reverse strand, counting down.
CACGCGCTATCGGGCGGTCGAGGTTGCCGACATCGTCGGCCGCTCCGGCGCCAAGGTGCTGACATGCGCGCCGGGGTTCCGCGGCATCGATTTTCTCTCGATCCTGGCCGAGATCGATCCGGCGGCGCTCGATCGGCTCGGCGCACTGGTTTTCGTCGGCGACGTGCCGGAGCAGGTGCCGGCCGCCATCGAGCGGCTGCGCCGCGTGCCGTTCGACCGCTTCGTCTCTCGCCCGCGTCATGGACTGAACCACGCCAGTGCCAAGGCGCCGTGCAACATATTCACCACGTCGGGCACGACCAGCGCGCCCAAGTTCGTCCTGCATCGCCAGGGCGCGATCGCCAGCCACGCCCAGCAGGTAGCGCGCAGCTTCGGCTTCCTGGCGCCCGAGACGCTGTCGCTCGGCGTCCTGCCGCTGTGCGGTGTGTTCGGCTTCAACCAGGCGATGGCGACCCTGGCCGCCGGCAAGCCTACGGTGCTGGTCGAGAGTTCCGAGATCGGGGTGATCGCGCGGCTGATCGGGCGGCACCGGCCGACCACGATGTTCGGCAGCGACGACATGTTCTCGCGCCTGCTCGAGCTGGTGCCGGGCGAGCGGCCCTTCCCGTCGATCAAATGGGCCGGCTGGGCGAACTTCAATGCCGCGCTGGTCGACCTGCCGGAGCGCGCCGAGGCGCGCGGGCTGCTCCTGTGCGGGCTCTACGGCATGAGCGAAGTGCAGGCGCTGTACGCTCGCCAGCCGCTCGATGCGCCGACCGAACGGCGCAAGCTGGGCGGCGGCGTGACGGTCTCGCCGCTCGCCCACGTGCGCGTGGTCGACGGCGAGCTGCAGTGCGCCGGGCCGTCGCTGATGGTGGGCTACTACGGCAACGATGTGGCGACGGCGGCCGCGATGACGCCGGACGGCTACGTGCGCACCGGCGATCTCGCCGAGATGGACGGCCGGGGCGGCTTCACCTTCCTGAGCCGCATGGGCGACGTCCTGCGCCTGTCGGGCTTCCTGGTCAATCCGCTGGAGATCGAAACCCACATCCAGCAGCTGCCGGGCATCGAGGCATGCACCGCGGTCGCCCTGCCGCGGCCCGAGGGCGTGCGTGCCATCGCCTTCGTGATCCTGGCACGCGGCGCCGCGCTCGACGAAGCCGGTGTCGTCGCCCATTGCAAGCGGGGCCTCGCCAACTACAAGGTGCCGCTGCGGGTCTTCGCGATCGAGGACTTTCCCAAGACCCCCTCGCCCAACGGTTTCAAGATCCAGCGCAACAAGCTGCGCGAGCAGGCGGAAGCCCTCCTGTAGCCCTGAGCGAGGCGAAGGATCTCTATCGCCAGAGCTGCTTGCTGGCGAGCGCCGCACCCTGCGCCAGCGTCTCGAGCTTGGCCCAGGCGATGTCGGAATAGACCCGGCCGCCCAGCCCGCAGTCGCTCGACGCGATCACGCGCTCGCGGCCGACCAGGCTGGTGAAGCGGCCGATGCGTTCGGCCACCAGCTCGGGATGCTCGACGACATTGGTGGCATGGCTCACCACGCCGGGCAGGATGAGCTTGTCGTCGGGCAGCTTGGTGTCCTTCCAGACCGACCACTCGTGCTCGTGACGCACGTTGCCCGCCTCGAACGAATAGGCGCCGGCGTTGATCTTGAGCATGAGCCCGACGATCTCCTTCATCGGAATGTCGGTCATGTGCGGCCCGTGCCAGCTTCCCCAGCAGAGATGGAAGCGGATGCGGTCCTGCGGCAGGCCCTTCAGGGCATGGTTCAGCGCCTCGATCTTGGGCTCGGTGAACTTGCGGTATTCCTCGAACGTCGGCTCGGGATTGATCTGGTCGAAGTTCTCGGCGATCGCCGGATCGTCGATCTGCAGCACCAGGCCGGCATCGACGATCGCCTTGTACTCCTCGCGCATGGCGTCGGCGCAGGCAAACACGAACTCGTCGTCGCTCTTGTAGTGATGGTTGCCGATTCGCGCGCAGCTGGCGGGCCCGATCGAGGTCATGAAGCCCTCGCGCGCACCATTGGCCGCCAGGGCTGCCTTGAAGTTGGCGATGTCGGACGCGATGGCGGCGTGACCCACGTATTTCACCGGAGCGACGGCGAACGGCCAGGTCGACAAGCCCGGGCCGGTGGTGATCCCCGACTCCGGATCGGCGTAGGCCGTGCGGAAGCGGATTCGGTCGCGCCGGTCGGCGAAGGTCGAGAGCACGATGTTGCCCGGCGACGAGCGATGGACCGGCATCGTGTCGCGATTGACGTTCTCGATCCTGAGGCCGCCCAGCCGCGTGAAGGAATAGCTCCACCAGGCGCGGTAGTTGATCTTGGAGCCCATCGACTTGCCGTACTCGCCGTCGCCCGGAACGGTGATGCCGGCCGCGACCTGGCGCTTCACGACATCGGACACCGACTGGCTCAGGCTCTTCTGGAACACCGCCTCGTCGATCTTGCCCGCCTCGCGCTGGGCATTGGCGGCGATGAGGTCGTCCGGCCGCGGCAGGCTGCCGGCGTGGCTGGTCAGGATGCGATCGCTGCTCTTCAGCATGGCCTAGCGTCCCTTGAACTTGCCGGGCTTGCGCTTCTCGGCAAATGCCCGGGCAGCCTCGTGGAAATCCTCGCTGAGGTAAAGCTTCTCGGGAGCTCCCATGTACATCACCTCGCGGCTGAGCCGGTCCATGTAGTAGCGCCGCATGCGCACGGTGGAGCGCACGCTGAGTGGCGGGTTCTTCAGCACCTCGTCGGCCAGACCGCGCGCCACTTCGAGATACTTGCCCTTGGGCGCCACGCGGTTGATCAGGTTGGCCTTGAACGCCTCCTCGGCGGTGAAGAAGCGGCCGGTCAGCGCCGCTTCCATGGTGAAGGCGCCGCCGCCGCGATAGTGCATCAGCGCCCAGTACTTGCCGGCGCCCAGGCCGCGCGAGGTTTCGGTGATCTGAAAGCGCGTGCCCTCCTCGGCAACGATCAGGTCGCATTCGAGCACGATGCCGACCGCCAGCCCGAGCACGTAGCCGTGGGGCGCGGCGATCACCGGCTTCCAGTTGACCGCCTTGGTCAGAAGATCGGCCGAGTGCGTGCCGCGACCCTGCGGCCCCCCGAGCTTGAGGAACTCCTCGCGGCTGCGCAGCTGGCGCTGCTGCACGTCGGCGCCGCTCGAGAAGGCGCGGCCGTCGCCGCACAGGATGGCGATCTGCGCCTCGTCGTCGGTGTCGAAGCGATGCAGGGCATCGCCCAGCACGCCGACCAGCTCGTCGGAAAAGGCGTTGAGTTTCTCAGGTCGGTTCAGAGTCAGTGTGACGACCTGACCATCCCGCTCATAATTCACGAGCGCCATTGTTCCCTCCCTTTACGCTCCTCTATGGTAGCCGACAAAACAGGGAGGGAACCATGCCGATCGTCCGCATGGCAGTGGCAGCGTTCGTCGCGTTGGCATTCTGCGTCGCTCCGGCGTCGGCGCAGAAGAAATACGATCCCGGCGCCTCGGACACCGAGATCAAGCTCGGCCAGACCATGCCGTACAGCGGGCCGCTGTCGGGCTTCGCCACGCTCGGCAAGGCCGAGATCGCCTACTTCGCGATGATCAACGAGCAGGGCGGCGTGAACGGGCGCAAGATCAGGATGATCTCGCTCGACGACGGCACCAGCCCGCCCAAGACGGTCGAACAAACCCGCAAGCTGGTCGAGGACGATCAGGTGCTGGCGATCTCGGGCTCGCTCGGCACCGCGACGAACGCGGCGATCCAGAAGTACCTCAACGGCAAGAAGGTGCCGCAGCTGTTCCTCGCCACTGGCGCGGCGCGCTGGAACGACCCGAAGAACTTCCCCTACACCATGACGCTCACGCCGATCTACACGGCCGAAGCCAGCATCTACGCCGCCTACGTCCTGAAGGAGGTCAAGGATCCGAAGGTGGCGGTGCTCTACCAAAATGACGACTTTGGGAAGGATTTCATCAAGGGCTTTCGCGACCGATTGGGCGACAAGGCCTCGGCCATCATGGTGCGCGAGGTGAGCTACGAGGTCACCGACGCCACCGTCGATTCGCAGATCATCGACCTCGCCTCGACCAAGGCCAATGTGTTCCTCAACATCACCACGCCCAAGTTCGCCGTGCAGGCGATCCGCAAGGCACACGATCTCGGGTGGAAGCCGCTGCAATTCGTCGACAACCCGGCCGCGTCGGTCGCCATCGTCATGAAGCCGGCGGGCGTCGAGGCCTCCAAGGGAATCCTGTCGGCCGCCTTCGTGAAGGATCCGACCGATCCGCAATACAAGGACGATCCCGAGTTCCTCGCGTGGGTGGCCTGGATGAAGAAATACTTCCCGAGCGGCAGCCTGGACGACGTGCAGAACGTCGTCGGCTACGTTCAGGCGCAGACCATGGTGCAGGTCATCAAGCAGTGCGGTGACGATCTCACGCGCGAGAACGTCATGAAGCAGGCGGCGAACCTCAAGGAGTTCCATCCCGCCATGCTGCTCAAGGGCATCAACATGACGACCAGCCCGACCGACTACCAGCCGATGGAGGAACTGCTGCTGCAGAAATTCAACGGCGAGCGATTCGAAGTGTTCGGCGAGCTTCTCAGTGCACGCGTGAAGTGAAGGAGAGACGAGACATGGCCAAGCGCAAGAGCATTTCCTGGGCGGGTTTCAAGCACGAGAATCCGATCCCCAACGCCAGCATGATCGGCAACCTCCTGATGTCGAGTATCATCAGCGGTCGCGATCCCGAGACGCACACCATGCCGCCGGATGCCGAAGCGCAGATCGCCAACATCTTCAAGCACCTCAAGGCATGCGTCGAAGCGGCTGGCGGCACGGTCGACGACATCCTCAAGGTCAACTTCTGGGTCAAGGACCCGGCGGTCGGCCGCAAGATGCTGAACGGCGAATGGACGAAGATGTTTCCCAACGCCGAGTCGCGTCCGGCACGCCACACCCTGGCGCTGCCGGCCAACGCCGCCAACCACGTGACCTGTGACTTCGTCGCGGTGATCGGCGGCTGATCGCTCAGCGGCCCGGTATCCGGAGATTGGCGACCCCGGCGCCGACGAACAGCTGGGGTCGCGATTCCTGGCGCACGCCGAGCCGCCGCTCGAGGGTCTGCACGCAGGCTCGCGTGCCGAGGGCCAGGTCACGCCAGGTGCCGGCCCCGTCGAGGGTCTGCAGGAAGCACTGATCGTAGTAGGTGTAATCGTCGTCGGCACCGCAGCCGAAGCTCGTCCGGTCGATCGCCGCCGCCGTCATGATGATCCGGTTGGGACGGCGCGTCTGATCGTTGATGAAGGCGCCGCTGTGGCAGGCCGACACCACGACCACGGTCGGCGCCGCACCGCAGCCCGCGGTCAGCGCCTGGTCAAGCACTGACGGCCCGAAAATGCGCCGGTCGGGGCGCAGGAAGAAACCACGCTCCTCGCCGTGGCTGGTGACGAAGACCAGGCAAGCCTGGCCGCCGAGCGAGGCCAGCGCATTGCGCACGTTCGTCGAGCTCGAGAGCCGCGTTCCATCGCCAGCGAGAAGCACGCGGATGTCGCTAACGCCGAGCGCAGTCAGCCGATCGTGCAACGTATCGATGCCGTTTGCGAATGCGGGGCTGCTGTTGTCGCCGGCCACCAGCAGGGCGTGCCAGCGATCAGCCGGGATGGCGCCGTTGGCCGGCAGCGCGACGGCAGCGAGTTGGGGCTGAGCCGACGGCGGCGGCACGTCGTCCGGCGTACAGCCGGCGATGAGCAAGGAAAGGACGACGGCAGCCGCGGCGCGGACCAACATGCGCGCGGCTCTCCCGTGATTCAGTTCCCAGCCTGCTTGCCCGGCGGCCTGGCCCCCGCCGCCCGCAGCGCCATGTCGGCATAGAGCCGCGCCATCTGCTCCTCGCTCAACTGTCCGCCGGGACCGTACCACATCGAGATATGGGTACACTGGTCGAGCAGCGCCATTGCCAGGGCCTTGAGGTCGCGCCGGCCGTCGATCTGCGGCGGATCGAACACGCCGCGCTCGACTCCCGCCGCCAGCACGCCGACCAGGACGTCGCGAATGGCGCGGCGGCTGCGGCGGATATCGGCGACCCGCTCGCTGTCGAGCCAGCCGATCTCGCGATTGGCGACCAGCGCCTCGACACGCAAGCGGCAATGACGGACGACGTAGACGCGGACGAAGGCGGCGAGCTTGGCGCGCGGATCGTCGCCGGCCGCCGCCACCGCCTGCGTGCACAAGCGTTCCAGCTCGGCCTGCGTCGAGGCGATGATGTCGTGCAGCAGTTCGTCCTTCGACTTGAAATGGTTGTACAGCGCGCCCTGCGTCAGTCCGCAGGCCTTCATGATGTCGCGCACGGTGACCACCGGATAGCCGCGCTCGGCGAACTGGGCGAAAGCGGCGGCGCGGATGGCCTCGACGGGAGGACGGCCGTCGCGCTCGGCCGGCGGCGGAACGGCGACTCGCGCGTTCGTCTTGCGCTTGGTCATCGCATCGTTCCCGCGATGCCTTCGACCAGCCGCCAGCCGAGTTCGGCGGCCGGGCGCACCAGCTTGCCCGACTCGGCGGCCCGGACGTTGGAGGCGGTGCCATCGAGCGAGCGGGCATAGACGCCCTGGCGAATGCACGACACCCGGAAGAGATTGTAAGCCATGTAGAATTCCCATTGCGCGGGTTCGGGCACCGCGCGCCCCGCGAGATCGCAGTAATAGCCGATCATGTCCTGCTCGGTGGGCAGGCCAAGCGCGGTCAGATCATGACCGTGCAGGCCGCCCCAGTCCTTCGGCGTTCGCCACAGCATGCAGAGATACGAAAGCTCCGCCAGGGGATCGCCGAGCGTGGAAATCTCCCAATCGATGACGCCCAGCACCTGTGGCTTGCTCGGGTGATAGACCATGTTGTCGAGCCGGTAGTCGCCGTGCACCAGCACCGTCTCGTCGCTGGCGGGTAAGTGAGCTGGCAGCCAGTCGAGCAGCTTGTCCATGGCCTCGATGGTCTCGGTCTGCGAGGCTTTGTACTGCTTGCCCCAGCGCGAGATCTGGCGCGCCACGTAGCTGCCCGGACGGCCGAAATCGGCAAGGCCCAGCGCGACGTAGTCGACCGCATGCAGCCTGGACAGTGTCTCGAACTTTGCCTTGTAGATCGCGAGCCGGTCTTCCTTGGCGACTTCCGGCAACAGCGGATCCCACAGCACCCGGCCGTCACAGTACTCCATGATGTAGAACGCTGTGCCGATGACAGCGTCGTCCTCACACAGCGCATAGGCGCGCGGCGTCGGCACGTTGGTTCTATTCAACGCAGAAATAACGCGAAATTCACGATCCACCGCATGGGCCGATGGCAGGAGCTTACCGGGCGGCTTGCGGCGCAGCACGTAGCGACGGGCGGCGCCGTCGCTCAACCGGTAGGTCGGATTGGATTGCCCGCCCTTGAATTGCTCGACCTGGATTGGCGGCGTGAAGTTTGCGACCCTGTCCGACATGAACCGCGCAAGCCGCTGCTCATCGAAACGGTGCTTCTCCTGCACTTCCATCGTGCCGATATAGTCCGCGCCTCTCCTGGCCACCCGAAGCCCCTGAACGACCGTTCACTTTGGGCCGAGTGTGCTCGCACGCTCACGGCCACGCAATAAGCGTCGGCGAGAGTCGCAAGGCCGATTTGGTATCGATATATCCGCTGGCGGCCTGGGTCGCGCTCCTTGCGACGGGCGTCGTCGTTGGCCTGCTGGCAGGCCTGCTGGGCGTCGGCGGCGGCATCGTCGCCGTACCAGTGCTGCTGGAGATCTTTATTGCAATCGGCGTCCCGGCTCCCGCCATCGTGCCTCTCGCGGTCGGATCGGCCCAGGCCAGCATACTTGTTGCCTCCATCACCGCCGTCGTCGCTCACTGGCGGGCGGGAACGATCGACCGCGCCCTCGTCAAGGATTGGCTGCCGGCATTGGTGGTTGGAGCGGTCCTTGGCCTCGGACTCGGGCCATTCGCACCTGCAAAACTGCTGACGGTTCTGTTCGCCATCATCTCCGCTGGACTCGGCGTCAAGATGGCCCTGGGTGACCGCGTGCGATTGATGGGACATCCGCCCCGGGGACGAGCCGCGCGGCTCGCCCCTGCCCTGGTCGGCGCCCTGGCGGCAGCACTTGGTATTGGCGGCGGTACCTTGAGCACGCCCGTACTGTCGCTGTTTTCGTTCCCCATCCGACGTGCCGTGGGCGCCGGCGCGGTGTTCAACCTCGTCATAGCGCTGCCCGCTACCCTGGCGTTCCTGGCGATGGATTGGCAGACGCCAGGCCGACCTGCGGACACCATCGGCGACGTCTCGATGTTTTGCGTGGCGGCGTTGTCGGTACCCGCGCTCTTTGTCGCGCCCTTGGCGGCGCGCTGGTCGAGCCGGGTGCCGGTCGTGCTATTGCGTCAGGCGTTCGCGCTATGCCTGTGCGCCATCGCGGTCCGTATCCTGCTTCGGACGTGAAGTTGGTGCTTTTGCAGGGCGGCGGATCGTGTTTACCTTGGAGTTGGCTGGATCGGCTCGCGGTTCAGAGCCCAAAATCTGATAGACAACAGGTTGGCGTCGGGGAGGCATCGTTGAATCGATTCCTAAGCAAGGACTTCTTGTCCGGGGTGATGTTCATCGCCTTCGGGCTGACAGCATTGTGGTTCGGCCGGCACCTGGCGCTCGGCACGTCGGTACGCATGGGGCCGGGTTACGTGCCGCACATGCTGGCCTACATCATGATGGTTCTCGGCCTGATCATCGCCGTGATCGCCCTCTATTCGGGCGGCGAGGTGGTCGAGGCGCCCAGGTGGAGGCCGATCACCCTGGTGACGATCGGCATCGTTGTCTTCGCGCTTCTGTTCGAATCGACAGGCATGTTCCCTGCCCTCATCGCGCTCGTGTTCATCGCCTCGCTCGGTGGTGACGAGTTCAAGGTGCTGGAGGTGATCGGCAACATCGCCGTGCTCACCCTCCTGTGCGTGCTCGTGTTCAAGGTCGGACTGCAGATGAATATCTCGGTCATCAACGGAGTCTGGTGAGATGGACCTGCTCGGTAATCTCGCCCTGGGAATGAAGGTCGCCCTCAGTTTCCAGAACCTCCTCTACGCATTCGTCGGCTGCATGGTCGGCACCCTGATCGGCGTGCTGCCCGGCATCGGTCCGGTGGCGACCATCGCCATGCTGCTGCCGATTACCTTCCACCTCCCTCCGACGGCGGCCCTGATCATGCTGGCCGGCATCTACTACGGTGCCCAGTACGGCGGCTCGACGACGTCGATCCTGGTCAACCTGCCGGGCGAGGCCTCGTCCGTCGTGACCTGCATCGATGGCTACCAGATGGCACGCAAGGGTCGCGCCGGTGCCGCCCTCTCGATCTCCGCCCTCGGTTCGTTCTTTGCCGGCACCGTCGGCACGATCATCATCGTGATGTTCGCCGAGCCACTGACGCGGATGGCGCAGAAATTCGGTCCGGCGGACTATTGCTCGCTGATGGCGCTTGGCCTGGTGGCAGCCGTCGTGCTGGCCAGCGGGTCGGTGATCAAGGCGATCGCCATGGTCTTCCTCGGCCTGCTGTTCGGCCTGGTGGGAACCGACGTCAACACCGGTGCCCAGCGCTTCACCTTCGATATTCCCGAACTCTCGGACGGCATCGACTTCGCGCCGATCGCCATGGGCCTGTTCGGCATTGCCGAGATCGTGATCAATCTCGAACGCAAGATGAGCCGATCGGGCGCCATCAAGGTCAGTTCGCTATGGCCGACCCGCGAGGAGTTCAGACGGGCGTGGCCGGCGGTCATCCGCGGCACGGCACTCGGCTCGATCCTCGGCGTGTTGCCGGGCGGCGGTCCGACCTTGGGCGCCTTCTCCGCCTATACGCTGGAGAAGAAGATCTCCAAGACGCCGGGCGAGTTCGGCAAGGGAGCCGTGGAGGGTGTGGCCTCACCGGAGGCGGCCAACAACGCCGCCGCCCAGACGTCGTTCATTCCCATGCTGACCCTCGGCATCCCGTCCAACGCCGTCATGGCGTTGATGGTGGGCGCCATGATCATCCAGGGCATCCAGCCGGGCCCCGAGGTCATGACCAAGAAGCCGGACCTGTTCTGGGGCATGATCGCCTCGATGTGGATCGGCAATCTGATGCTGGTCATCATCAACCTGCCGATGATCGGCATGTGGGTGAAATTGCTCACCGTGCCCTACCGCTTCCTCGCGCCGGCCATCCTGCTGTTCTGCTGCATCGGCGCCTACAGCCTGCAAAACAGCACGTTCCACGTGATCCAGGTCGCGATCTTCGGCGTGCTGGGCTACATCTTCGTGCGCCTCGGCTGCGAGGGCGCTCCGTTCCTGCTGGGGCTGGTACTGGGACCGCAGATGGAGGAATATTTCCGGCGCGCCATGCTGCTTTCGCGTGGCGATCCGATGGTGTTCATCCAAAGACCGATCAGCCTCGGCCTCCTGATCACCACGGCGATCCTGCTCGTTCTCATGGCGCTGCCCAGCATCAAGAGAGCCCGCGAGGAGGCGTTCCAGGAGGAAGAGGGCTGAGCGCCGGAGGAGTCCGCAGATGTCCGACCTGCCCAAGCGTGTGAGCATTTCCGAGGAAGGCCCCCGCGAAGGCTTCCAGTCGGAAAAAAAGATGATCCCGGTCGCCGAGAAAGTGCGCCTGATCGAGGCGCTGGCCGAGGCCGGGCTGAAACACATCGCCTGTGTCTCCTATGTGAACCCCAAGCGGGTGCCGACCATGGCCGACGCCGAGGAAGTGGCGTCGAAGATCCGCCAGCTGCCGGGCATCGAGTACAGCGCGCTGTGGCTTAATCAGCAGGGCCTCGAGCGGGCGCTGCGCGGGCCGCTGCACGTCGACGGTGGCGTACGCGTGACCGCGTCGGACACGTTTTCGCGAAAGAACATCGGCAAGAGCGTGCCCGACGCCATGGTCGAACAGCGCATGTCGCTCAAGACGTTCAAGGACCGCGGCATGCCGGTCGAATGGGGCATCATCCTCGGCGCCTTCGGCTGCAACTACGAAGGCGAACTGTCGACCGCGCTCATCATGCAGCGCGTCCAGCTCGCCCTCGACGAGGCCGAATTGGCCGGCTTCAAGCTGCAAGGCATCAAGCTTACCGACGCCATGGGATGGGCCACGCCGCAGTCGGTCGAGCGCCTGATTGGCGCCATTCGCGGCAAATGGCCGGAACTCGAGATTGCGTTGCACCTGCACGACACCCGGGGCACCGGCATGGCTGCGGCCTATGCCGGACTGCGCCTCGGCGTCACCAAGTTCGATTCTTCGATCGCGGGCCTGGGTGGCTGCCCGTTCGCCGCCACCGACGGCGCGGTCGGCAACATCTGCACCGAGGATTTTGCCTTCATGTGCGAGGAGATGGGCGTCGAGACCGGCCTCGACGTCGACCGGCTGATCGAAGTTGCGAAGATCGCCGAAGAGGTCGTCGGCCGGCCGCTGCCTGGCCATGTGATGCGTGGCGGGACGCTCAAGGCCGCCAAGCAGCGCGCATCCCAGAGAGCTGCGGCATGAACGTCGAAACCATGCCCCCCGACTCGACCTACCTCGATGTCGACAGGCTGCCGTGGCAGAAGACCCGCTTCCCCGGCATCGAATCCAAGACCCTGATGGACAACCCGGCGACCGGCTTGTCGACCCTGCTGATGCGTTGGGCGCCCGGCGCACGCCTGCCTCTGCACGAGCATGTCGAGATCGAGCAAAGCTACGTGATCGAGGGCTCGCTCAGCGACCATGCCGGCGTCTGCCGGGCCGGCCAGTATGTCTGGCGCCGCGCCGGCAGCCGACACGACGCCTGGACCGATGAGGGCTGCCTCGTGCTGGCGATCTTGCTGAAGCCCAACAAATTCCTGGATTGAGTGCGTGATGCCGAGCGTCCTCGAGGGAATACGCGTTCTCGATTTCGGCCGGTACATCGCCGGCCCCTTCTGCGGCACCATGCTGGGCGACCTCGGCGCCGAGGTGATCCGCATAGAAAAGCTCGACGGCAGCGAGGATCGCTGGGTAACGCCGGTCGCCGACGGCGGCGAAGGCGCGATGTTCCTCCAGATGGGTCGCAACAAGCTGGGCATGACCCTCAATCCCGTGAAGCCGGCCGGCCGAGAGGTGGTCAGGAAGCTGGTCGCGGTATCCGACGTGGTGATCGCCAACCTGCCCTACGAGGATCTCAAGAAGATGGGCATCGACTACGAGACCATCTCGGCGATCAACCCACGCGTCATCCTCGCCACCAACTCGACCTTCGGTTCGGAGGGCCCCTACGCCACCCGGGTGGGCTTCGACACGATCGGCCAGGCGATGTCGGGCGCGATGCACCTGTCGGGCGACGGCAAGGTGCCGACGCGCGCCAACGCACCCTACGTCGATTTCGGCTCGGCGCTGCTGGCGACGATCGGCGTGCTGGCCGCGCTCATGGACCGCGCCAAGACCGGCAAGGGCCAGAAGGTCGAAACGGCTCTGCTGCGCACCGCCATCAACATCACCAACAGCCATTTGATCGAGCAGTCGATGCTCGGCCTCGATCGCATCGCCACCCTCAACCGCGGCTTCACCGCCGGTCCCTCCGACACGTTCAAGTGCAAGGACGGCTGGATCTACGCCATGACCATCGGCCAGCCGCTGTTCGTGCGCTGGTGCCGCCTGATGGGCAACGAAGACCTCGCCGCTGACCCGCGCTTCAAGGACGACCTCGCGCGCGGCGACAATGGCGAGGCCTTGTCGGCCATCATGCAAAGGTGGTGCGACAGCCGCACGGTGGGCGAGGCGCTGGAGGCGCTCGAGGCCAATCGCATTCCCGCCGGCGCCATCTACACGCCCCAGCAGACGCTCGATGATCGCCATGTGCAGGAGGCGGGCTTTTTCCACGACATGGAGTATCCGGGAGCGGCCAAGCCGGTGCCGGTGCTCAAGGAGCCGGTGAAGCTGTCGCGCACGCCGCTCACCATCCGCCGACGTGCCCCCAAGCTCGGCGAGCATACCGACCAGATCCTTCAGGAGCTCGGCTACGATCCTGCCGTCATCCAGAAGCTGCGGGACGACCGGGTGGTGTGATGGCGTCGGCTTTTCGCGAAATGGTGGCAAGGGACCGCCGCGTGCTGAAATGGCTCGTCCTGTCGCTTGCCCTGCTCGGCGCCGGCCCAGCGGCCGTTGCCGCGGATCTGCCCTATCCACCCGTCGTCACCTTCGCTGTCTACCGCAATGGGGAGAATATCGGCCGGCACGTTCTCGCCTTCACGCAGAAGGGCGGCTCGCAGATCGTGACGATCGACTCCGATATCACTGTTCGCGCGATGGGCCTCGCGGCCTATCGCTACGTCCATCACGGCGAGGAAGTGTGGGCAGGCGAGCAATTGCAGTCGTTGCAGACCAGAACAGACGACAATGGTCGCAAGTATAGCGTGCTTGCCCAACATACTGGTTCGAGCCTGAAGGTTGAGCGGACGACAGCCGGACCCGTCGCCGCGGCCGCGCTCGACGGAATCCAGATGCCCGACATCAGCCGCGAAACCTTGCCGGCCGCCACAATGCCGACCAGCCAATGGAATATTCGCCAGGTCAAGCAGTCGACGCTGCTCAACACGCAGTACGGCACGCTGGCGCATGTCAAGGTCGTGCCAGGGAGCCGCGAGACGGTTCGTACGTCCACGCGCAGCGTCGAGGCCACGCGCTACACCTACAGCGGTGACCTGCGGATGGACCTGTGGTTCGACGACCGCAGCCGCTGGGTCAAAGGCGTGTTCACGGCCATCGACGGCTCCATGGTCGAGTACATCCTGCAGGAATGACCGCGGCGGATCGTTTTGCACGCCTTCCCGGCCTGCTCGCCGCCGACGCCGATCTTTTGCGACGAGGCCGCTGGCTGAGCGTCGACTGCCGGGTCGATATCGGCAACGAACCCTTCTTCCTCGCCATCCGCGACGGCGGGCTTTCGGCCTTCGAGCGCGGCGCCCGGCTTATGCGCTCGACGGCATTCGTCATGCGCGCCTCCGACGAGGCGTGGACGGCCTATTGGCAACGTCTTCCCGAGCCGGGCTGGCACGACCTCTTTGCGCTGACCAAGCGCGGCGCCGCGTCGTTCGATGGCGACCTGCGGCCCCTTCTGCAGAACCTGCAATTCTTCAAGGACCTGCTCGCATTGCCGCGGAGAGAGGCCTGAATGGCGCCCAAGCTCGATCCGATCGTCGGCCGCTACCTGCAGACGGACATCGAAGGCATCGCTCATCGTCTCTACTTCGAGGAAGCAGGTGACGGCATCCCGCTGGTCTGTCTGCACACCGCTGGCGCCGACGGCCGTCAGTACCGCCATCTGCTGGCCGACCCCGAGATCACCAGCCGTTTCCGCGTGCTCGCCTTCGACATGCCGTGGCACGGCAAGTCGACACCGCCCGACGGCTGGGAGGGTGGCGAATATCGCCTGACCACGCACTCGTATACGGCCGCCATCCGCGCCTTCTGCCAGGCCATGGAGCTCGACCGGCCGGTCGTCATGGGCTGCTCGATCGGCGGGCGTATCGTGCTCAATCTCGCGATCGCACATGCCCGGGAGTTTCGCGCGCTGATCGCGCTCGAAGCCGCCGACTTCCAGCAGCCGTGGTACGACACGTCCTGGCTGCATCGGCCGGACGTGCATGGCGGCGAGGTCTGCGCGGCCCTGGTCTCCGGCCTGATCGCGCCGCAGAGCCCGCTGGTGAGTCGCCACGAGACCCTGTGGATGTACATGCAGAGCGGGCCGGGCGTGTTCAAGGGCGATCTCTATTTCTACCGGGTCGACGGCGACCTGCGCGACAAGGTCAGGTCGATCGACACCACGATCTGTCCGCTATATCTGCTGACCGGCGAGTACGACTTCTCCTGCACACCCGAGGACACGCTGCGGACCGCGAGCCACATCCCGGGCGTCGAGGTCACGATCATGAAGGAAGTCGGTCACTTCCCGATGAGCGAGAACCCGATGCAGTTCCGCAAGTACATCCTGCCCGTGCTGACGAAGATTTCCTGAAGCATCGCTTGCCAGACGGCAATCGGCGGGCCGGGGAGGCTCAGCCCTTGCGATACGGCGCCGCCGCCTTGTCGACCCGCTCCTTGATGGCCGTCATGCACTGGCTGGCCTCTTGCTGCCCGGCAAGCAGCTTGCCGAGCTCGATCGGAATGATGTTGTTCGAGATCTCGACCCACGCTGGCAGCTTGGGCTCGGAGCCCATGGCATTGTTGATCGTCCATTCGGTCGCCGGGAAGTGGCGCGTGGTGCCAGGCCCGACCTTGGCCGCGGCGAGCACGCGCGGATCCTTGTAGGTCGAGTTGCGCACTGCTGCGGCACCACTGCCGAGGACCGCCGAGCGAGCCGCCACGTTCTTGGAACAGGCCCATTGCATGAAGATCCAGGCGGCGTCGGGATTCTTCGAATGCCGCGAGAGACTGATCGAGGAGCCGCCCTGGTGGCCGATATGCGGCACTTCCTGGAAGCCGGCTTCGCCGGGCGAGCGGAGACGGTACTCCGCCGGAGGGCGCGCGGACTCCATCAGCCCAACCACCTTGGACTCCTTGCCGTCGAAACCGGGGAACAGCTCGCCCCAGGAAATCGCCATCCCCGCATTGCCCTGGCGGATCGCTTGCCCTTGGCCGTCCCAGGTCCAGGTGTTGGCCGCCGGCGGCATGTGCTTGACGAGGTCGAGCATGTAATCGAGGCCCCGCCTGCCGGCCTCGTCCCCACCGGCAAACATCCCGTCCCTGCCGAACACGGAGCCGCCGTTGGCCCAGAGCCACGCGGTCCAGTCGCAATTGAGCGAATAGTGCCCTGCCTTCAACTGGCCGGCGGTGCCCCGTATGCCGTTGCCGCGCTCCGCCTCGTCGAGCGCCTTCACGACCTTCAGATACTCCTCCATCGTCTCCGGCAACTTCATTCGATGCTTGTCCAGGAGATCCTTGCGGTACTTCAGGATGAAGATCGGGATGTCGAAGGGAATGCCGACCACCTTGTCCTTGTAGGTCGCGACGTCCTTCATCAGGGGTTTGCAGAAGTCGTCCCAGTCGAAATCCGGCAACGCAAGATCGCGCTTGCGATCGTAGTACTCCCGCGGGTCCAGGGTGTCGCCGCTGAACAGCGCGGTCCAGGACTGATCCAGATAGTAGAGATCGTAGGCGCCGAGTTGGCCCCGACTATCGGCCGTCGCCTTCTGCAGGACCTGCTCCAGCGGCATGATCTCGATTTCGACATCGATGCCCGTGTGCGCAGTGAATTCGTCCTTGGCCAGGAACTTGGCGACCACGGTGGGTGGGGTCGACTCGGAGGCGTAGCGGACCTTGGTGCCCCTGAACTTGCTCCCGACATCCCGCAGCCATCGGCTCATCTCAGGCGAGGCGCCGCCATCGGCCTGGGCCTGTGCCGCGCCAATGCGCGGCCACGGCCGGACCTGGCCCAGCATCGTAGCAGCGAAGCTGGAGAGGCCGACTCCGCCAACGGCGAGGCGCCGCAAGAACTCACGCTTGCCGATGCGGCGTTCGGCGAACGCGCGGGCGCTATCCGCGACGTACCCCTTGCGGCTACTCTCCCAATTGTTCATCGGTCCCCTGCAAACTTACTTCTGGCGTGATTTTTAGCGGATCACGCCGTACGGCGCCTCCCCCGGTTTTCCGGCGCCGTCCCCTCAGCGGATGATCTCGATCCGGATCGACGGGGGATTGGAGCCGTTGCAGGCATTGTTGATTTGCGGGCCAGTTGCCGACGCCATTGCGCATCTCGTTGGACGGAGCACGACAGCAGCCGCCGGTCGTGTCGTGCCCGCGGCCTTCAACGTAGGAGGCCGCTCGGGATCGGCGATGCGCAGTACTTCACCCCGGCGGACGATGCCCAACAGGGTGCACCGGCGGGCACGATCGTGTTCACAGGATGTGGAAGACCTCGTAGACCGGCCCACTGGCCTCGCGCCGGCCAGTGGCGACGCAGACGATGCGGTTGAGAAAACGGTACTTTTCCGACGCCGTCTCGAACCACGGGGTCGTACGGAAGTAGTACTGGTTCGGGTCGACCTTCTCTCCCTTGTTGAGCGCCTCGATTACCCAAGCGGGGCCATGCCGCATGCCCTCATAGCGCATGTAGATCAGATGGCCGTCGTCAGTCTTGAGCGTCAGTCGTACGTTCAGCATCAGGATGCCGTCGCGCCGCATCAGCAGCCAATCGCCGGCCGGCGACGGCACCACCGTTCCTTTGAGTTCTTCACCCTCGAAATGGCCACCCTTGACGGTGGCGATGCGGCGGCGACCGTAGGGTGTCTCGCCGACATCGGTGACGTCCGGATCGACATCGAGCGTAAGGGTGAAGAGGTGAGCAGAGCGCAGCGTTGGTTCGGTCATTGTCGCCTCAAATCCTGGCAGCGCGGCCAGCCCAGTAAGGCTCGCGCAATTCCCGCTTCATGATCTTGCCGATGGTACTGCGCGGCAAGGACGGGCGGAACTCGACGGCGACCAGACGCTGTGTCTTGCTCAACTGGCGATTGGCCCAGTCCCTGACCTCGTCTTCGTTCGCCCGGGTACTGTCGCACCGCACGCACAGCGCCATCGGCGACTCGCCCCACTGATCGCTCGGAACGCCGATCACGGCCACGTCGACGATGTCCGGATGCTTCAGCAGCAGCACCTCGATATCGGCAGCATAGACGTTGAAGCCGCCGGAGATGATCATGTCCTTCTTGCGATCGAGCAGGATGACGAAACCGTCCTCATCGATCTTGCCCATGTCGCCCGACTTGAAGAACAGCCTGCCGGCTGCGTCGTGCCAGAACAGGTCGCGCGTCTTGTCGGCCTGTTTGTAGTAGCCCTTCATCATGATCGGCGCGCGCCCGGCGAGTTCGCCGACCTCGCCCTGGGGCAGCACCCTGCCCTGCTCGTCCAGCACGACGATCTCGGTGCCCAGTCCAGGCCTGCCCACGGTATGCAGCTTGTCCGGATGGAGATTGGCCTCGAGCGTGCAGGAGCCGCCGCCTTCGGTGAGGCCATAGATCTCGATCAGCCGGCCCGGCCAGCGCTGCAGGCAATCGGCCTTGATATGGGCGCGCAACGGCGCACTGGTCGAGAGCTTGGCCTTGAACGAACGGAGGTCGTACTTGTCGAATTCCGGGTGCGCCAGGATGCGCTGGTACTGCACCGGCACCAGCATGGCGTGGGTGACACGTTCCTGCTGGGCGATCTCGAGGAACCTCGCCGTGTCGGACTTCGGCATCAGGATGGTCGTGCCGCCGACGCCGATCGTCGCCAGCGCGGCGACCAGGGTCGTATTGGAGTAAAGCGGCGTCGATGCCAGCGATATCGTGTCCGGCCCATAGTCGAACACGCCAAAGCGCACGGCCAGGAGATCGCGCATCACGTGGCTGTGCAGGATGCCCTTGGGCATGCCGGTCGTGCCCGAACTGTAGATGATGTTGAAATCGTCAAGTTGCGAGAGCGGCATCTCGAACGGCGCATCGCTGGCGGGCGCGAGCCACGCCTCGAAGTCTCGCCAGCCATCGCGCTCGAAGTCGTAGGCGATACGGCCGCCTTCGATCAGCTTGCCCAGCCGGCCTTCGTTCGGCGCGACCAGGCTGCAATACTGCTCCGACAGGAACAGCACTTTCGCATCGCAGTCGTCGAGCATTTTCTCGAGCGCATCGGCCGCCGCCATAGTCGACAGCGGCACCACGCAGGCCCCGGCGCGCAGCCCGCCCATGAACGTCTCGAGGTATTCGATCGAGTTGGCGGCGAGGATCGCGATCTTGTCGCCCTTGCCGATTCCCAAGCCCGCCAATGCGCGGGCCACCTTGTTGATCCTGCAATCGAACCCGGCCCACGACCGGACTTTGCCCTCGCACACGACAGCGCGCTTGTCGGGAAACGCCTTGGCGTGTCGCCCGATGCGCACCGGGATGGAAACGAACTCCGGGAACTCGGCCTCGGTCGGCTGGGGCACCAATGCGGCAACCGTGTCGGGTGGGCTCATCGCTATTTCTTGGGCTCGACCTTCTGGACCGGGCCACCGGCCTTTTTCCACGCTCCCAGGCCACCTTCGAGATGGGCCACCGGGGCGAGGCCCATGTCCTGCGCCGTCTTGGTGGCGAGCGCCGAACGCCAGGCGCCGGCGCAGAAGAACACGAACTTGTTGCCGCTCTGAAAATAGTCCTTGGCGTAGGGACTCGACGGATCGATCCACATCTCCAGCATGCCGCGCGTCACGTTGATCGCGCCGGGTATCGTGCCATCGCGCCACAGTTCGCGTGGATCGCGAATGTCGATGAACGTGACGCCCGGCGCGCCGACCAGCTTGATGGCCGCCTCCACCGGTACGGTCTCGATCTCGGCGTTGGCTTCATCGACCATTTGCTGCACGGTCTTCTTGATCTTGAGCGGCATCGGTTTCCCTCCAGCCCGATGCTCACTTGTACTAGAGGGATGGCCTCGCAGGCGACCGATTTCGAATTCCGCACATGAGAATCCGGTCTCGTCGTGTTCACGAAGGGATTGGTCACGCTCCTCGACATCAAGCTCGGCGACGGAACTCGAGCTCCTAGAACATGGAGCGTCGTCGTAGCCGGGCGAACGCCGCGGCCGCCTCAGCCGGCGGGAACGTTCGCTTCGAGCTCGGCCAGCCAGACATCGGGGCTGCCGTCGGATGGGGCGCGCCAGTCGCCGCGCGGAGACAGCGAGCCGCCGGAGGAAATCTTGGGGCCGTTGGGCAGCGCCGAGCGCTTGAACTGGTTGGCAAAGAAACGACGGAGAAAAAGCGCCAGCCAATGGCGAATTTCCTTGAGACTATAGGCGCGCTCGCTGTTGGCCGGCATGTTGGCGGGCCAGGCCCCCTGCTTGGCGTCGTGCCAGGCATTCCAGGCCAGGAATGCGATCTTGGACGGTCGGTAACCCAGCCGCGTGAGATAGTAGAGATTGAAATCCTGCAGCGCATAGGGGCCGACCGACTGCTCGGTCGACTGGATCACGCCGCTCGCCCCGGCCGGAATAAGCTCGGGAGAGATCTCGGTGGCGAGGATGTCATACAAGATCTTGGCCGTCGCCTCGCCGACCTCGCCCGCGACGAAACGGATCAAGTGCTGGATCAGCGTCTTGGACACCGATCCGTTGGGATTGTAGTGCGACATGTGATCGCCGACGCCATAGGTGCACCAGCCCAAGCCCAACTCGGAGAGATCGCCGGTCCCTACCACCATGCCGCCATGCTGATTGGCGAGCCGGAACAGGAAGTCGGTACGCAGCCCGGCCTGCACATTCTCGAAAGTGATGTCGTAGACCTTCTTGCCTTTGCCGAAGGGGTGGCCGATGTCGGCCAGCATCTGCTTGGCCGCAGGCTTGATGTCGATCTCGCCGGCCGTGACGCCAAGCTCGCGCATCAGGCGCCAGGCGTTCTTGTAGGTCTTGTCGGAGGTGCCGAAGCCGGGCAGCGTGTAGGCGAGGATGTCCTTGCGGTCCTTGCCGAGCAGATCCATGGCGCGGCAGCAGACGAGCAGCGCCTGCGTCGAATCGAGCCCGCCCGACACGCCGATGACGGCCTTGTGCACCCGGCTCGACTGCAGCCGCTGAGCCAGCCCTTGGACCTGGATGTTGTAGGCTTCGTAGCAGTTGTCGCGCAGCTTGGCGGGATCTGAAGGCACGTAGGGAAAACGCTCGATCGAGCGCTCGAGCTTGACCGTCGCCCTCGGAGCGTCGAGCACGAACGCAATCTTGCGAAACCGCGCGACCCGATCCCTTTCGAACAGTGCGCCTTCCGCGAACCCGTTGTTGCGCAGCCGTTCCTGGCGGATGCGCCCGAGGTCGACGTCGGCCCGCACGATCGTCGACTCCTTTTCGAAGCGCGCCGACTCGGCGAGCTGATCGCCCAGCTCGTAGATCGCGGCGTGACCGTCCCAGGCGAGATCGGTCGTCGATTCGCCGGGGCCCGAGGCGGAGTAGGCGTACGCCGCGATCGACCGCATCGACTGGCTGCCGCACAGCAGCCGGCGCGCCTCGGCCTTGCCGATGGTGATGTTGCTGGCCGACAGGTTGACGAGGAGCTCGGCGCCGGCCAGGGCGGCGTGGCTCGAGGGCGGTACGGGAACCCAGATGTCCTCGCAGATCTCGACATGAAAGGTGAGCGGCACCGACCCGGCCGAGCGAAACAGCAGGTCGGCACCAAACGGCGCCGTCTGGCCCGCTAGCGAGATCTCGCGTTCGATCACGTTGGCGCCGGACACGAAGTGGCGCTTCTCGTAGAATTCGCGATAGTTGGGCAGGTAGGTCTTGGGCACGACGCCCAGGATCGCACCGCGATGAACGACGATTGCCGAATTGTAGAGACGGCCGGCCAGTCGCAGCGGCGCTCCGACGATCAGCACGGGAAAGAGCTTCTTCGACGCCTCGACCATCCGGGCGATCGATCGCTCGACTTCATCGAGCAAGGCGTCCTGCAGCAGGAGATCCTCGATGGCGTAGGACGAGAGCCCCAGCTCCGGAAACACCATGATTGCCGCCTGGGCCTTGTGACCCTGGGCCGCGAGCTTCAACGTCTCCGTCAAATTGTAGCCCGCGTCGGCGACACGCGTGCGCGGCACGCAGCACGCTACGCGCACGAATTCGTGTGAATAGAGAGAATAGAAATCGGAGTTCAAGGGATTGGAGTTCGGCGATGGTGGGCGCGACAGGGATTGAACCTGTGACCCCTACCATGTCAAGGTAGTGCTC
>CAZHQA010000017.1:32725-34959 GCA_964533955.1 uncultured Reyranella sp. | reverse complement strand
GATACCGTCTGGCCGTAGCCGCCTTCCTCGGTGTGTCCGGTTTTCAGGCCGTCGGTGCCCGGCGTGATCCGGAGCAACCGGTTGCGGTTGTCCTGCTTGATGTTGTTGTAGGTCCAGCTGGTCTGCGAGTAATGCGGATAATATTGCGGGTAATCCTGGATCGTATGCCAGGCGACCAGAGCGAGATCGCGTGCCGTCGTCGTCTGGCCCTCGGCCGGCCAGCCCGAAGCGTTCTTGAAAACGCTTCCCACCATGCCGAGTTCGCGTGCCTTCTTGTTCATGCGTTCGGCGAAAGCCTCCTCGCTGCCCGCCAGTCCCTCGGCGACGACCACGCAGGCATCGTTGCCCGACAGCACGATGATGCCCTTCAACAGATCGTCGACGGCGATCTCGCTGTTGATCTCGACGAACATCTTCGAGCCCTGCATCCGCCAGGCGCGCTCGCTCACCCGGAACTTGGTGTCGGGCTTGATGCGTCCCGACGCCAGCTCCTCGAAGACGAGGTAGATCGTCATCATCTTGGCCATCGACGAAGGATGCATCGGCTTGTCGGCATCCTTGAACAACAGCACCGTCGAGCTCTGCGGATCGACCATGAAGGCGAACTGCGCCAACGTGCCGATGCCGATCTGGCTGGGCGGCAGGCCCTCCGTGCGCTGGGCGATCGTCGGCTTCTTGCCCGGTTTGTCGGTGGTCGCGGCTGCACCCGGCTTCTGCGCGGGCTTCGCCGCCGGCTTGTTCTGCTGCGTTCGCTTCGGCGCAGGATCCTGTTGCGGTTGCTGGGCATAAGCATCGAGCACCGCTCCCGCGATGCCGACGACAGCAAGGAGCGCCATCAGAGGGCGCAGTCGATCAGTCAGCCACAACTCGCGCATCACCATACCCCGAGCGCTTCAGCCGGTCGGCGACAATGCCGGCGGCGTCCGACGACGTATAAGGACCCAAGCGCACACGAT
This sequence comes from uncultured Reyranella sp., assembly GCA_964533955.1. GTDB lineage: Bacteria > Pseudomonadota > Alphaproteobacteria > Reyranellales > Reyranellaceae > Reyranella. The sequence goes on along the minus strand of CAZHQA010000017.1, from coordinate 34,003 downwards.
AAACCTCACGTCCGCCGGTCGAGGCCTGGGAAATCTCCGGCGATCCGTAACTGGTCAAAAGGCCGCGCTGCTTCTCTGCATTGCCCATGCTCGAAAAAGCACCGATCTGCACGTAGAACCCACTGGGGTGTGCGGCAGTGGCGCTGGCGATCGACGCCACGGACGGTGCGGCCGTTGACCCCTGGCCCGCATTTCCGGAGGCCACGAACGGCGTCACTGCGGGGCTGCGTGGGCTCGGCAATACGGGCGGCGGGGGCGCCGGCTGCTGCACCGTGACGGGCGGCGGCGCGGCCTGGGCGGCGGCGGCGACCGGCGGCGGTCCCCGGCGTCCGGCGATGAACTTGTCGAGGGCGGCGCGCTGCTCGTCAGGTCCTCCCCCGTTCAAAGCGATATCCTTCAGCGCCTGGCTCTCCATGCCAAGCTGTTCGATGCGCACGTGGGCGGTGCCCGAATGCGTCATGTTGAGCTCCTCGGCCGCCGCTCGCGATACGTCGATCACCCGGCCGCGCGCGTAGGGTCCGCGGTCGTTGACCCGCACCACCGTCGAGCGGCCGTTGTCGAGGTTGGTTACCCGCACCACGGACGGCATCTGCAGCGTGCGATGGGCCGCCGTCCTGTCGGACTGATCGTAGACTTCGCCATTGGCCGTCGACTTGCCGTGGAAGCCTGGCCCGTACCACGAGCCGATGCCGGTCTCGACATGGGCGAACTCTTCCATCGGCGTGTAGGTCACGCCGTCGATCGTGTAAGGCGCGCCCACCTTGTACATGCCCCGGCTCGCCGAGGCGCCGCTCGGCGCCCCGCGGTGGCTGGCGCAGCCCGCGACCGATGCCAGCAGAAGCAGTGCGCCGACAGTTCGGACGTACGGCCTCGTTGAGGGGTCATTCACTACGGCTGGGGCCATCTCCCGCGCATCATACATCAGCTTGAGTAGCGCGTCAGGATGCTCTCAAGCGGCGATGCGATCCGACAGCAGCCCGACAGCAAGCGCGAAGAAGTCCGACTGGTTCCAGCGCAGGATCGCCCCGAAGTTCCGCGTCGTAGCGTAAGCCGGGCCGGCGGGGCCGGCCGGCCTCACGATGCGCCCGCCGGCCGGCGGCGCCTGGCCCGCCGGCGCGACTTCCCTGCCCCAGGTCTCGCCGGCCCGCCAGCCGGCGGCGCGCAGGTAGCTACAGATCGAAGCAAACACATCGGTCTTGTTGCCCCAGATGTCGGCGCGGCCATCGCCATCGCCGTCGACGGCATAGGCCAGGAAGCTGGTCGGGATGAACTGACACT
>CAZHQA010000017.1:30912-32625 GCA_964533955.1 uncultured Reyranella sp. | reverse complement strand
TCGCCATCGCCGTCGACGGCATAGGCCAGGAAGCTGGTCGGGATGAACTGACACTGGCCCATCGCGCCTGCCCAGGAACCCTTCATCTGATGCAGACCGATATGGCCCTGACTCACGATCTTGAGGGCAGCAATGAGCTGCTGGCGGAAGAAGGTGGCGCGGAAATTGTTGAAGGCCAGCGTGGCAAGTGCCGGTACGACCTCGAAATCGCCCTGCCGTTGGCCGTAGTTGCTTTCGATGCCCCACAATGACACCGCCATCGCGCTGGGCAGGCCGACAGGCAGGGCAAACCGGTCGATCAGGGCACGGTTCTGGGCTAGCAGCGCACGGCCATTCTTCACTCGCTCCGCCGACACGACCAGGTTCTCATAATCGGCCCAGCTCATCTTGAACTCGGGCTGGTTGCGCGCGAGTTCAATCACTTCGGGCAGGAGCTGGACCGAAGAGAGCGCCTGCTCGGCGGTTCCGGTATCGACGCCCGCCCTGATTGCCTCCGCCTTCAGCGTGCCGAGCCAGGCGATGAAGCGCGCATCGGTGCCGGATTGGGCGAAGCCGGCAGTAGGCACAAGCGTCGCGGCGAAGCAGAGCGAGCGGCGGGTCAGCATGATGAAGATTGTATAATGCACATCGGGCGATTGACGTCGATCAAGCGGCGCGTGCTGCTAGACTGACGCCGCCAGTGATTTGGGGAGGATCATCAATGCAGTTCGGCGTCACCATGTTTTCGACCGACTACGCCATTCCGCCGCACGAGCTCGCCCTCGAGGCAGAAGCGCGTGGCTTCGAGTCCGTCTGGTTCCCCGAACACAGCCACATCCCGACCAGCCGAAAGTCACCCTGGCCAGGCGGCGCCGAGCTGCCGAAGTGGTACTACGACACCTACGATCCCTTCATCGCGATGGGTGCGGCAGCGGTCGTCACCAAGACCATCAAGCTCGGCACCGGTGTCTGCCTGGTCGTCCAGCGCGATCCCATCCATACCGCCAAGGAAGTCGCGACCGTCGATCGGCTGTCGAACGGCCGCGTGCTGTTCGGCATTGGCGGGGGTTGGAATGCCGAGGAGATGGCCGACCACGGCACGGAATTCGGCTCGCGCTTCAAGCTCATGCGCGAGCGCACCGAGGCGATGAAGGCGATCTGGGCCAACTCCAAGCCGAAATACGCGGGCGACATGGTGAAATTCGACGAGATGATGCAGTGGCCCAAGCCGGTGCAGAAGCCGCATCCGCCGATCATTGTCGGCGGCGGCTTCCCGCAGGGGGCGCGGCGTGCCGTCAATTACGGCAATGGCTGGATGCCGATCGGCGGCCGCGGAGGCGATGTGCTGACTTTGCTGGCGCCCTTCCGCGAGATGCTGAAGGCGGCAGGCCGCAAGCAGGAGGACGTGCCGGTCACGCTGTTCGGCGTCGGCCCCGACGTCGATGCGCTCAAGCGCGCCCGCGATGCCGGAATCGAGCGCGTCGTGTTCGGCGTCCCACCGGAGAGCAAGGACAAGGTCTTGCCTGTGCTCGACAGGAACGCCGAGGCGATGCGGGCGGCGGGCTAATCGGCGCTGCCGGTTGACGGTGGCAAGATTCGAGGATCTGACCAAGACGAGCCACCCACAGGCCCGATTTTCGCAATTGCAGATTGTGTGCAATTCAGCTATCCGACTCATGTCCTAGGGACTGGGGCCATTGCCGTTTACCCGGCGATGACCCCGGCGGCCGTCAC
>CAZHQA010000017.1:0-30812 GCA_964533955.1 uncultured Reyranella sp. | reverse complement strand
TCGGGCCTGACCGCGGGCTGCAAGGATGCTCCTGGAGCCGACGGGCGCTACGCCTCGAGCTCGCCGACCGCAGGGCCTGGCCGCTGGGCCCCGTGAATTGCAGACCGAGCTGGGAGACCGCTGGTGTCGTCTCTATACCCTGCGCTTGAGTCGGAGTATCAAGCGCGAGCCCGGACGGATGGCCGAGCGGTTTAAGGCACCGGTCTTGAAAACCGGCGTGGGTTCACGCCCACCGTGGGTTCGAATCCCACTCCGTCCGCCACCCTTCCTCACCCGCCACTCGGTACATCGGCCGGCGCCACACAATCGGGAGTTTCTCACGGCATGCGTGATTTGTTTGTGGCATCAGCCAATCAAACTGTCCGCACCAATCGTGGCAGGCTAGCCTCGTCTCCAAGACCGTGGGAGCGGTCTGTCAGAGGAGCGTCGTTATGCCTGTCGTGACTGACTACACCGCCCTGCTCAGCGGTGACTACTGGAACGGCATCGAGGTGACGGGAAAGCCCGTCGTCGTCACCTACTCGTTTCCCACGGCTGCGTCAGCCTACACCGCTGATGTTGGCGGCTTCACCGCCGCGACAGTCTCGAGCTTCCAGGCCTTCAACGCTACCGAACAGGTCCAGGCACGCGCTGCGCTCGGCGAATGGGCGGCCGCTTCGGGGCTGGTCTTTGTCGAGGTGGCGCCGGGACAGGGCGACATCAACTTCCAGCTCGTCGATTTCAACACGACGAGCGGACCATCCTATGCCGGCAGCGGCGGCATTGCGTTTTATCCGTTCGGCGACTGGAATTTCTTTACCACTCCCAGCTTCTCGAGCGATCTCGACGCTTCCGGCGACGTGTTCATGAACACGCAATTCGTTTCCGGCGGCCAGGTCAACTACGGCACCCTGCTTCACGAGATCGGCCATGCGATCGGATTGAAGCATCCGACGGAAGTCGTCACCGACTTCGCCGCCAACCCTCCCGAGACTCACGACCAGGTACTGGCCTCCGACGATCCCAGTCTCACGATCATGGCTCAGGTCGGCGACACGGGCACGGGCGATCACCTGAAGCTGCTCGACCAGCAGGCCGCCGCCTTCCTGTACGGCGCGGCGGGAACCGGCGAGGTCGTCACGACGAGCGCATCGGGAACCAATGCCACCTCAACCTGGTCGTGGAACGCGCGGACAAAAATCCTGACGCAGACCGGCTTCTCCGGCAACGACACCCTGCGCGGTTCCTCGGTGGCGGACGTCATCAGCGGCCTCGATGGAAACGACAGACTGTTCGGCTTGAATGGTAATGACACTCTCAATGGCGGCACCGGCAACGACTTCCTCGACGGTGGTCCCGGCAAGGATTCCATGAACGGCGGCACCGGCGACGACACCTACCTGGTCGACAACTCGAAAGACAAGGTCACCGAGCTTGCGGATGAGGGTTTTGATTCCGTCCTGTCCAGTGTGAGCTACACACTCCCGACCAACGTCGAACTCCTGCAGCTGCTCGGCACCGCAGCGAGCGGACACGGCAACAGCCTCGACAACACGATCTACGGCAACGGCAGCCTGAACAACAAGCTCTATGGCCTCGACGGTGCCGACTACATGGTCGGCGGCAGCGGCAACGACACGCTCGATGGCGGCACGGCTGCCGACAGCATGTTCGGAGGTGCGGGCAACGACACCTATTACGTCGACAATCCGTCCGACCAGGTGGGCGAGCTGCCGGGTGGCGGCAGCGATACGGTCATAGCCAGCAGCAACTACACCCTGGCGGCCGGCCAGGAGATCGAAAATCTGAAGGCGACGGGCTCGGCCGGGCTGACCCTTACCGGCAACGAGTTGAAGAATTCCCTGACGGGCGGCCCCGGCAGCGACACGCTGAACGGCGGGGCCGGCCCCGACAAGTTGAGGGGTGGCGCCGGCGCCGACACGGTCGTGTTCAACACCGCGCTGGGATCCACCAATGTCGATACCATCCTCGACTTCAGCGCGGCGATGGATTCAATCAAGCTCGATCACCTGGTCTGCCCGGGTCTCACGCTCGGCGCGCTGGGCGCCTCCCAATTCGCTATCGGCGCCGCGACCGGCACCGGGCCCCAGATCGTGTACAACGCCGTCACCGGAAACCTCTATTTCGACAGCAACGGAGCGGCCGCAGGCGGGGACACCCGGTTTGCTGCGGTAACCGGTGCCCCTCACCTGACGGCTTCCAACTTTAGCGTCTTCTAGGCAAGGTCGAAGCGATCGAGGTTCATCACCTTGGCCCAGGCCGCCACGAAGTCCCTGACGAACTTCTCCCTGGCGTCAGCGCTCGCATAGACCTCGCCGAGGGCGCGAAGCTGGGAGTGCGAGCCGAAGATCAGGTCTACTCGCGTGGCCGTCCACTTGACCTCACCGGTCTTGCGGTCGCGTCCCTCGTATATCCCTTCGGTGCCGGACAGCTGCCACTGCGTGGCCATGTCGAGCAGGTTGACGAAGAAGTCGTTCGTCAGCGTCTCCGGCCGCTTGGTGAATGCGCCGTGCGCAGACTTCGCGGCATTTGCGCCGAGGACGCGCAGGCCGCCGATCAGAACTGTCATCTCGGGCGCTGTCAGCGTGAGCAGCTGCGCCCGATCGACCAACAGCTCCTCGGGCGACAGGCGCTGCGTGCCACGGGTGTAGTTGCGGAACCCGTCGGCGGTCGGCTCGAGTGGAGCAAAGGAATGGACGTCGGTCTGGTCTTGGGAGGCATCCATCCGCCCCGGCGTGAACGGAACCTTGATCTCATGGCCGGCGGCCTTCGCGGCCTTCTCGATCGCCGCACCGCCGCCGAGGACGATCAGGTCGGCAAGCGAGACCTTCCTGCCGTCAGACGGCGCGGCATTGAATTCCGTCTGGATCGCTTCGAGCGTCTGCAGCGTCTTCGCCAGCTGGGCGGGCTGATTGACCTCCCAGTCCTTTTGCGGCGCCAGCCGGAGGCGCGCGCCATTCGCCCCGCCGCGCTTGTCGGAGCCGCGGAAGGTCGAGGCCGCCGCCCAGGCGGTCGACACCAGCTGGGCTACCGAGAGGCCCGAGCCGAGGATCTTTGCCTTCAGGGCGGCAATCTCCTGCTCGCCGATCAGCGGATGGTCGACGGCCGGAATCGGATCCTGCCAGGCCAGCTGCTCCTTCGGAACGAGCGGGCCGAGGTAGCGCACGATCGGGCCCATGTCGCGGTGAGTCAGCTTGAACCACGCCCGGGCAAAAGCGTCGGCGAACTGATCGGGATGCTCGAGGAAGCGCCGGGAGATCTTCTCGTAGGCCGGATCGACCCTCAGCGACAGATCCGTCGTCAACATGGCCGGCGTGTGCTTCTTCGAAGCGTCGAAGGCGTCCGGGATCGTGGCCTCGGCGCCTTTCGCCGTCCATTGGTGCGCCCCTGCCGGACTCTTGGTCAGCTCCCATTCGTATCCGAACAGGTTTTGAAAGAACCAGTTGCTCCACTTGGTCGGCGTCGCGGTCCAGGTGACTTCGAGGCCGCTGGTGATTGCGTCCCTGCCCTTGCCGGCTCCGAAGCTGCTCTTCCAGCCGAGCCCCTGCTCCTCGATGGCGGCGCCTTCAGGTTCAACGCCTACCAGGGTCGCATCGCCGGCACCGTGGGTCTTGCCGAAGCTGTGGCCGCCGGCAATCAGCGCCACCGTCTCTTCGTCGTTCATTGCCATGCGCGCAAACGTCTCGCGGATGTCGCGCGCAGCGGCGAGCGGATCAGGCTTGCCGTTCGGTCCCTCCGGATTGACGTAAATCAGGCCCATCTGCACCGCGCCGAGAGGACTCTGGAGGTCGCGGTCGCCGCTGTAGCGTTCGTCCGCCAGCCACTTGCCCTCGGGTCCCCAGTAGATGTCCTGCTGGGGCTCCCAGGTGTCGGCGCGCCCGCCGCCGAAGCCGAACGTCTTGAAGCCCATCGATTCGAGGGCGACGTTGCCGGCAAGGATCATCAGGTCGGCCCACGAGATCTTGCGACCGTATTTCTGCTTGATCGGCCACAACAGCCGCCGCGCCTTGTCGAGATTTGCGTTGTCCGGCCAGCTGTTGAGCGGCGCAAAGCGCTGCTGTCCTCCGCCGGCACCGCCGCGCCCGTCACCGATGCGATAGGTGCCGGCCGCGTGCCACGCCATGCGGATGAAGAGACCGCCATAGTGGCCGTGGTCGGCCGGCCACCAGTCCTGCGAGTCCGTCATCAGTGCATTCAGGTCCTTGATCACCGCGTCGAGGTCGAGGCTTCTGAATTCCTTGGCGTAGTCGAACGCTTCGCCCATTGGATTGGACGCCGGCGAATGTTGGTGGAGGACCTGGAGGTTCAACTGGTTTGGCCACCAGTCGCTGTTGGTGTGCCCGCGGGTCGCGCCCGTGAACGGGCATTTGCTCTCGGTTGTCATCTTCCCCTCCGCTCGATCTGTCCCCCCATCAATATAGATTGGAAGTATTCTAAACAAGGGCGCGCCACGCTGCTGCGGACCGGCGCAACGCTCGTCCGACCGGCGTTCCAGGTTGCCGGGAACCACACAAGCGTGCGTTAGCGCGGTCGCCAGGACAGGTCGTCAGTCAGGACGTAAACGGCAATTGCCGCGAGGAACAGCACGACGCCGATCCAGAATATCGGCGAGTGGTGGACGGGTCTTGCGCCGCGGCGCCTGCCATCAGTCATCGCGCATTATTGCAGGCCGAAGCGGGCGAAGTCTTCCTTCGTGCGAGGCGCGATCTTTGCGGCGGCGGCCATATCGGCCTCGCCCCCGGCCTTGTCGCCGCTCCTGAGCTTGGCCAGGCCACGCCCATAGAGCGCCCGCGAGCGATTGGAGTCGAGCTGCAGCGAGGCATTGTATTCGTTGATCGCCACCGGATAGTCGCCCAGCTTCAGGTAGATGAAGCCGCGCGTGTCGCGGGAATCGACGTTGTTGGGCATGAGCCTCAGCGCCTCGTTGCAGTCGTTCAGCGCTTCGACCAGTTCCTTGCCGGTCACGCCGCGCGTCAGACACCGGTTGTTGTAGGCCACGGCCATTTTCGGATTGAGCCTGATCGCCTCGCTGTAGTCGGCGATGGCGTTGTCGTACTGACCCTTGGCGAAATAGGAATAACCGCGATTGTAGTAGACGTTGGGTGAGTTGGGGATGAGCTTGATCGCCGCGGTCAAGTCGGCGATTGCCCGGTCGTGGTCGTCGAGCCGGGCATAGAGGGCGGCGCGATTGATGTATGGCTCGGGCGCCCCAGGCTCGAGCCGGACGGCGGCATCGAAGTCGGACAGGGCGCGATCGAAGTTGCCGCGCATGGTGTAGACGATGCCGCGATAGTAGAACGCCTTGCCGAACGTCGGCGCCAGTTCGACGGCGCGGTTGAGGTCGGCGAGGGCCTTGTCGAATTCGTTGCTCGCGGCGTAGGCGACGCCGCGGTGCATGAGCGCGTTGATGTTGTCGGGGCCGAGCTCCAGCGCCTTGTTGAAGTCCGCGATGGCGGCGGCATAGTCGCCGCGCCGCGTGTACGAGATGATGCCCCGATTGAGGTACGAGGTGATGTACTTGGGGTCGAGTTCGATCGACTTGGTGTAATCGTCATATGCCTTGTCCGGCTCTTCCATCGCGTGACGGGCGAAGCCGCGCTGGAAGTAGGCGAAGGCGAATTGCGGATCGAGCTTGATGGCCTCGTTGAAGTCGGTGATCGCGCGCTGGTATTCCTGCCGCACCGAATAAATACCGCCGCGGGCGGCAAAGGCGCGCGACTCGTTGGGGTTGAGGCGGATCGATTCGTTGAAATCGACGAGAGCCAGGTCGTACTCGGTCTTGGCGACGTAGGCCGTGCCGCGCTGATAGCGCGCATGGGCGACCTGGGCCCAATAGCGAACCGCTTCGGGGTCCTTGGACCCGAATTTCAGGACGTCGGCGGTCTGCATGCCGAGCCGGAGCGCCTCGCTGAAATCGGCGATGGCCTTGTCGGGGTCGCCTTTCTCGCGCCACGAGATGCCGCGATTGATCAGCGCATTGATCTCCTTGGGGTCGATCTTGAGCGCCTCGGTGAAGTCGGCGATGGCGAGATCGTACAGGCCCTTCTTCGCGTAGTAGACGATGCCGCGATTGACCAGCGGTGCCACGTCCCTGGGATTGATGCGGTGCGCCTCGGTGTAGTCGGCGATCGCCTTGTCGGGCTCGTTCACTGAGTGGTAGGCGATGCCGCGGTGCAGGTGGCTATACTCGTCGCCCGGCGACAGGCGGAGCGCCTCGGTGAAATCGGCAATCGCGGGCTGGAACTCCTCCTTGTACATGTAGGTCGAGGCGCGTCCGACGAAAGGTGCGGCGACCGTCGGATTGATCCGGATTGACGTGTTGAAGTCGCTCAATGCCTTGTCGAGAAAAGGCGCGGCCTCCACAGGATTCTTGCCCGCCTTGTCGAGATTGGCGAGGCCGCGCTGGTAGTAGGCATCGGCGAGCTGCGTGGTCTTGGTGATGGTCTCGAAGTAAGCCTTGGTCATCGGCTTGCCCGGATCCAGGCTGGCCGCGGTGATCGGCGCCGGATTGGCGGGCAGGCACGCGATGGCAGACGTGAAGTCCGAGATTGCCTGGCCGAAATCGCCCTTGCGCTTGTAGACCAGGCCGCGGTTGATCCAGGCATTGATCTCGCAACGATTGAGCTTGAGCGCCGTGTTGAAGTCGGCGATCGCACCCTCGTTGTTGTCCTTCTTCGTGTAGAGCACGATGCCGCGGTTGACGTAGGCGAACGTCTCAGTGGGAGCGAGCCGAATGGCGTCGCTGTAGTCGACGATCGCCTGATCGGAATCGCCCATGACGTGATAGATCAGTCCGCGCTGGAATACGACCTGCGCGCTCGGCGCCGAACTGCGGATGACCTCGGTGTAGTAGCGCAAGGCCATTCGGAAGTCGCTCGCGGCGCCCTTCGGATCGCCGGCGTTGCCGAGCGCCTGGGCACGATTGAAGTAAGCCAGGCCCAGAGCCAGCCCCTTGGCGGTGCCCGAATCGATTACGTCCGAACAGACCTTGATCTTCCGTGCCGGATCGAGCCCGTAGCCCGCGTAGCAGGCGTCGGCGGTCGAGGCCTGCGCTTGCGCCGGCGTGCCGACGGACTGAATTTCGCCGACCTTCGGCTGAGCCATTGCACCGCTGGTGCCGAACACGGTCAGTGCGGCAGCGCAGGCTGCGAAGGATCTGGCGAATGATCCGGACGACCCAATTCTCGGCATGACCCTTCCCTTGGCAGGCCGCGCGAACGCCTCGGTGCGATGAGCGGCCGGGAGCGCACCCCGCGCTCGCTCGGCCGCCCCGCCCCCCAAATGGCGCGCTCTCTTACCACAACGCGGAACTATTTCCATCCGGACTGCGACAATCTTGACCGCTCGACCGCGGAGCAGGCCTTTGGCAGGCTCGCTGCCCATAGGGAGGAAACAAGACTTGAAGCGATCCACAGGTGTCGGCCGCCGTGCCGTAGCGATTGGGCTGACCGGCAGTCTCGCCGCGCCAGCCCTGCTCAAAGCCCAAGGATCCTATCCGAACCGGCCGGTCCGCTACATCAACCCCTACCCGGCCGGTGGACCAACCGACACCCTCTCGCGCCTGTTCTGCGCGCGCATGAGCGAACTGACGGGGCAGCAGTGGATCGTCGAAAACCGCGGCGGCGCGGGCGGCAATCTCGGCATGGAAGTGCTGTCCAAATCCGATGCCGACGGCTACACGCTCGGCCTGGGTGGCATCGCGGCGCATGCGATCTCTCCCACCCTCTATGCCAGGCTGCCGTTCAATCCTCGTGCCGACTTCACCTTCGTCACCACCATCTGGTGGCTGCCCAATTTGCTTGCGGTCAATCTCGAGGTGCCGGCCAAGTCGGTGCCCGAGCTGATCGAACTCTGCCGCAAGAATCCCGGTAAATACTCCTACGGTTCGGCAGGCTCGGGAACGACGCTGCATCTCTCGGGTGAGCTCTTCAAGATGCTCGCCAAGGTGGATATCCAGCACGTGCCCTATCGCGGCTCGGCGCCGGCGACGCAGGATTTGCTGGCCGGCCAGATCCACATGATGTTCGACAACATCCCGGGCACACTGACGCAAGCGCGTGCCGGCAAGGTGCGTCCGCTCGGCGTGACCTCGGCCAAGCGCACAGACGTGGCGCCGGAGATACCGGCGATCGCCGAGACCCTGCCCGGCTTCGATATCGTGTCATGGACGACGCTTTGCGGCCCGGCGAAGCTTTCGCCGGACATCATCGCACGCCTGTCGGAGCTGTCCAGGAAGGCCCTGGAGAGCCCCGAGCTCAAGGCCAGGTTCGCCGACCTCGGCTCGACCGCGTGGTGGCAGACGCCGGCTGACACACTGGCGTACCGGGATTCGGAAGAATCGCGGCTTGCGCCGATTATCAAGGCATCGGGAGCACGTGTAGACTAGCGCGATGCAAACCCTCTCGACTGCCCAAGCCGTTGTTTCGATGCTGGAACTGAACGGCATCGACACCCTGTTCTGCCTGCCCGGCGTGCAGAACGATTCGTTCTTCGACGCCCTATACGACCGCACCAACGCCATCCGACCGATCCACGCCCGCCACGAGCAGGCCTGTGCCTACATGGCGTTGGGTTATGCCATGGCAAGCGGCAAGCCTTCCGCCTATGTCGTGGTGCCGGGCCCTGGCTTCCTCAACACCACGGCGGCGCTGTCGACTGCCTATGCCGTCAATGCGCCGGTGCTGGCGCTAACCGGCCAGATCCAGCAGGCCATGATCGGGCGCAATGTCGGACTTCTGCACGAGTTGCCCGACCAGCTGGCCATCATGCGTGGCCTGACCAAATGGGCCGACCGCATCACCTCGCCCGCCTCTGCGCCGGGTCTGGTCAACGAGGCCTTCCGGCGGTTGCTGTCGGGCCGCAAGCGGCCGGTGGCGCTGGAATGCGCCATGGACACCTGGGGACGCAAGGCGCCGGTCGAGCTGCCGAGCTCGGCTGCCGGGGCTGATCCGTGCCCGGTCGACGAAGAGGCAAGCGAGCGCGCCGCCAGGCTCCTGGGTGGCGCCCAGCGGCCGCTGATCGTGGTCGGTGGCGGAGCGCAAGGCGCCGGTGAGCACGTCCTGCGCATCGCCGAGATGCTCGAGGCGCCGGTCGTCACCGGCCGCATGGGCCAGGGGGTGATCGACGGGCGTCACCGGCTGTCGGTGACCTCGCTCGCCGGTTACAACTACTGGATCGAGTCCGACGTCGTGCTCGCGGTCGGCACGCGCCTCCAGGCACAGCAGATGAACTGGGGCTTCAATTCGCAGAAGGTCATTCGCATCGACATCGATAGCGAGGAGCTCGACCGCCAGCGCAAGCCGGAGATCGGCATCATCGGCGACGCAACGGCAACCTTGATGGCGCTGGCCAATCGCCTCGGCAATCACAACGTCAAGCGCAACGGCCGCGCCGACGCCGTGGCCGAGATCAAGGCACTGGCCACCAAAAAGGTTCGCGATACGCTGGGGCCGCAGATCGCCTATCTAGAGGCGATGCGGGCAGCGCTGCCGGAGGACGGTATCCTGGTCGATGAGCTGACGCAGATGGGCTATGCCGCCCGCCTCGCGTATCCGACCTACAAGTCGCGCACGTTCCTGTCGCCCGGCTACCAGGGTACCCTGGGTTGGGGTTATGCCACGTCGCTCGGAGTCAAGGTTGCCAAGCCTGACACGCCGGTTCTGTCGATCAGCGGCGATGGCGGCTTCCTGTTCACCGCAATGGAGATGTCGACGGCCGCGCAGAACAACATCGGCACAGTCGCCGTGGTGTTCAGCGACGGTGCCTACGGCAACGTCAAGCGGATCCAGCAGCAGGCCTTCAACGGCCGGACCATAGCCTCCGACTTGCACAACCCGGATTTCGTCAAATTGGGCGAGAGCTTCGGCGTCGCTTCGGAGCGCGTCGAATCGCCGACCGAACTCGGCGTGGCAATCAAGCGTGCGCTGGTGCGTGGTGGTCCGACCCTGATCGATTGCCCGGTCGGCCCCATGCCCGATCCCTGGGCGCTGGTCACCCAGCCGCGGCTCGCGCCCGGTAAGTCCTGATTACGTCTGGATCGGGGTCGCGGCCGAGGCCGGGTCCCTGGGGCACGGCAAAGGCGCCATCCACTGGGTCGATCAGCTCGCCATACAGGCTCGCCTCCAGATCCATGTGGTAGCGCTCGATCATGCCGCCGGGCTGGCCGCGCGCGGCCGCGAGCTGGAGCGTGGCCAGGAAGCCCGGCCCGAAGTACGGCGAGTGCGGCATCAACGAAACCCCGGACGCGTCGGCAAGCGTGGCGACCTTCAGGAATTCCGTCACGCCGCCCACCTTCGTGACGCTCGGCTGGGCGTAGTCGACGGCGGCCGCGGCAAACATCTCGCGGAACTGGATCGACGTGCAGTTGTTCTCGCCCGCCGCCATTGCCACCCCCGTGCCGGCGCGCAATCTTGCGAGCGCCGCGAAATCCTCGGGCGGGAAGATCGGCTCCTCGAGCCAGTGCAGATCGTAGGGCCGCAGTCGCAGCGCCATGTGCCGCGCCTCTTCGGGGGTCCATGGACAGTTCGTATCGACCATGATCTTGATGTCGGGGCCGGCTGCCTCGCGGGCCGCGCGCACCTCGGCCTCCTCGGTCTCGTGCAGCTTGACGTGGCGATAACCCTGCTGGACCGCTAGTTTCGTGCGCGCCGCGACCCGCTCGGGATCGCGATACTTCAGCAGGCTGGCATAGGCCGGCAGCGAATTCTGCCCCGCCCCTCCGAGAAGCCGATGCAGCGGGAGGTTGGCGGCTTTCCCGGCGATGTCCCAAAGCGCGATGTCGAGGCCCGAGAGCGCGAAGATGGTGATGCCGTAGCGGCCGAACAGATGCAGAGACTGCTGCAGATCACGCGACAGCTTCGCGATGTCGCCGGCGTCTCGGCCGACCGCCAGCGGTGCGATCATCGAGTGCAACGCCGCTCGCACCGCGTCGGTGCAGGCATAGCAGAAGGCCTCGCCCCAGCCAGTAATGCCGCTGTCGGTCTCGACCTTGACCAGCAGGATGTTGTTGGTCGTCCCGGTGCGCGCCGGAGGGCCGCCTGGCGCGCTGCCGAACGAGAACGGCACCTTGACGACGATGCTGTCGATGTTCGTGATCTTCATGATACGGCACCTCTTGCGCGGATCTCGGCCATCAGCTGCTCGGCATGTGATTGGTCAGCCAGGCGCTTCGACGTGAAGCGTGGATCGCCAAAGGGCGCCGGGCCGACGACGTGGCCGGCCAGGCGCGCCGGAACCTCCGGCGGCTGCAACTCGTGTTCGGGCATCTCGACCTCGGCCAGCGCGAAGTAGGTGCGGCCGTCGGCCGTCTTGAAGAAATCGATGTCCCAATGGTAGCGGCCGTCGTCCCATGAGTACCGAGTCTTGCCGAGGGTTTCGCGGGCGAGTGTCCACAGGCGCCTGAAGTCGGCAGCGTCGATCTCCGTCTCGATCTCCACCATTTGACCGTCAACCGTCCGCTTGAAGCCGAACACGTAGCGCACCCGGCCTGCCGTCGCGATCGAGCGAATGCGCACGCCCGGGCTGTCGAGATAGGCCTGGGAGAGGCGGCTTTTCGTGACACCGGACGCCTGCGCTAGCTGGGGTTCCAGTCGACCGTCCTCGTCGAGGACGAACTTGCGTTCGTTTTCGATCGGCATGCGCTGAATATGCCCTCTGGTCGAGGCGCTGGGAACGAGGCGTTTCCGGTCGGATGGACCCGCGGGCGGTTCCATCCGTCCGCAAGCCGCTCTATGAATTCCGGATGACCCCTCAGTCGCTCGACGACCTGCCGACGCCCGCGCTCATCCTCGACCGGGCTATCCTTGGCCGCAACCTCAAGCGCATGAGCGAGCGGCTGCGTTCCGCCGGCATCGCGTTGCGGCCCCACCTCAAGACGGCGAAGTCGGTGCGGATCGGCCGCTTGGCGGTCGAGGGCCACGATGGCCGCATCACCGTCTCGACGCTCGCCGAGGCACGTTACTTCTCCGCCGGCGGCTTCAAGGACATCCTGTACGGCGTGGGCATCGTCCCCTCCAAGCTCGCGGGCGTGAGCGAGTTGCGCCGCCAAGGCGTCAATCTGCGCGTCGTCACCGACAACCTCGCGGTAGCCAAGGCCATCGCCGACGCGGCAAGGAAGGGCGATACCTTCTCCGTCTTCATCGAGATCGACAGCGGTGCCGGACGTGCCGGCCTGCCCTATCCCGACCTGCCCGGGTTCCTGGAGATTGCGCGCACCCTTCACGCCGCGCCGGGCGTCGAACTCGCCGGCGTGATGACGCACGCCGGGCACTCCTATCACCAGAGCACGCCGGAGGACATCGCCGAGGTCGCGGAACAGGAACGTCAGGCGGTCGTCGGCGCCGCGGACAGGCTGCGCGCGGCCGGCCTGCCCTGTCCGATCGTCAGCGCGGGTTCGACACCGACGGCCGTGCATTCGAAGAACTTCACCGGCCTCACCGAGATGCGACCCGGGGTGTATTGCTTCAACGACCTCGACCAGGCCTATATCGGTTCGTGCGGCACGGCCGACCTTGCGTTATCGGTGCTGGCGTCGGTGATCGGCCACTACCCGCACCGCAACCAGGTGCTGATCGATGCCGGCGCACTCGCCCTCTCCAAGGACATCAGCGCCCAGGAGTTCCAACCCAAGGTCGGCTACGGCACCATCGTCGATCCGCCCGCCAACGGCATGGCCGTCGTCGAATGCTCGCAGGAGCACGGCTTCGTCGCTTCCAGCGATCCTATCCCGTATGGCAACCTGCCGATCGGCAGTCGGGTGCGCGTGTTGCCTAACCATGCCTGCATCACCGCGGCAGCCTACGACCGATACTACGTCGTCGACAGCGACCTCGACGGCGGCAAATCGGTCGTCGACACCTACGACCGCATCAACGGCTGGTGATCAGAGCGAGTTGACGGTGTGGCCGCCGTCGACCGTGATCACGCTGCCGGTCATAAACTCGCCGGCGTCCGAAGCCAGCAGCAGCAGGGCGCCGTCGAGGTGCCCGGGTTGGCCGATGCGGCGCTGCGGAATGCGCTCGATGAGCCGCTGCCCGCCCGGCGTCTTCCAGAAGGCGCTGTTCATTTCGGTCTCGATGTAGCCTGGACAGATCGCGTTGACCCGGATCCGGTGGCGCGCCCATTCCATCGCCAGCACACGCGTGAGATGGATGAGCCCGGCCTTCGACGCGTTGTAGGGCGCGACTTGCCCGATCGTTCGCAAGCCGAGGATCGAACCGATGTTGACGATGCTGCCCGCCCGCTTGTCGGCCACCCAGCGTCTGGCAGCGCCCTGCGCCATCAGCCAGGCGCCGCGCAGGTTGGTGTCGACCACGGCATCCCAGTCCTCGTCGGGTAGCTCGAGGGCCGGCTTCACGATCGAGATGCCGGCATTGTTGACCAGAATGTCGATCCGTCCTGCGCCCTTGAGCGCGGCGGCGACGGAATCACCCGACGTCACGTCGAGATCGATCGCCATGGCCTCGATCCCGCTCTTCGTCAGTTCCGCCTGTAGAGACTGCAGACGGTCAGCCCGCCGCGCCGCCAGCACGACCGCGGCGCCGGCTTCGCCGAGGCATCGGGCAAAATGCGAGCCCAGTCCCGACGAAGCGCCTGTCACCAGGGCCGTCTTGCCGCTGAGGTCGAATGGCTTCATACGACCTTCTTAGCGAGCGTCGGCTTCGGAGGAAACATGGACCTGGGCCTGAAAGGCAAGCGAGTGCTGGTAACGGGCGGCACCAAGAGCATCGGCCGCGCCATCGTCGATGCCTTCGTCGCCGAGGGCGCGGTAGTCGGCTTCTGCGCGCGCGACGGCAAGCTCGTGAAGCAGCGCGAGGAGGACTGGCGGGCCAAGCAGGCACGTGTTCAAGGAGCGGCACTCGACGTCACCGACGACGCGGCGCTCAAGAAATGGATCGACGGCTTCGCCGTCGACGGCGGCCTCGACCATTTCGTCGCCAATGTCAGCGCGCTCGGCACCGACGACTCGCCTGAAGGGTGGCGCAAGGCGATCGACATCGACATCGTCTCGACGGTCGAAGCGATACGCCATGCCACGCCGCATCTCCTGAAGAGCGGCGCAAGGCAGCCGGGCGCCAGCTGCACCATCATCGGCACGGTGTCCCTGGTCGAAGCCTCGGCCGGCCCGGTCATGCCCTATCGCTCGGTCAAGGCAGCGCTCGTCCCCTACATGAAGTCGCTGGCGATCGAGATGGCGGGCAAGGGCGTGCGCATGAACATGGTATCGCCGGGCTCGATCATCGAGGATGGCAACACCTGGGGCCGCCAGCGCGACGCCGGCAGCGAGCGCTACAAGCGCACGCTTGCGCGCAATCCGATGGGCCGCATGGGCACGCCCCAGGAGGTTGCGGCCTGCGTTGCCTTCCTCGCTGGCGCGCCGGCCTCGTTCGTGAGCGGCGCCAATTTCATCGTCGACGGGGCCATCACCACTCGGGTGCAGTACTGAACCCATTGCCCCGTACGCCGTGGGGACTGGTCGGTCTGCTCGTCGGAGCCGGCATGGTGGCGGCGTTCCACATCGGCAAGGTCCCGCCCGCCCTGCCCTCGATCCGTGCGGAGCTTGGCGCCAGCCTCGATCAGGCGGGTTGGCTGCTGTCGATCGTGAACCTGGTCACGGCTGTTGGCGGCATGGCCATTGCCCTCACCGCTGACCGCATCGGACACCGCCGGCTGGTGATCCTGGGTACCGCCCTGTGTCTGGTCGCGAGCCTCGCCAGTGCCGGTGCCGGGACCGTCTCCACACTGCTGATCGGCCGCGCTTTCGAAGGCCTGGGCTTCATTGCCGTGGTGGTTGCGATCCCGACGCTCGTGCTGCGCCTTGCCGTGCACGCCGACCAGCGGTTGGCCATGACCTGGTGTAGCACCTACATGCCAGCGGGCGCCGGCTCCATGATGCTGCTCGCGGCGATCTTCCTGCCCGGTACCTCGTGGCGCGTCGCCTGGATTGTGGCGGCGGCAGCATCGGCTGCCATGCTTGCGGCGCTGCTCTGGCAGGCGGTGCCGAGGCGCGAGCTCGATCAAGTGCCGATCGCCCGCCATCCGGTCCTCTCGGAGATGGCCGAGGTCGCGAGCAGCGGCGGGCCGATTGCGATCGCACTCTGCTTCGGCGCCTACTCCTGCTGCTGGTACACCATCGTGGGCTTCCTGCCGACGCTGCAGATCGAGCGCCTGGGCTTTTCCACGGCGGCGGCGGCGATCGTGGCAGCCGTGGTCACGATCGTGAATGTCGCCGGCAATCTGCTGTCCGGCTGGCTCCTGCTGCGCGGGATGGCGCGAGGCACCGTCATCGTGGCCGCGGCGCTCTCCATGGCGGTCTGCGCCGCCGGGATTTTCCTCGACGGCGTACCCGATGCACTCCGGCTCTTGCTGGCTGGTGTCTATTCGGCCCTTATCGGAGCCGTGCCTGCGGCGTTGTTCGCGGCGGTTCCGGTTCACGCCGGCCGCGTACAGCTGATCGGCGCGACAACTGGCCTGCTCATGCAAGGATCCAACGCAGGCGCGCTGCTCGGGCCGCCCATCACCGCCAGCCTTGTATCGAGCGGCGGCTGGCCCGCTGCGGCATGGCTCACGTCCGTTTCGCTGGCGATCGTGGCGGGGGCCGCTGTCTTCCTGCAGTGGCGCGAAAGGCGTAAAGTCGGAGCATGATTTACGTCGACATCGTTTCCGACACGATCTGCCCATGGTGCTACATCGGCAAGCGCCGCTTCGAACGGGCGCTCGCTCTGAGCGGCCGCAACGACGTCGCCATCTCGTGGCGTCCATTCCAGCTCAATCCCGACATGCCGCCCGAGGGCATGACGCGGGACGATTATGTGCGGGCGAAGTTCGGCGGCGGCGACCGGCCACGCCAGATCTACCAGGCGATCGCCGAAAGCGGCCGCGAAGCCGGCATCGAGTTCCAGTTCTCTCGCATCAGGCGTACGCCGAACACGGTGCTGTCGCATCGGCTGATCTACTGGAGCGCCAAGCAGGAGCGCCAGGAGGAAGTGGTCGACCAGCTGTTCACGGCCTATTTCGAGGCCGGGCTCGATATTGGCAGCCTCGAGGTTCTGGTCGACTGCGCCGAGCGGGCCGGCCTCGACCCTGACATGGCTCACAAGTACCTGCTGAGCGACGACGGGCGCCAGGAGGTCGTCGCGTCCGACGTCTATGCCAGGCGCCTGGGAATCAACGGCGTGCCCTGCTTCATCGTCAACCGCAAGTACGCGGTGTCCGGAGCGCAGCCGCCCTCGGCATTCGTCGAGGTGTTCAATCTCGCCGAGCGCGATGCCGCCACCAGCACGGCTCAATCCACCGTCTGACGCCTTCATATGTCGCCTATCATATGATAGGATAGACGACATAAATGCCGCCGAACATCGCCCAGACACTCCGCATCCGGTCCGAGATATTCGGCCATGCCGGCCGCCTGTTCCGGCTGCGCGGTTACCATGCAACCAGCATCGACGACATCATGTTGGCCGCCGGCCTGACCCGCGGCTCGTTCTACGCACATTTCAAGTCCAAGGACGAGCTGTTTGCCCAGGTGGTCGGCTCCGGCCAGGGCCTGCTGTGGAAGCTCCGCTCGGCCGACGCCGAGCTGCTCGGCGTGCTGGATGCCTACCTTGCCAAGGACGACCTGGCCGCTACGGCGCAGGATTGCAGCCTGGCGGCGCTGCCAGGCGACGTGGCGCGGGCTCCTGTCGGCGCCCAGCTCGCCTATGCCAACGTGCTGGATGCCGTGATCGGCGAGATGGCGCGCGGACGCTCGCGCAAGCTCGATCCCGCCGCGACGGCGGCGGCGATCCTGGCGATCGGCGCGGTCGGCCTCGCTCGGGCGAGCGGTGATCGGCGGCTCAGCGACTGGCTGCTGCGCTGCGCGCGGCTTGCGGCTCGGGCTCTGTTGCGGCGGAAGCCCCGGCGAGCCGCGCCAAAGCGGAGACGATCCCGGTCACGCCGGAAAGCCGCTGGCGCTCGTCGCCCCAGGCGCGTTGCACCATCACGCGCTGGTCGGGCCTGACCTTCACCAACGGCGCATTCTTCTGGATCCAGGCGATCAGGCGGTCGGGCCGGGCAAACTTGTTCTCGTGGAAGGTGAGCACGACGGCCTTTTCGCCGGCGTCGATCTTCTCCACCCCCGCGGACCGGCACAGCAGCTTGAGCGCCACGGTGTTGAGCAGGAACTCGGCTTCAGCCGGCATCTTGCCGAAGCGGTCGACCAGTTCGGCGGCGAAGGCGTCGATTTCGGCCGGATTGGCGAGCTGTCCGATGCGCCGGTAGAGGCCCATGCGCACCGAGAGGTCGGCGACGTATTCCGCGGGCAGCAGCACCGGGATGCCGAGATTGAGCTGCGGCGACCACTCGGCCTTGGAAGCCTCCTGGGCCCGCCCCCGCGCTGTCGCGACGGCTTCTTCGAGCAGCTGTTGGTAGAGCTCGATGCCGACCTCGCGAATATGCCCTGACTGCTCCTCGCCCAGCAGGTTGCCGGCGCCCCGGATGTCGAGGTCGTGGCTGGCGAGCTGGAAGCCCGCGCCCAGCGTGTCGAGGGTCTGCATGACCTCGAGCCGCTTCTGCGCCGCCTCGTTGAGCGCGCGGCCCGGCGGAACCGTGAGGTAGGCGTAGGCGCGGGTCTTGCCGCGTCCGATACGGCCACGCAGCTGGTAGAGTTGGGCCAGGCCGAACATGTCGGCCCGGTGGATCACCATGGTGTTGGCGTTGCTGATGTCGAGTCCGCTTTCCACGATGTTGGTCGACAGCAGCACGTCGAACTTGCCGTCGACGAATTCCTGCATGGTGTTCTCGATCGCCGTCGGCGCGAGCTTGCCGTGCGCCATGGCCATGCGCATCTCGGGCACCAGCTCGCGCAGTTCGGCCGCGACCGTGGCGAGATCCTCGATGCGCGGGCAGACATAGAAGCTCTTGCCGCCGCGATACTGCTCGCGCAGCAGGGCCTCGCGGATGGTGACGCCGTCGAACGGCGTGACGAACGTCCGTACGGCCAGCCGATCGACCGGTGGCGTGGCGATCAAGCTCATGTCGCGCACGCCCGTCAAGGCAAGCTGGAGCGTGCGCGGGATGGGCGTGGCGGTCAGTGTCAGCACGTGGACGTCGGCGCGCAGCTCCTTCAAGCGCTCCTTGTGAGCCACGCCGAAATGCTGCTCCTCGTCGACGATCAGCAGGCCCAGATCCTTGAACTCGATCGTCTTGGCGAGCAGTGCGTGCGTGCCGACCACGATGTTGACCGTGCCGTCCTTGAGGCCGGCCCGGGTCTCCTTGGCCTCCTTCGCCGGCACCAGGCGCGACAGGCGGCCGATCTTTATGGGAAGGCCCTGGAAGCGGTCGCCGAAGGTCCGATGGTGCTGGCGTGCGAGCAGCGTTGTCGGTCCGATCACCGCGACCTGCTTGCCCGACATCGCCGCGACGAACGCCGCGCGCAGCGCCACCTCGGTCTTGCCGAATCCAACATCGCCGCAGATCAGTCGGTCCATCGGCTTGCCCGATGACAGATCGTCCAGCGTGTCGGCAATCGCCTGCAGCTGGTCGTCCGTCTCGGCATAGGGGAAGCGCGCGCAGAATTCCTCGTAAAGGCCCTCGAGCGGGCTCATCACCTCGCCCTGGTGGACCGCGCGCTCGGCGGCGATCTTGATCAGGCGGTCGGCCATGTCGGCAATGCGCTGTTTCAGCCGCGCCTTGCGCGATTGCCAGGCGACGCCGCCCAGCCGGTCGAGGGCGGCGCCCTCCTCGGCCGCCCCGTAGCGACTCAGCACGTCGATGTTCTCGACCGGCACGAACAGCTTGTCGCCGCCGTCATAGGTCAGCCGGAGGCAATCGTGGCGCGCGTTCTGGATCTCGAGCGTCACCAGCCCCTCGTAGCGACCGACGCCGTGTTCGCGATGCACGACCAGGTCGCCTTCGCTGAGCGCTGCCGCCTCGGCGATGAACCGCTCCGACGGCCGGCGCTTGCGCGCCGGGCGCGACAGGCGGTCGCCGAAAATATCCTCCTCGCCGATCGCCTCCAGGCCATCCAGCAGGAACCCATGGTCGAGCGGCCACACCGTGATGCCGAGTGCACCCGCCGGCAGGCGCTGCAGGCTGGTGTAGTCGGCGACCGGCACCGGTGTCGTCGCACCGTGCTCGTGCAACAGGTGCGCAAGGCGCGACGCCGAGCCCTCGGTAAACGCCGCCAGCACGACCCGTCGCCCGCTGCCATTGGCCGCCGCGACGTGCTCGGTCACCTTGTCGAACAGGTTGACGCCGTGCCCCGTGCGGGCCGCCGCGAAGCCCTCATGGCGGCGTCCGCCAAGATCGATGACGTCGGCGGCGTCCGACGCTGCATCGAAGGTGGAGAACTGCACGATGCTGTGGCCCTCGAGCAGGCGGTCCCATTCCGATGGCTTGAGATAGAGCCGTTCCGGCGGCACCGGCTTGTAATCCGCGCCGCCCGACATGCCGCCCTTGGCGCCGGTCTTCAGGCGGGCGTCGTAGTAGTCCATCACCAGCTCGTGGCGGGCCCGAAAGGCCTCGCCGATCTGGTGATCGGCGGTCACGATCGCCTCGGGACAGTAATCGAGCAGCGTCTCCAGCCGCTCGTGGAACAGCGGCAACCAGTGCTCCATGCCGACATGGCGCTGGCCGGCCGAGACAGCCTCGTAGAGCACATCCTCCCCCGCGACGTTACCGAACAGATCGCGATAGCCGCCGCGGAAGCGCCGGATGCTGTCCTCCGTGAGCAGCACTTCGCTCACCGGCAGCAGCACTGCTTCATCGCGCTCACCGGTCGAGCGCTGGCTCATGGCGTCGAACGATCGGATCGATTCCAGCGCGTCGCCGAACAGGTCGAGGCGCAGCGGTTCGGACGTGCCCGGAGGGAAGAGATCGACCAGGCCGCCGCGCACGGCGAACTCGCCTGGCTCCATTACCGTCTCGGCCCGGCTGTAGCCGTTCTCGCCGAGGAACCGGGTGAGCCAGCCGACATCGACGCTCTGGCCCTTGCGCAGCACAACGGCCGCATCGGCATAAAGGGCGCGAGGAGGCACACGTTGAAGGACTGCGCCGGCGGAGGCGAGCACGACACGCGCTGGCGTGCCCGGCTTGCGGGGCGTGGCGAGCCGAGCCAGCGTCTCCAGCCGTTCGGCCACGATATCGGGATGGGGCGACAGGCGGTCGTAGGGCAGACAGTCCCACGCCGGGAAAACCAGCACCTCGCGGTCCGGCGCGAAGAAGCGCAGCCCGTCCTGCAGCCTCTCCAGTCGCTGGCCGTCGCGCGCCACGTGCAGGATGTCCTGCCCGCCGGTAGTCTTGGCGATCTCGGCCAGCACCAGCGAATCGGCGCCCTCAGGCAGGCCGGCGATCGTCCAGCGGCCGGCCTTGCGGTGCAAAACGGAGAGGCGCTCGGCAAGCGAAGGCATCAGAACGTTACCTTGAAGGCGAGCAGCCGCCGCAGCACCGGCGTGTCGTGCTCAGGCGGCACTTGGGCCTGGCCCGTGATCCAGTCGAAGATGTCGTTGTCACCGGCACCCAGAATGCGCTCGTATTGGTCCAATTCCGCGGCATCGAATCCGGAAATATGGGCGCGCGCGAACTGGCCAAGGAGAATGTCGTTCTCCTTATTGCCGCGATAGACGCTGCGATAAAGCAAACGCTTTCGTCGCGTCTCCAGTTCGGAACCGTCGTCCATCTTTTCCCCAGGGGGGTGGGAAAGGGGCGTAGCATATAGGCGGCGGCAATGGCCAAGTCACGGTGTTATGCGTCCCACGAGCCTGACGCCCCTCTTCGCCCAGGTGACATCGCTGCCCGGAATCGGGCCGCGGCTGGGCAAGCTCGTCGAGCGCCTGGCCGGTCCCCTGGTGCTCGACCTGCTGTGGCATCTGCCCTTCGCCGTGATCGACCGGCGCTACGCGCCCGACGTCGCCCACGCGCGGGCCGGCGAGGTCGCCACGATCACGGTGACGGTCGAGAAGCACCAAGTGCCGCACAATCCGCGCCAGCCCTATCGCATCTTGTGCAGCGACGAGACTGGCCGCCTCTGCCTCACCTATTTCAACGGCCGCGAGGACTACCTCAAGCGGTTGCTGCCTCCCGGCGAAGTGCGCGTCGTGAGCGGCAAGGTCGAGATCTACCAGGGCGAGGTGCAAATGACGCACCCCGACCACGTGGTGCCGCTCGACGAGCGCGAGTCCATCCTGCGCGTCGAGCCACTCTATGGCCTGACCGGCGGGCTGACGCAGCGGCCTTTGCAGAAGGCGATCGCCGCCGCGGTCGACCGTGCGCCTCATCTCGCGGAATGGCAGGACGCGGCATGGCGCCGAAAGCAGAAGTGGAGTGACTGGAAAACGTCGCTCGCCATGGCCCATGCGCCCGTCCAGCCGGCCGACCTCTCGCCCTCGCACCCGGCGCGGGCGCGGCTTGCCTTCGACGAGTTGCTCGCGAGCCAGCTCGCCATCGCCCTGGTGCGCCACCATCAGCGCGCCCTGCCCGGTCGGCCGACCAGGGGAGACGCCCGCCTGCAGCGGCGTGCGCTGGCGGCGCTGCCCTTCAAGCTGACGGCGAGCCAGACCTTCGCTTCGGCCGAGATTGCCGCCGACATGGCGAAGCCCGAGCGCATGGTGCGCCTGCTGCAGGGCGACGTCGGCAGCGGCAAGACGCTGGTTGCCTTCCTCGCCATGCTGACCGCCGTCGAGGCCGACGCACAGGCCGCCCTCATGGCGCCGACCGAGCTGCTGGCGCGCCAGCACTACGCCACGATCGCCCCGCTTGCCGAGGCAGCCGGCGTGACGCTCGCCCTCCTCACCGGCCGCGATGGCCAAAAGCAGAAGAAACAGACGCTTGGCGGGCTGGCCGACGGATCGATCCAGCTCGTCGTCGGCACCCACGCGCTGGTCCAGGAGGAAGTCGAGTTCGCCGATCTCGCGCTCGCGGTCGTCGACGAGCAGCATCGCTTCGGCGTCCATCAACGCATGGCGCTCTCTTCCAAGGCGCAGGCCGTGGACCTGCTTGTCATGACCGCCACGCCCATCCCGCGCACGCTGATGCTCGCCGCCTACGGCGACCTCGACGTCTCCAAGCTGACCGAGAAACCGGCCGGGCGCCAACCGATCGACACGCGCACGATCCCGCTCGAGCGCATCGGCGAAGTGGCCGACGCCACGAGCCGCCTTCTCGCCAACGGTGCCCGCGTCTACTGGGTTTGCCCGCTGATCGAGGAATCGGAGGAAGTCGACCTCGCCAATGCCGAGGAGCGCCATCGACTGTTGAGCGCCCGCTTCCCCGGAAAGGTCGGGCTGGTGCATGGCCGCCTGAAAAGCGCCGAACGCGAGGCAACCATGGCGGCCTTCGCCGAGGGCCGGCTCTCCATCCTCGTGGCGACCACCGTCATCGAGGTCGGCGTCGACGTTCCGGCAGCGACGGTCATGATCATCGAGCACGCCGAACGATTCGGCCTGGCCCAGCTGCACCAGCTGCGCGGCCGTGTCGGGCGCGGCACGGCCAAGTCGAGCTGTCTCCTGCTCTACGCCCAGCCGCTCGGAGAGACCGCCAAGGCCCGGCTCGCCATCATGCGCGAAACCGAGGACGGCTTCCGCATTGCCGAGGAGGACTTGAAACTGCGCGGCGCTGGCGAGCTCCTGGGCACCCGCCAGAGCGGCCTGCCCGACATGCGGTTGGCCGACCTTGCCGTCCACGGCGACCTGCTGCAAGCCGCCCGCGACGATGCCCGACTGACGATCGAGCGCGACCCCGACCTGCAGTCCGAGCGCGGCGCGGCCCTGCGGGCCCTGCTCTATCTGTTCCGTCGCGACGACGCCGTGCGAACGCTGCGGGCGGGCTGACGAGTCCTATGTGCGCGGAGCGCGACTTCAGCCGAGCTGCGAAACATAGGTCCTGAGCGCCTGGCGGGCCGTCTCGACACCCCGTTCCGCCTCGGCCCGTTGCTTGGAAATGCCCTCGAGATCGGTCTCCTGCTTGTCGAGCGTGGCGAGATAGCGCCGCTGCAGATCGCTGTTGGCCGGCACGCGCGCAAGGTTGTCGCGCAGCCGTGCCTGTTCCTGGACGATCTGTTGGCGATCGTTGTCCAGGCTACGGACCTTGCGTTCGGCCTCGGCGACCGCGCCCTGAAGCTGAAGGATCCTGGCCAGTGCCTCGCGGGTCTTGGCGTCGAACTCCTTGGCCTGGGCATAGAGCCTGATCTCGTCCGCCGAGGCGCCGATCAATCGCAACTCCTGCTGCTGCGTCTGCTCCTGGGCGACCTCGAAGGTCTGTGTCTGCTCGCCGCCCGGAAGCTGGAACGGAAGGCGATAGTTGCCTTCGCTGATTTCCACACCCTTGGCCTCGGGCTTGACGAGGGTCCAACCGACCAGCCTCGGTGTCACTATGATCAGCTGACGCGCCTCCTTGGCGGGGCCACGAACGCGATAGGTCGTGGTTTGCCGAATCAATCGCGAGAAGCGCAGCGCACCGTCGAGGATGGTACCGCTGGCGATCCGGTCCGTCTGTGACGGGTCGCGCTCGATTGTGATCTTCTCGTCCAGCGCATAGGCGAGCAGCCGGGTCTCGCCGATCGGGAAGCCCGACAGGCGGGCATCGCCCACATAGGCAACGGCACCTGCCTTGTCGCGCTCGTAGATCGTCAGGATGCCCGGCGGCAGGCCGGTCTCGCCGTCGTTGGTCAGCCGCACCGCCGCCAGCGGATTGCGCGCTGCCGTGTCGGCCTGATAAAGCGCCAGCCGTTGCGCCGGCACCTGGCGGTCGAGAATCGGGATCGAGAGCGTACGCCCATTGTCTACGCTGACCGGCCGCGGAAATTTGAACACGACTTGCGTAGCCGCGTCGGTGGCCTCGATCTGCTCGGCGCCGCCCGACATAGGCGGTGGCGGCGACGCCGATGCCATATCGGACACGCCGCGTTCCTGGTATCGATTGCGCTGGGCCGGCACCGGAGCGGCCGGCACACCACCCATCATCTTGTTCGCGACATTGACGCCACCGCGATCGACGTTGGGCATCAGACGGCCCGCGACCTCGACGGGAATCTCGGGCCGCGTGACGTAGTAGGCTTCGTACAGCGCCTGATGGAAGGCGACGGGTCGGCCGGAGACGAGGGTGAGCTCGATCTCCTTCCAATCCTGTCCGCTCAGGTTCTCGATGGTAGCCCAGCCCTGGAGAGCGGAGCGTGGGCCCGCATCGATCAAGGTCAGCCGATAGGACGCTTTCCACACCGGGGCCTCGACGATGTAGGCCACACGCACCGTCCGCCTGCCCTGCCCTCGCGCCGAAAGCTCGAGCGTGCGCGCCTCGCGGGCTCGATTGCCCTGGATCGCCATGAGGGCCTGACCCACCTTCTCGCGCAGCACCGGATCGGCGAATTGCAGGTTCTCGGCATCCTCGAGAATGAACTGCTGCAGCCCGCGGTCGGTCAGCAGAGTCACGCGGGTGCGCCGCGTCGTCGATTTGCCGTCACCGAGCGTGACAGTCTCGGGTTCGACCGAAACGAGGCGTCCGGAGATCGCACGCCCACCGCCGACCGAGACCTGCGCGCCCTTGAGCGTCGCCAGCAGCGCCGCCGGGGTGGCGAGCGAGTTTTCGTCGAACGGCAGGTCCTTGAAGACCTGCTTGAGGGGCTCGCGTCCCGGCAGGCTGAGGCCGCCGACGCCGCCCTTGTCGTCGTACACGACCAGGCTCTTCAGCACGTCGTCGACCTGGTCGAGGCCGACGGTGAGCTTCAGGGTCGCATCGCCGTCGATGTTGGCTTCGTACTCGAAATAGCCCAGGCCGCCGGACGAAAGCATCACGCGCTTGAGCGCGAGGTCTTGCGCCTGGGCAAGCATCGGGCAAGCGCCAAGCGCCGCCAAAAGCACGGCCAGCAGCCACTTTGTCATGAATCCTCCCGCGAGCTACACGCGTACCGTGCGCTGGGACTATGACACAACCGCGGCGGCGGTGGGACGAAACTGGGAGAGCACCGGGCGCACGCGCCCGGTCAGGACATCGCGTCCTTCAGGGCCTCGAACGGCAGCAACACGCACTCCTGCCTCGACTTGTGATCGCGCACTGGGGTGAAAGCGGCGAACAGCTCGTGGGCTTCGCCCGGCTCGCGGCCTACCGCGCGCTCGGCGTCGTGACGAAGTTCGGCGATGCCCCCGGCGTCGCGGCCGACCGCGACCGAGGCGAGCGCCGAGGCCGAGGCCTGGCAGAGCAGGCAACCGCGCACCTGTTGGGCGATCTCGGAGATGCGGCCCTGGCCGTCGAGCTTGACGTCGATGGTTACGCGATCGCCGCACAAGGGGTTGTCCCGGCGCGCCGACTTGGTCGGCGCCGCGAGCTTGCCCGCGCCGGTCCTGGCCCTGGCGAGCGCCACGATGCGCTCCTGGTAGAGTTGATCGGTCATCGCAGCGTCTTGGCGGCGTGTCTCACGCCGGTCAGCAGCGCATCGATGTCGGAATTGTCGTTGTAGGGCGCAATCGACACCCGCGTCGTGCCATCGAGGTCGAAGCGGTCCATCAGCGGCTGGGCGCAATGATGGCCCGCCCTCACCGCCACGCCGAACGAATCGAGCGTTTGCGCCACGTCGTGGGGATGCACGCCATCAAGCTGGAAGGACACGACGGGGTAGCGGCTCTGCAGGCTGGCCGGTCCAAAGAGCTGCGCGCCGTCGATCGCCTGGAGGCCATCCATCACGCGCTGTACCAGCCCCATCTCGTGCGCATGCGCACCCGTCCAGTCGAGGGCGGACATCCATTGGCAGGCGGCGCCCAGGCCGATCGCCTGGCCAATCGGCGGCGTGCCGGCTTCGAAGCGCCGCGGCGGCGGCGCCCAGGTCGTCTCGGCGAACGTCACGCGGCCGATCATCGAGCCTCCGCCATGGAACGGGGGCATCGCCTCCAGGAGCTCGGGCCTTGCCCACAAGATGCCGACGCCGTTCGGCCCATAGGCCTTGTGGCCGGCAAAGACATAGAAGTCGATGCCGAGGGTGGGCAGATCGAGTGGTCCGTGTGGCGCGCGTTGCGCGCCGTCCAGCATGACCTTGGCGCCCACCGACCTGGCCGCAGCAACCACCGCTCGCACATCGATCAAGGCCCCCGTCACGTTGGAGACATGGGCGAGCGAAATCAGCCTTGTCCGGTGCGTGACGAGCTTGGGCAGCTGCTCGAGATCGATACGGCCGTCCGCCGTCACCGGGATCATGTCGAGCTCGACGCCGCTGCGCTGCCGCAGGAGCTGCCAGGGCACGATGTTGGAATGATGCTCGAGTTCCGACAGCAGGATGCGGTCGCCCGCCTTGAGCAGCGCGCCGTAGGAATAGGCGACAAGGTTGATCGCCGCCGTGCAGCCGCCCGTGAACACGATCTCCATCGGCGGCACGCCGAGGAAGCTTGCCACCTGCTCGCGCGCAGTCTCGTAGCCTTCCGTTGCGCGCTCAGCCAGGCGATGAACCCCGCGCAGCACGTTGGCGCGGCTGGTCGTCTCGTAGCTGTGCACTGCGTCGAGCACGGCAATGGGCGTCTGTGCCGATGCTCCGTTGTCGAGATAGTGGATCGGGCGGCCGTCGATGATCTCTGAAAGGATGGGGAACTGGCGGCGGACCGCGACCACGTCGAAAGTCACGACACTCTCCGATCGGCGGAATTCATGGTTGGTGCTTGTTCCCACCCCGTGTCATCGCGAGCGCAGCGAGGGACCTTTAGCCGGCGTCGATCAAAGGTCCCTCGCTGCGCCCGGGATGACACCAAGTTTGAGTGATGCATTTTCTTCAACGGTCGAAATCCAAGCTCAGGATGCGACGGAACGCGCGCGCCAGGCGGCGAGCGCCTCGGGCGTGTCGATGTCGGTGATCGCCGCTTCGCCGCTCATCTCGACCTCGCAGACCAGGTCGGCATGCTCGCCGATCAGGTGCTTGGCGCCGGTATCGCCCTCGACCTTGGCGATCTCGGAGAAGAAGCGGCGGTCCCACAGCACGGGATTGCCCCGCTTGCCGCCGACCGTCGGCACGCAGATCGAGCGGCCCTCGACGGGGCTGAAGGCCGCCATCAGGCGGTCGAGCAGCGCGGAGTTGACGCCCGGCATGTCGCCCAGCTGCACGATGGCGGCGTCGATGTCCTTGCCGAGGGCCGCAATGCCGGTGCGCACCGACCTGCTGAGTCCCTCCGCGAAGTCGGGGTTGATCACGAAGCGCAGGCGCGATGTCGGCACGGCCTGCACGATCGCGGCCTTGACCTGATCGGCCATGTGGCCAAGCACGACCACCACCTCGACCGCCTGCGAGGCCAGGGCGGCCTTCACCGCGTGCACTACCAGCGGCTGGCCGTCGGCGTCGGCCAGCATCTTGTTGGGCCCACCCATGCGGGTAGACCGCCCGGCCGCCAGAACAATGACGGCAACGTGCGGCGCCTGCTGCGGGCTCGCATCCTCGATATCGCTGTCGTCACGCGGCTTGGGACGAGTGGGGATTTCGGCGAGCAGGCCCCCGGCGCCCATGCGCACAATCTCCGAGCGGCCCACCGGCAAGCCGGCGGCAAGCCGCTCGAGCACCATGTCGAAGCCGTTGTACTTGGGCGACTTGGCGCAACCCGGCAGCCCCAACACCGGCTTGCCCTCGAACTCACCGGTCAGCAGCAGGTTGCCGGGATCGACCGGCATGCCGAAATGAATGACCTTGCCGCCCGCCTGTTCGATGCCGCTCGGAATGACATCGTGGCGATCGACGATCGCCGAAGCACCGGCGATCAGGAAGATATCGCAGCCTTCGCCTTTCAGCTCTTTCAGCGCACCGGCGATCGCCGATGCGTCGTGGGCGCAGCGCCGCTCGCCGGCGAGCGTGCTGCCGAGCGACGTCAGCCGCTTGCCCGTCGTACCGAGCGCCTTGTCCAATACCTTGTCGCGGGTGCCGGGCAACCGGGTCTGCACGAGGCCGGCTTTCATTGCCTTGAACGGCGCGATCGAGACCAACGGCTGGTTGGCCGAGTGCGCGACCGCGACCGCGCGCTTCACTGCGGTGCGCGGCGCGGCATAGGGAATGATCTTGACCGTGGCGACCATCTGGCGCGGCTCGACGCGGGCGAACGGTGGCAGGGTTGCGACGGTCACGGACTCATCGAGTTCGTTCAGGGCATCGATGCGCTCCTGGTCGATCACGGCGAGCCCCGCCTCGCGGGCGAAATGATTGCAGCGCCCAGTGAAGGGTGCGGTGACCTCGATCCCCTCACCGGCCAACGCCTTGGCCAGCGTGGCTGCCGCCTCGTCCTCGTGAACGTCGTCGGGATCGAGACGCGCAGCCACCACGCTCGACACGCCGGCCGACCTCAGCCTGGCGACATCGTCGTCGCTGAGCACGCGCCCCTTGGCGAAATTCACGCCGTTCGCGCGCCAGCTGTGCGCCAGGATGGCGCCCTTGGCCTCGTCGATCGGAGTGTCGCCGAATCTCACGCCGCGGCCACTTTGGGAGCGGACAGAGCCTCGAGGCGGCGCGCCCGCACTTCGATGATCTGTCCCAGAATGGAGACCGCAATCTCGGCCGGCGACTTGGCGCCGATGTTGAGGCCGACCGGGCCATGGACACGGGCGAATTGCTCGTCGGTGATGCCCACTTCGGCCAGGCGTTCCTTGCGCTTGGCGTGGGTCCTCCGGCTGCCCAGCGCGCCGATGTAGAAGACGTCGGACTTCAGCGCCGCTTCCAGCGCGGGATCGTCGAGCTTGGGGTCGTGCGTGAGCGTGACCACGGCCGTCGAGACATCGAGGCCCATCGCCTGGAAGGCCTCGTCGGCCCAATCCTTGATCACCTTCACGCCGGGAAAGCGCTGGCTCGTCGCCCAGGCGCCGCGCGGATCGACCACGGTGACGTCGAACTCGAGCAAGGTGGCCATCGGCGCCAGCGACTGCGCGATGTGCACGGCACCCACGATGATCAGGCGCGGCGGCGGAACGTAGACATTCAGGAAGATCTTCTGTCCGCCGAGATCGATCGTCTCGCTCTTGCCGACCTCCATCGCCCGGCGCGCTGCGGCGACGATCCCGGCGTCGGCCGCGAGCGCGCCGTCTGCGCTGTCGAGATAGATCAGCGCCTCGGCGGCGTCGCTCAGCCGGGTGGCGAGCGTCACCGCCCGTCGCTTGCTACGCGCATCCTGGAGCGCGGCGAGTGTCTTGGCTTGCATGGTGTCAGCTCACCTTCTCGACGAATACCTGGACCTTGCCGCCGCAGGCGAGACCGACATCCCACGCCTGCTCGTCGGTGACGCCGAAGTCGAGCAGCCGGGGCTTGCCGTCCTTGATCGCGGCCAGCGCCTCCTGAACCACCGCGCCCTCGATGCAGCCGCCCGATACCGAGCCCACCATGGCGCCGGTGTCGTCGACGCCGAGCTGGCTGCCGACAGGACGGGGCGAGGAACCCCAGGTGGTGATCACCGTGGCGACGGCGACACCCTTGCCCGCATCCTTCCACTTGCCAACCTGATCGAGTACTTCCAGTGCATCGCTCATGGTCTACTCCTTGCGCAGTTCGGTCTGCCAGTGCGCCAGCCGGTTGTCGGCGCCATGCAGGGGCCCGTCGAGGGCGGCGATCAGCCCGGCCAGGCTCTCCAGATTGTGCACCGGCCGGAACTCGTCGACGTAGGGCAACATCGCCTTGTTGCCCTGGGATTTGGGTTCGTAGGCGCCGTACCTCAAGAGCGGATTCAGCCAGATCAGGCGGCTACAGGACTTGTGCAGGCGGTCCATTTCCTCCGCCAGGCCGGCCGCGCCCTCGCGGTCCAGGCCGTCGGTGATCAACAATACCACGGCCCCCTGCCCCAGTACGCGGCGCGACCACTTGTTGTTGAACTCGTGGAGCGCCTGGCCGATGCGGGTGCCGCCGGACCAATCTTCCACCTGCGAGGAGGCTTTTGCCAGCGCTATGTCTACGTCCCTATAGCGCAACGCGCGTGTAACATTGCTGAGCCGCGTGCCGAAAGTGAAGCAGAACACCCGATCGCGGTCGTTGGTGATGGCGTGCATGAAATGCAGGAACATGCGCGTGTATCGGGCCATCGAGCCGGAGATGTCGCACAGGACGACCAGCGGCGGCGGCCGGCGGCGCGGCTCCCGCCTGCGCAATTCGACCAGTCCTTCGGGCCTGAGCGCCCGCCGAAGCGAGGCCCGAAAGTCGATCCGGTTGCCGCGGTGGGAAGCCTGGTAGCGTCGCGTGCGGCGTTCCGGCACCGGCAGTCTCAGCCTGGAGATCGCCCGCAGGGCCTCGTCGATCTCGGTCTGGGTCATCTGCTCGAAGTCGCGATGTTGCAGCACCTCGCGGTCGGACACCGTGAAGGTCGCTTCGACCTCGACTTCGGGCGGCTCGGTCTCGTCTTCCCTGGGCGCCTCACCCCGGCCGGGCTGCAGGGCGTCCTGCAAGCGACGGCTGATCTGCTTGCTTTCAGGTTCGGCCGGCACGCCGACCTGGGGCAGCAGCATCTCCATCATCTTCTCGAGAAGCCGCGGATTGCGCCAGTAGACGTGGAAGGCCTGGTCGAAGAGCTCGCGCTGGTCGCGCCGGTTCACGAATACCGAATGCAGCGTCCAGTAGAAGTCGTCGCGTTTCTTGAGGCCAGCCGCCTCGATCGCCTCGATGGCACGCAGAATCTGCCCCGGCCCGACGCGCAGGCCGGCCGTCCGCAGCGTTCGCGCGAAGTGCACGATATTGGTGGCCAGCTTGCCGCTGCGCGGTGCTTCGGGAGCCGCCGGAAGGGCGTTCATTTCACAACTGTCCCCTTCCCCGTCTTCCGGGAAGGGAAAAATGGGGAGCGCCCGCCACGTGTTAGCCGAGCGGCTGGGCGGCGATGTCGGACTTCACCTTGCGCAGGATTTCCGCCGCTTCC
>CAZHQA010000016.1:12755-34983 GCA_964533955.1 uncultured Reyranella sp. | reverse complement strand
CCGGCGAAGGGCGAGTTGCGGGTGATCGCCAATCCGATCCGCATCGACGGCGAGCGACCGGTACAATCGGCCTGCTCCCCGCTCGGCGCGGACAACCAGGCAATCTTGGGCAGGCGCGCATGAAGCTCGAAGGCATCAAGGTCGTCGATCTCTCCTGGTTCCTGCCGGGGCCGTACCTCACACTCGCCTTGGCCGATCATGGCGCCACGGTCATCAAGGTCGAGCCGCCGGGCGAAGGCGATCCCGGCCGCCACATCCGGCCGGTCGACGAGCGCACCTCGGTGTTCTTTCGCAACTTGGCGCGCGGCAAGAAGAGCGTCGTGCTCGACCTCAAGAGCGAGCACGGCCGCACCGCTCTCTTTCGCCTGTGCCGGGAGGCCGACGTGATCGTCGAATCGTTCCGGCCCGGCGTGGCGGCGCGATTCGGCGTCTCCTACGAGGCCGTGAAGGCGGTGAACCCCGGCATCGTCTATTGTTCGATCAGCGCCTTCGGCCAGGACGGCGCCTATCCCGGCCGGGCCGCGCACGATCTCGCGCTCGAAGCCATGACCGGCGTGCTCAGCCTGACCCTGGGCGACGACAGGCGGCCGGCTGTGCCCGGCATCCCGATTGCCGATCTGGTGAGCGGCCTGCACGGCCTGTCGGGCGTGCTGATGGCGCTGCTGCGCCGCACTACAACGGGGAAAGGCGACCATATCGACGTCTCGATGCACGAGGCGCTGATGGCGTCGTGCGCCAACGTGGTCGGCGAGGCCTTCACCGAGGGCCGGCAGCCCGACGTCAAGAACCAGCGCACGACCGGCGGCGCCGCCTTCTATCGCACCTACGACACGGCCGACGGCCGCCAGCTCGTGTTAGCGGGGCAGGAGATGAAGTTCATCCGCAACCTGCTGACCGCGCTCGGCGAGCCGGATCTGATCGAGCTGTGCGAATGGCCCGGCGCGCACCAGAAGCCGGTGCACGAATTCCTGGCGGCGACCTTCAAGGCGAGGCCCCTGGCGCACTGGATGGAATGGCTGGACAAGCTCGACATCTGCTACGGGCCGGTCAACACGCTGCCCGAGGCCATCGAAGATCCGAATTTGCTGAAGCGGAAGGCGATCGTCGTCGCGGACGATGGCCGCAAGCATTTTGCGCCGGCCGTGCGCTTCAAGGACGAGCCGTCGCAGCCCCTTTATCGCGAGCCATTGCTGGGCGAGCATACGACTGAAATTCTGGGAAAGGTGTCATGACCGATACGCAGACTTCCATGCTGCCAGGCGACGAACTGGCAGTGACACGTGGCAGGGCGGGTCAGCCCGTCGTCATCCCGGCAACCGGGCGCGACCGCGGCATCGGTCCATTCAAGCGCCTCGTGCTGCGCGGCGCCACGGTGATCGACGGCACCGGCGCGCCGCCGATCGGGCCGACCGACATCGTGATCGAGAACAACCGCATTACCTTGATGAAGAAGGCCACCGGCAATCTCGCCACCGCGGCCAACCGCGTGCCGCCGGGAGATCACGAGATCGACTGCCGCGGCAAATGGGTGACGCCGGGCTTCATCGACTGTCACGCCCATGCCGGCGTGGCCTACCATTCGGCCAACGGCTGGGTGCCGCCGGTCGACTATGTCTACAAGCTCTGGCTGGCGCACGGCGTCACCACCGTGCGCGAGATGGGCTCGATGAACGGCCTGGGCTGGATGCTCGACCAGAAGAAGCGCTCGGCCGAGAACACCATCGCCGCGCCGCGCCTGCTGGCCTACGCCTACTTCCCGGCCGTCAACGACATGCTGAAGACGATCCATTCGCCGGACGAGGGCCGCGCCTGGCTGCGCAAGCTCAAGGAGCGCGGCGCCGACGGCGTGAAGTTCTTCGGCGCGCCGCCCGCCATCATGGAGGCGGCGCTCGACGAATGCGGCAAGCTCGGGCTGCGATCGGGCTGCCATCACGCGCAGATGGCGGTCACGCGGATGAACGCGCTCACCACCGCGCGCTGGGGCCTGACCAGCGCCGAGCACTACTACGGCCTGCCCGAAGCGCTGTTCGAGGACCGCGTGGTCCAGCATTTCCCGCTCGATTACGACTACAACGACGAATATTTCCGCTTCTCGGTGTCCGGCCAGATGTTCCGCCAGGGCGCCGAGCCCGGCTCGGCCAAGTGGAACGAGGTGATGGAGAGCTTCCTCAAGATCGGCTTCACCTTCGTGCCGACCTTCACCATCTACGACGCCAACCGCGACCTGATGCGCGCCCGCCAGGCCGACTGGCACAAGGACTACACCTGGAAATCCATGTGGAATTATTTCACGCCGCAGCGCGGCGGGCACGGTTCCTACTGGTATCGCTGGTCGACCACCAACGAGGTCGAGTGGAAGGAGAACTACCGGCGCTGGATGGCTTTCATCAACGAATACAAGAACCGCGGCGGCCGCGTCTGCACCGGCAGCGATTCGGGCTTCATCTACTCGATCTTCGGCTTCGGCTATGTCCGCGAGCTCGAGCTGCTGCAGGAGGCGGGCTTCCATCCGCTCGAGGTCATCCGCTCGGCGACCTCGCAGGGCGCCGCCTTGTGCGGCATCGAGAACGAGCTGGGCACGCTCGAGGCCGGCAAGCTGGCCGACGTGCTGGTGCACGATCACAACCCGCTGACCGACTTCAAGCTGCTCTACGGCACGGGTGCGATGCGCTTCAACGACGCGACCAACGGCGTCGAATGGCATCGCGGGCTCAAGTACACGATCAAGGACGGCGTGATCTACGACACCGCCGAGCTGCTGGCCGACGTGCGCGACCTGGTGAAGGCGAGCTGGGCCGAGGACGTGCCGGCGAAATACGCCGCTCCCCAGCAGAAGGCGGCGGAGTGACCGGGCTCACGGGGCCCGATTTCGTCGTCCTGACCGGCTTCCTGGGCTCGGGCAAGACGACGCTGCTGCGCGATTTCCTGGCGCGGCCGGAGGCCGCCGACACGGCGGTGATCGTGAACGAGGCGGGGGAGATCGGCCTCGACGGCGTGATCCTGCGCGAGGAGGGCGGCGATACGCCGATCGCCCTGCTGTCGAACGGCTGCATCTGCTGCCAGGCGGGCAGCGACCTCGCCTACACGATCGATCGCCTGCTCGCGACCGAGCGGCCGGGCGCAACTGGGCCGCTGCGCCGCATCGTGCTGGAGACCAGCGGGCTGTCGAAACCCGGTCCCGTGCTGCGCCAGCTTGCCGCCCTTGCCGCGCATCGCCTGCGCGTTTCGGTACTCGCGACCTTCGATGCCACGCGCGGTCTGGACACGGCCCAGTTCGAAGAGGCGGCGGCGCAATGGGCGGCCGCCCATCGCGTCGTCGTCACCAAGGCCGACGCGGTGCCTTCCGAGGTGCTCGCGCGCGCCCAAGAGCAGATCGCGGGTCTCAATCCGCTTTCGGAGATCGTGGCGTTAGGCGATCGCGAGCAGGCGGTGGCGGCGGCCTTCGCGCCGCTCGCGGCGAACGCAGCGATGCCCGCAGCGCCGGGGAAATCCGTCCTCGCGGTCCATCCCCGCGTTGCCGTTCGCCTGGCGCGGCCGACGGGCACCCTGGCTTATGACGACCTCGCGGCCTGGCTCGACAATCTCGCCGGCGCGCTGGGCGAGCGGCTGTTGCGTCTCAAGGGTCTGGTCCGCGTGAACGAGAGCGACCGGCCGGTGCTTGTGCAAAGCGTCGGGACGGCCTTCTCCGCCCCTCGGTCGTTCGGCCAGGCGCAGGCCACGCCACCGCTTTTCCTGGTGATCATCGCGCGCGATCTGCGGGCCGGCGAATTGGAAGCCGTGGCGCCGGCCGGGTTGTTCGTTTTTTCCTCGTGGGCCGAGCCGGCGGGACTGTCGGGCGCCGGCACGCCCTCGCCGGTCGCCGTCGCCTGGGCCTGATGACCGGGTGCGAAGAGCGTATTGCGGTCATTGGAACTTCCGGAGCTTGCGACGTTCGACGTTCTAATGACCAGAATAGGTCGCCAGCGACCTGCGGGCCTATAATGCGGCTCGGCAAATTCCAGGGGCCTCATCGTGTTCAGTCTGGCGCTGTCGATCATGGGCTGTGGCTCATCGCGAAGAGGTAACGCGGCCAGGTGTCGGCGCCTTCAATCGAGAGAGGGCCGCCACATCGCACGGGTGTCGCCTTAGGGACCCCCCCGTGTTTTTCCGTTATTTAAAGCGTTACTTTTGGTAACCGGCCGATGAGCACGGCCGTTCTAGAGCCCGATCCGCTTGCGGAACGCCTCGTCGCGCATCGAGGCGTCCTCGCCGATCAGGTCGTCGCTCGTCGGATCGCAGAGATGGAGAAGGCCGCGCACGGCGTGTTCGACCGGCGACAGGTTGGCACGCGGGATCTGGCTGACCGCATTGATCCCCGAGGCGCGGATCTTGACCTGCATGTCGGTGTCGATGGTGCCGGGCGAGAAGCCAAAGATGCGGATGCCTCGGCCCTCGGTCTCGAGCTTGATCGAGCGCGTCAGCATGGCGAGCCCGGCCTTGCCGGCACAGTAGGCGCTCCAGCCCTCGAGCGGCCGGTGGGCAGCGCCCGAGGAGACGTTGACGATCGTGCCGCCGCCTGCCGCCATCATGCCGTCCAGCACCGCACGCACGACGTTGTAGGCGCCGATCAGGTTGATCTGGATGTTGCGCGCCCAGGCGGCGGGATCGGACGAGGCGATCCCGGCGATCGGGTCGATGACGCCGGCATTGTTGACCAGGATGTCGAGACCCCCGAACTGCTTTCGCGTGGCGGCC
This sequence comes from uncultured Reyranella sp., assembly GCA_964533955.1. Taxonomy (GTDB): domain Bacteria; phylum Pseudomonadota; class Alphaproteobacteria; order Reyranellales; family Reyranellaceae; genus Reyranella. Next base: position 30,249 of record CAZHQA010000016.1, on the reverse strand, counting down.
ACCGTCCGTTCGACGGCGGCATAGTCGGACACGTCGCAAGCCATGGCCTCGCCGCCAATCTCGCGGGCCACCGACTGCACCAGCGCGCCGTCGCGCGCCACCAGCATGACCCGGGCGCCTGCCCTGGCCAGAGCCCGGGCCGCACCTTCACCCAGGCCGCGGCTCGCGCCGGTCACCAATGCGATTTTTCCCTGCAGGCCCATCGTTCTTCCTCCGCTACAGTCGCAGCATAACGCACGGGAGGAAGAATGGCCGGCAAGGTCGGATTCATCGGCTTGGGCGCCATGGGCGGTCCGATGGCGCGCAATCTCATCAGGGCCGACGTGCCGCTGGTGGTGCACGACATCGACGCCAGCAAGACCGCCAGGCTCAACGCCGAAGTGGCTTCCTCGGCGAAGGACGTCGCCTCGAAGAGCGAGCGCACCATCCTGATCGTCGAGACGACGGAACAGGCGCAGTCGGTGATCGCGGGCGCCGAGGGCATCATCGAGAGCGCCCGGCCAGGTCATATCGTGATCTGCATGGCGACCATCGATCCCTTCGCGGCGCGGGCGCTGGCCGACACGCTGGCGGCCAAGGGCATCGCCATGATCGATGCGCCGGTGAGCGGCGGGACGGGCCGCGCCCAGTCCGGCGAGCTTTCGGTGATCGTGGGCGGCGATGCGGCGGTGGTCGACAAGTGCCGCGACCTGTTCGAGATCATGGGAAGCCAGACGTTTCACGTCGGCCCGCTCGGCCACGGGCTGGCGATGAAGCTCGTGAACAACATGCTGGTGCAGGTGAACACCGTGGCGGTCGCCGAGGCGCTGGTGCTGGGCGTCAAGGCCGGGCTCGATCCCAAGACGATCTATGACGTGGTGCGGGTCTCGACCGGCGCCAGCGCGGCGTGGGAGCTGCGCGCGCCACGCATCCTCAGCGGCGACTTCGTGCCGGGCGGCACGATCGACATCTCCTACAAGGACCAGGAGCTGGAGACCGCCTTCGCCAAGCGGCTCGGCGTGCCGCTCCTGCTCGCCAACGTCACGCAGCAGGTCTACCAGATGGCCCGCGCGCAGGGACTGAACAAGCTGGACGGCTCGGCGATCGTCAAGGTGTTCGAACAGATGGCCGGCGTCACGGTAAGGGGGACCGCTCAATGACCACGTTCGTATTGCTGCATGGCGCCTACCAGGGCGGCTGGATCTTCAACCCGGTCGCCGAGCGGCTGCGCGGCCAGGGGCATCTGGTGTTCGCGCCGACCCTCGACGGCTGCGCCGAGCGCAAGCATGAGGTCCGCAAGGGCATCACCACCGAGACCCACGCCGAGGAAATTGCGGCCCTGCTGTTCTATCAGGACCTGAAGGACGTGGTGCTGGTCGGGACCAGCACCGGCGGCATGGTGATGGCGCGCGCGGCGGAGCTGGCGCGCGAGCGGGTGGCGCGCGTGGTCTTCGCCGATGCGCTCGCCCTGCTCGACGGCGAGTCGGTGCCGCAGATCGTCAAGCGGCCGACTGCGGTCAACACCGAGCTGACCACCGGTCCCTCGCAGCACGATTTCGAGACCCGCCTGTTCGCCGATCTCGAGCCCGCGACGCGGCGATGGGCGATCGAGCGATGCACGCCGCATCCGATCGCGCCGCTCACCGCGCCGGTGAAGCTCGAGCGCTTCTGGAGCCAGCCATGGAACGCCTCGGTGATCTGGTGCCGCAAGAGCACCAATCCACCCGTCGCCCATCAGCGGCGGGCCTGTGAGACATTGAAAGGCCGCTGGCACGAGCTCGACACCGGCCACTATCCCATGCTGAGCGAACCTGAGGCGCTGACGAAGCTGATCGTCGACGGCTGATTCCTTGCCGGACTGCGGGCCTCCGGCCTGCGGTCCGGCGAGACTAAGAAAGCAGCGCCACGGCTTTTGCCAGCGGAACCGGTGCATCCTGCAGCAGGAGGTCCATCGCCTCCTGCTCCCACGAGGTTTCGTTCAGCGACAACGGATCCTGCGGTGCCAGTCGGTGCTCGATCACCAGCCGCGACAGCAGGAGTCGTCGGGCATCGCCGCCTTGTGCGCCCAGGGTCGCACCCTCCCACGCCATCAGGGCGGCACTTGCCGCGTGATAGAGCGCGCCGGCGGCCAGCCGCGCGCGCTTCTCCTGCTTCGGATCGGCAGCGACCGCTTCGACGAAGCGCTCGACGCGATCAAGGGTGGCGCCGAGCAGTCCCTTGTACTGGCCGGGCAGGGCGCCGCTCGGTTCATACCGGGCCTTGAGCGCCGCCGTGAGCGTCTTGTGGCCGCCCGCCTTGCCGACAGCGCGCTGCACGACGTCCAGTGCGTTGATGTTGGACGTGCCCTCCCACAAGGTGCCGATCTGCGCGTCGCGCACCAGGCGGGGCGTCACCCATTCCTCGATGTAGCCTACGCCGCCGCGCACCTCGAGCGCCTGGCTCGCCACCGGAATGTTGTCGCGGCAGGCGCGGAACTTGTAGATCGGCGTGAGGATGCGCAGCAGATTCGCCGCCTCGCGGTCGCCGTGGCCCGCCTTGCCCATGGCATCGGCCGAGAAGGCGTACATCGACAGGGCCTGCTCGGTCGGCAGCATGATCTTCATGAGTTGCCGGCGCAGCAGCGGATATTCGGCGATTGCCTTGCCGAAGGCGCGCCGTCCGCGTGCTGCGGCCAGCGCCTCGTTGAGGCACCGGCGCATCATGGCGGCCGCCCGCACGCCGTGGCTCAGCCGCGACAGGTTGACCTGCTCCATCATCTGCTTGAAGCCGCGCTCAACGTCGCCCACCAGGTAGGCAACGGCGCCGTCGAGGATGATCTCGCCCGACGCCATCGAGCGCGTACCGAGCTTGTCCTTCAACCGCACGATCCGGTAGCTGTTGCGGCTGCCGTCCTCGAGCCGCCGTGGCATGGCGAACATGCCGAGACCGGAGGTGCCCGGTGCGCCACCGCGCGGGCGGGCGAGCAGCACGGCAACGTCGGCGTCGGCATGGCTGCAGAACCATTTCTGCCCGTACAACTTCCAGCGCTCGACGCCGTCCGATCCGATGCCCACGCGCTCGGCTTCGCTCTCGATCGCGCCGACATCGGAGCCGCCGGCCTTTTCAGTCATGAATTGGGTGCCCTTCAGCATCGTCGCCGGGTCCTGGCTCAACAGGCGGTCGAGCAGCAGTTTCTTGAGGGCCGGCGAGCCGAAGCGCTTGATGATGAAGTTCGAGGTGTCGGAGACCGATACCGGGCACATAAGGCCGAATTCGGCCTGCACGAAGAGATAGGTGATGCCGTACTTGATCAAAGGATGGGCCGCCTCGGCGAGACCGAGCACGCCGGCGCGGTGGCTCATGGCGTGCATGCCGAAATCCTCGAACGCGATCTTCTCCATCTCGCGATAGGCGGGGTGGTAGTCGATCCAGTCCTCGTCGCGGCCGAAACGGTCGCGCGGCTGCAGCACCGGCGGGTGCCGATCGGCGATCTGCGCGAGTTCGTCCAGCCGGTTGCCGGCCAGGGCCCCCAGCCGCTCGAAGTGCGGGGCCATGTGGCCGCGCAGCCCGGGCTCGAGATAGATCGACAGCAGGTCCTGGAACTGCCGATCGACGGCATAGAAGTTCTGGCCGTGGATGTCGGGCGCGATGTGGTGCGCACCGTGGGCGGGCCGGGTCAGGCCGGGCGAGATGTCGGGCATGGTCTCTCCTTAAGGCGTCACGCCGTAGGCCAGGACGCGCTCGACATAGGGCGGCACGACCTGGGTGGCGGGTCCGTAGATATGTTCCTTGAACAACGGCTTGTTGCCGCTCGGCTCGAGGTTGAGCTCGACAGTGTGGGCGCGCGGCCGATGCCGGCGCACGTGCAGCACGAAGCCGGCCGCCGGATAGACTTCGCCCGACGTGCCGATCGCGAGGAACAGGCCGCAGCGGCCCAGCACCTCGTAGATCTCGTCCATGTGCAGGGGCATCTCGCCGAACCAGACGATGTTGGGCCGCAGCTCGCCGACGGCATGGCAGTTGGGGCATACCGAGGTCGGCGTCAGGTCTTCGTCGGACTCGAACACCTTGCCGCAGTGCATGCAGCGGATCTCGCCGTCACGGCCGTGCATGTGGATCACGCGGCGCGAGCCCGCCATCTCGTGCAGCGGGTCGATGTTCTGGGTCACCACCGTCACCTCGCCGTCGTATCTCCGCTCGAGATGGGCGAGGGCCTTGTGCGCCTCGTTGGGCAGGATGTGGGCCGCGCGGAAGCTCTTGCGCGTGTCGTTGTAGAAATCGAGCACCTTCTTCTTGTCACGATGCCAGGCGTCGATGGTCGCGACGTCTTCCAGGTTGACGCGGTTCCACAGTCCGTCCTTGTCGCGGAAGGTGTCGATGCCGCTCTCCTTGGAGATGCCGGCGCCGGTCAGCACGACGATGCCGGGCGGCAGAAAATCCTGATGCATGCGTGGAGCATATTCCGTACGGCTGGCCTCAGCCGAACGGAATATGCCGGCTGATCGCGAGGCCGGAAACTCGCGTTTCCGATCGGCTGGAGTTGCGAGCGATTCCCGCCGATCGGAACCCGCGTTACCGATCCCGCGCCGTGGTAGGGTGGGCAGCGATGACCATCGGCGTCCTTTTCGTCTGCACTGGCAATATCTGCCGTTCACCCATGGCCAAAGGGGTGTTCCGCACGCTGGTTCGCAATGCGGGCCTGAGCGACGCCTTCACCGTCGACTCGGCCGGCACCTATGAAGGCCATGTCGGCCAGCCGGCCTCGCTGCTCGCCATCGAGGCGGCGCGGCTGCGCGGCTACGACATCGCCGACCACCGGGCTCGCCTTCTCACCAACGAGGATCTCGAGCGCTTCGAGTATCCGATGGCGATGGACCGCAGCCATCTTGCCGCGATGCGCTGGATGGCGCCGCGCAAATTGCAGGACCGGCCGCAGATGCTGATGCGCTCGGCGCCCGAGCTCAACGTGATCGACATTGCCGATCCCTATGGCGGGCCGGCCAGCGGCTATGCCCAGGCGCTCGACCTCATCGAGGCAGGCTGCAGGGGCCTGCTGGCGCGGCTCGCTCCCCAGGTCAAAACGGCCACCTGAGATTGAGCTCGGCGAAGCGGTTGATGACGTTGAAGGTGAGCCGCGAGACGTCGTTGTCGAACTTGTTCACCGGCAGGCTGCCGCAATAGGTGATCGAGCCGACCGAGAAGATCGCGCCGCCCATGGGCTTGTCGACATAGACCATGTCGGCCCGAATGAGCTGCTCCAGCGTCTCGCCCGGGATGGTGTTGGTGATGGCGAGCCGCTCCTCGTGCACGACGATGAAGTTCTTGCGCTCGTGGCCTTCCGAGGAGGCGAGCACCACGGCGTTGAGCGGGCTGCCCAGCCTATGGTCGAGGCGGTCGAGCTCGAAGCCCGCCGCGCCCCCGCCCGAGAAGCCGTAGCCGCCGAACACCTCTTCCTTCACGCCCTCGAAGATCCAGGCGTGATGGTTGTCGCGCGCCGCGTTGCCCTGGCGGTAGTGATTGCCGACGAAGGTGCCCTGGCTGGAGAAGCCGATGCCGCACAGGAGCTGCGGCGGCCGGTCCGAGCGGCGCCATAGCCCGCCATAGGCGCCGTCCAGCGAGTGGTAGTACTCGCCGGGCTCGGCCGGCCAGGTGCGGATGCCGCCTTCGGTGCGCCGGATCTCGATCGCGCCCGGCACCTTGTCTGACAAGGCGACGCGCCAATAGAAGCCGTTGCCGCCGAGATACATCAGCCGACCGCCGGTCTCGGTGTAGGTCTGCAGCGCATCGAGCGTGTTTTCGGTGTGGTACTCCGGATGCGAGCCGGTCAGCACGACCTTGTACGATTTGAGGAGGTCGACGCCCTTTTCGTGCAGGTCGTGGTCGGTGACGACGTCGTAGGCAACACCCATCCGATCGAGCCAGCCGGTGAGGTGCGTGTCGGCCGGCAGGTGACGCAGCCCCGAGCCGAACGGGTCGTTGAAGGAAAGATAGTCGGGCCGCCACGAGAGCAGGGGCCGCAAGTGGGACGAATAGGCCACACCCGAGCCGTCGCGGTGATAGTTGTAGGTGGCGAGCCCGTAATCCCGGTGTTCGTCGGGATTGTTGGCGGCTGCCTTCCAGTCGGCGACACGCTGACGGAACGCCTCGTCATAGACGCCGCGCCTGAAGTTGCCATAGACCTGATAGGTGAAGGTTGCGGCGAGATAGCAGACCTTGGCTTGCGGCTTGGCCACCTGCGGACGCACGAAGAAGGGAATGATGTCGCGGTGCGGCCCGCAGCGCAGCTGCATGCCCCACACGCCGCTCTTCATGTCCTTCGGGATGGTGAAGCTGAAATCGTCGGCCCAGCCGCAATCGTGCAGGTCGTCGTCGTGGAAATGGATGGCCCCATACTCGTGGGGCGCCGCCTGCCAGTTGCGCTCCCTGCCGGTCCACGAGGCGCCCTTCATGGCACGCGTCGGCAGGTTGATCAGCCTGCCGTGCAGGCCGTTGGGGCCGCTGTCCTCGACCTCCAGGGTGCCCATGCGGCGGGAAAAATCCCAGGCCGCGACGCCCGCGATGGAGGGCGCCTCGATCTTGCCGTTGAAGCAGTTCTTGGCGGGTCGATCGGAACCCGCTTCCGCGCCGATCATGATCGGCTGCGGTACCTCGAGCGCGAGCGAGGGCGCTGTCGCGCTCGCCTCGCCCTCGTCCTCGATGGTGAAGGCGCGCTTCAGGGGCTGCTGGCCCACGCGCAACATGCCGGTCGAGGGATCGGCGCTCGCCCACACGCGATACCAGGCGCGCGAGCGCAGCTTCTTGCCGGTGACCACGCGGGCGCCGCCGCTCTCCAGCGCCATGCCGTCAGCCGTCATCACCAGGGCAAAGCCAGCACCGGTCGCCGGGTCGCGGCGCGACAGCACGGTCTGTGGCGCGTCCTCCGGCAGGGTCGGCCAGATCAGCGCCTCGACGGAAAGGGCACCGGGCAGGGTGATGTCCTTGGCGCCTTCGACCAGCGCATAGGAGCCTGGCCACGCATGCTGCTGGCGCGACTGGAAGCGGGCGTCGAACAGCTCGGATTCGTCCTCGATCTTTTGCGGCGGGCCGGCGGGGTTGGGATCGCCGCGTACGATGCGCACCAGCATGGCGTGATACGGCCCGGGCCCGACGCTCGAGACCTTGAATGAAATCTTCTCGCCGGCGCGGACCGAGATGCGGTCGGCGTAACCCGTCAGCGGTGCAGTCAATTTTGTCTCCCCTCGCTACGACGATATAGTCGCCGCACCTCGGGAGGAATGTCATGTCCAAGTTTTTGCCTCGGCGAGCCGTGCTGGCAGGAGGATTGCTTGCCGCGCCGACGATCGTGCGGGCCCAGGGCGCCTACCCGAGCAAGCAAATCCGCATGGTGGTACCGTTCGCCGCTGCTGGCACGACCGATCTGCTCGGCCGCATCGTGGCGCAACATCTCAGCGAGGTGTGGGGCCAGCAGGTGATCGTCGACAACAAGACCGGCGCGGGCGGCAATGTCGGCGCCGAGATCGTCGCCAAGGCGCCGCCCGACGGCTATACACTGCTGCTCGGCACTGTCGGCACCGCCGTCACCAACCAGTACCTTTACAAGACGATGCCCTACGACAGCGTGAAGAGCTTTGCGCCGGTCGCGCTGGTCGGCGAAGTGGCCAACGTGCTCGCCGTCCATCCGAGCCTCCCGGCGAAGACGCTCAAGGAGTTCATCGAGTATTGCAAGGCGCAGGGACCGGGCAAGGTGAGCTTCGGTTCGCCGGCGGTCGGTGGCACCGGCCATCTCGCGATGGAGTATCTGTCGAGCCTCACCGGCATCAAGCTCGAGCACGTGGTCTATCGCGGCAGCGCGCTGGTGATGAAGGACCTGATCGCCGGCCACATTCCCTCGACGATGGACAACCTGCCGCCCTACCTGCAGCACATCCAGTCGGGCGCCCTGCGCGCCCTCGGCGTGAGCTCGGCCAAGCGCTGGTTCGCCGCGCCCGACGTGCCGACCATCGCCGAGCAGGGCTACGCCGGCTTCGACGCCGCGCCCTGGTGGTACGTGGCGGCGCCGGCGGGAACGCCAAGCGACATCGTGAAGAAGCTGTCCGACGAAATCGTGAAGGGCTGCAAGTTGGAGTCAAACATCAAGAAGATGCGCGACGCCGGCGCGTCGGAACTGCCCGGCGACGCCGATGCGCTCGCCCGGCACATGGTGGCGGAGAACACCAAGTGGAAGAAGGTGATCGACGCGGCGGGACTGGAAAAGCAATGACCCGCGCCGATCTAAAAGGGAAGGTCCAGACCGTCCTTGGCCTGATCGCTCCGGAAGCCCTCGGGCGCACGCTGATGCACGAGCACGTGCTGTGCGACATCCGCGCGCCCCAGTCGCGGGCCGACAACGATCTTGGCCCCGAGATCACATTGGAGAACGTCTGGCAGCTCAACTACGGCCGCGGCATCAAGCGCGCCGGCCGCAAGTACATGCTCGACCTCGAGGATATCGCCACTCGCGAGGTCCGCATGATGAAGCACGAGGGTGGCGACGCCATCGTCGAACTGACCTGCGGCGGCCTCTCGCCCGATCCGGCGGGGCTGAAGCGGATCGCCCAGGGCACCGGCGTGCACCTGATCATGGGCTGCGGCCATTACGTCAACGACTACCAGGACCCGAAGAACCACGCCCGGACGGTGGAGGATTTTGCCGGAGAGATGATCGGCCAGATCCTGCGCGGCGCCTGGGGCAGCGACGTGCGGGCCGGCATGATCGGCGAGATCGGCTGCTCGGCGGCGTGGACCGCCACCGAGAGGCGGGTGATGCAGGCGGCCCTGATCGCCGCCGCCGAGACGGGAGCCGCGATCAACGTTCATCCCGGCCGCGATCCTGACCAGCCGCAGGAGGTCGCCGACTTCATCAGCGCGGCCGGCCATTCGACCGGGCGGGTCGTCATCAGCCATATCGACCGCACCATCTTCGACGAGACCCGGCTGCTCCGGCTGGCCGATTCGGGGGTCACCATCGAGTTCGACCTGTTCGGCCAGGAATCGAGCTACTACGGGCTGAGCGACATCGACATGCCGAACGATGCCACCCGGCTGCGCCTGATCCGCGCGCTGATCGAGCGCGGCCACCTCGAGCGCGTCGTGATCAGCCATGACATCTGCTATCGCACTCGGCTGGCGAGCTTCGGTGGCCACGGCTACGGCCACATCTTCCGCAACGTCGTGCCGATGATGCGCAAGCGCGGCTACAGCGACGACGAAGTCGATGCCATCCTGGTGCGCAACCCGAGGCGCCTGCTCGCGTTCGCTTGAAATGATCAGGAAGCTCTCGTCAGGCCAGTACCGGCTCTACTCGCGCAAGCTCGATCCAAAGACCGGCAAGCGCCGCAACCTGGGAACCTTCCCGAGCAAAGCCGCCGCGCTCAAGCACGAGCGCGCCGTGCAGTTCTTCAAACGCCACTGAAGAGCTGCCGGAAGGTCGTCAGTGCGGGTTCCGATCGGATGGAGCCGCTTGCGGTTCCATCCGATCGGAACGCATTGTCCCAAATGCCTCGATCAGAGGGCAGATTGCGTTCGGCTGATTCCAGCCGAACGCAATCTGCCCTAGAACGCAAGCTGGTAGGCGGCTTCTTCGCAGTAGATCGAGCCGTTGCGACTGGGACGGCTGGAATAGAGCGCGAAATGCTCGGCCACCCACGGTCCGGCCCGAAAGGTCGAATGGCTCGCCCTGAACTGGGCGATGTGGTGACCGGTCTCCGCGGTCTTGCCGAAGCGGGCAAGGGTGACGTGGGGACGGAACTTGCGGCGCTCGATCTCGATGCCGCAGTTGCGCGCCACTGTCGAAACCTTCTGCTGCAGCCAGTCCAGCCGGTCGCTCTTCTCGACCAGCGCGACCAGGGCCTTGGGCTGCTTGCCGCTGGAGAACTGCTCGACGCCGGCGATGGCGACGGGGAACGGCGGACCCGCGACATCTCCCAATTCCTCCTCGAGGTCGCGCATGGCGGCACCTTGCACCTGGTCGCAGAAGCACAGCGTGACGTGGAAATTCTCCGTTGGTACCCAGCGCGCGTCGGGCACGCCCGACTGAAGAACCAGGAGCTGGTCGGCGACCTCGTCAGGGACGGGCAGGGCGATGAACAGTCTGGGCATAGGCGTCGAGATTTGTGGCGGCGAACGGCAGCAGGCGGTCGGCAATGATCTGGGCACCCTGGACGTTGGGATGCAGCCCGTCGGGCTGGTTGAGGGCTGGATCCTGCGCCACGCCATCGAGGATGAAGGGGTAAAGCGGCACCTGATACTTGTCGGCCAGGCGCTTATAGAGGCCGTCGAACTGCTTGACATAGTCGGCGCCGAAATTGCGCGGCGCCATCATGCCGGCGAGCCAGACGGTCACGCCGGCGGCCTTCAGCTTTTCGATGATGGCCGAGAGGTTGCGTTCGGCGAGCGCCGGATCGAGGCCGCGCAGGGCATCGTTGGCGCCCAGCTCGAGCAGCACGACGTCAGGCTTGTCGCCCAGCAGCCAGTCGACGCGATCGAGGCCGCCTGCCGTGGTGTCGCCCGAGACACCCTGATTGAGGACAGCGACATTGCGGCCCTGGGCCTTCAGCGCCGCCTCCAGACGGGAGGGAAATGACTGCCCGGGCTTCACGCCAAAGCCCGCCGCCAGGCTGTCACCGAGAACCACGATCCTGATGGCCGAGCCGGCGGGCGTGGTTTGTGCATGTACCGGCGCCAGACCGAGCACCAACAGTGCCAGCAGCGAATTGAATGCCGCCGCAAAACGACCATATCCCATGCTAACACTCATGGCCGTGACCGCCCCGCCTTCCATCGTCCGCTTCGCGGACGTCCATCTCGACATGGCAAGCGATGCCGGCACGGTCAATATCCTGCGTGGCATCTCGCTCGACATTGCGGCGGGCGAAATCGCGGCCGTGGTCGGCCCGTCGGGTGCCGGCAAGTCGAGCCTGATGATGGTGGCGGGAGGACTAGAACGTGCCACTTCCGGTCGCGTCGAGGTGGCAGGCCGCGATCTCGCCCCGCTCAACGACGATGCCCGGGCGCGTCTGCGCCGCGACCATATCGGCATCGTGTTCCAGGGTTTTCACCTCATCCCCACCATGACGGCGCTGGAAAACGTGGCGCTGCCGCTGGAGTTCGCCGGCCGCTCCGACGCTTTCGCGACGGCGCAGGCCGCTCTCGAGCGTGTCGGGCTCGGCCATCGACTGACGCACTACCCGGCCCAGCTGTCGGGCGGCGAGCAGCAGCGCGTCGCGGTGGCGCGCGCCTTCGTCGGCCGGCCCAAGCTCCTGCTGGCCGATGAGCCGACCGGCAATCTCGACGGCGCCACCGGCAAGCAGGTGATGGATCTGTTGTTCGAGCTGGCGCGGGCCGACCGTGCCACGCTGATCCTGATCACCCACGACATGGCGCTGGCCGGCTGCTGCGATCGCATCCTGCGCATCGCCGACGGGCTCGTGGTCGGCGACGAGCGCGCGCCGCAAGCGCTCGCAGCCCAATGATGCTCGCCCTCCGGCTGGCGCGTCGCGAGATGCGCAGCGGCCTGGGCGGCTTCCGGTTGTTCATCGCCTGCCTGGCGCTCGGCGTCGGCGCCATTGCCGCCATCCTGTCCTTTAGCCGCGCCATCGAGGAGGGGCTGCGCTCCGACGCGCGCGAGATCCTGGGTGGCGACATCGCGGTTTCGCTGCTCTATCGCGAGGCCACCCCCGAGCAGACCGATTTCCTGCGCCAGAAGGGCGAGCTGGTGCGCTGGATCGACAGCCGCGCCATGGCCCGGCCGGTCAAGGCCGACGGGCACGCCGCGCTGGTCCAACTCAAGGCGGTCGAGCCCGGCTATCCGCTGTACGGCAAATTGGAGCTGCAAGGCGGCGGGTCGCTCGCCGATGCCCTGGCCAAGCGCGACGGAGTCTGGGGCGCCGTCGTCGAGGAAGCGGCGCTCCGGCGCATGAACGTGGCGCTGGGCGAGCGCGTGAAAGTCGGCGAGGCGACCGTCGAGTTGCGTGCCGTCATTCAACGCGAGCCTGACCGCGGACTGAATGCCTTCGCGAGCCTGGGGCCACGGCTGCTGATTCCCTTCGCCGCGCTCACCGAGTCGGGGATCGTCCAGCCCGGCAGCCTGCTCACGTGGGAATACCGCCTGCGCCTAACGTCGAATGTGCCCGACCGCGACATGGTCGAGATCATCAAGAACAGCTACCCCGACGCCGGCTGGCGGGTGCGCGGACTCGCCGAGGCGGGCGGCGGCATTCGCTTCTGGCTCGACCGGCTGACCGAGTTCATCGGCCTGATCGGCCTGGCAGCCTTGCTGGTGGGCGGCGTCGGCGTGGGCAATGCGATCTCGAGCTTTCTCGCGACCCGCCTGCACACCATCGCCACCCTGAAGTGCCTCGGCGCGCCCGAGCGGCTGGTGTTCACGACCTACTTCATCCAGCTCGCGGCACTGGCATTGCTCGGCATCGCCGTCGGGGTCGCGATCGGTGCAGCGGTGCCGTTCCTCGCCCAGTCCCTGCTCGCCGATCTCCTGCCGGTGCGGGCTCGCGTGGCGCTGTACGTCCAGCCGCTCGCCACGGCAGCCGCGTTCGGGCTCCTGGTGTCGCTGCTGTTCGCCCTGCTGCCGCTCATACGGGCGCGCACGGTGCCGGCCGCCACCCTGATGCGCGGCGCCGTGGTCCATCGCGGCCGGCTTGCCTGGCGCGACCTCGCCGTGATCGCCGCGGCAGCATTCCTGCTCGCCGCCTTCACTGTGTGCACCGCCGACAGCCGTCGCATCGCCGGTTACTTCGTGCTGGGGGCGATCGGCGCCTTCATCGCCTTCCCGCTGCTGGCGCGCGGCGTCATGTGGGTGGCGGCCCGCGTCGGCAAGCCCCGGCTGGCGGCGGTCCGGTTGGCGCTGGCCAATCTCCATCGCCCCGGCGCGCCGACGCCGATCGTCATGCTGTCGCTCGGCCTCGGCCTGACCGTGCTGGTGGCAACGGCGCTGATCGAGGGCAATCTGCGCGAGCAGATCACGCGGCGGATCCCGAAGGATGCGCCGGCCTTCTTCTTCGTCGACATCCAGTCGAGCCAGATCGGCGAATTCGAGAAGGCGATTGCCGCCGTGCCTGGTGCGGGCACCCTCGACAAGGTGCCGTCCTTGCGGGGCCGCATCGTCAAGATCGCTGACAAGCCGGTCGGCGAGGCGCATGTGCCGTCGGAGGCGCGCTGGGCGGTCGACAGCGACCGCGGCGTGACCTACTCGGCCGGTCCGCCCGAAGGCTCGCGCATCGTGGCCGGCGAATGGTGGGCGCCCGACTATCGCGGGCCGCCGCTGATCTCCTTCGATGCCGAGCTGGCACGTGCCTTCGGGATCGGGCTTGGCGACACCATCACGGTCAACGTGCTCGGGCGCGACATCGAGGCCACCATCGCGTCGCTCCGGCGAATCGAATGGCAGACCCTGTCGATCAATTTCGTGTTCGTGTTCTCGCCCGGCCTGCTCGACCGGGCGCCGCACACTTTCCTGGCCACGGTCAAGGCGGCGCCGCAGGCCGAGGAGGAGATCTTCAAGGTCGTCACCGACGGCTTCCCCAACGTCACCGTGATCCGCATTCGCGACGCCATCGAGACGGCGTCGGACGTGCTCGGCAACATCGGGCTCGCGACCCGGCTGATCGGGTTCCTGAGCATCCTGGCCGGCATTCTGGTCTTGGCGGGCGCCATGCTCGCCACCCAGCGGCGGCGCATTCACGAGGCGGTGGTGATGAAGGTGCTCGGCGCCACGCGGGCCCGCATTGCCGGCGTATTCGCCTGGGAGTTCGCAGCCCTCGGGTTGGCGACGGCGCTTGCCGCCCTGGCTGTGGGTACTTTGGGCGCCTGGCTGGTGGTAAGCCGCTTGATGCGGCTGGAATGGGCCTTCTTGCCGATGGTCGCGGTGACGGTCGCGCTGGGCGCTATGGCACTGACGCTGGCCTTCGGCTTGGCGGGAACTTTGGTCGCACTGCGCCAGCGGCCCCTGGCCCTGCTGCGCAATGACTGAAGACTATTTCACAGTCCCGAAGTACTATTAGGGCAGTGAAACGCTATTGATTCACTCGGGCTGCGTGCCCACATTGACGGTCGCAAAGGGGCTCGCCAACGAGGCCCCACGGAGGCTTGAGACTATGGCGAACCAGAACTTCAATACCTTTGGTCGCGGCGGCGTGATTGCCGACCAGGCAACCTACGATGCCGGTCTGCGCGCCCACATGATCAAAGTCTACAACTACATGGCGTCGGGCCTGGCGCTTTCGGGCATCGTGGCTTTTGCCGTGTTCAACGTGCCGTCGCTTGCGGCGCTGTTCTTCGAGGTGACGCCGCGCGGCGGCGTCGCTGGCCTGAACGTGCTGGGCTGGATTGCGATCTTCGCGCCGTTCGGCCTGCTTCTGCTCATGGGCTTTCGCGCGGCTCAGATGAGCGTCGGCGGGGTCCAGGCGATCTACTGGGCGGTCACCGGATTGATGGGCGTCAGCCTGTCCCTCCTGCTGTTCCGCTACACCGGCGCCTCCGTCGCCCGAGCCTTCTTCGTGACGGCCGCGTCGTTCGGCGCGCTCAGCCTGTACGGCTACACCACCAAGCGGGACCTGAGCGCCTTCGGCAAGTTCCTCTTCATGGGACTGGTCGGCCTGATCCTCGCCAGCCTGGTGAACATGTTCTTCCCGTCGGGCACGATGACCTTCATCATTTCCGTCGCCGGCGTGCTGATCTTCTCGGGCCTGATCGCCTACGATACCCAGAAGATCAAGGAGCAGTATGCCGACGCCTTGGGTTCGGACGTGGCGGAGAAAGTCGCGATCTTCGGCGCGCTCAGCCTCTATCTCGACTTCGTCAACCTGTTCCAGTTCCTGATGGCCTTTATGGGCCAGAACAGGGACTAGCAGCCAACCCATCGAATTTCGGCAGACGCCCGGGTCGCAAGACCCGGGCGTTTTGCTATGAAGGCGCCGGCATGAAACGTCTGGCGGTACTGCTGCAAAGCGAGGCGGGAAGCGCGCTGCCGCTGTTGGCCGGCGCCGTGCTGGCGCTTGCGCTGGCCAACTCGCCGTTCGACTGGGCACTCGACGAGTTGCTCGGCACCAAGCTCACCCTCGCGTTCGGTGCTGCGGGCCTCAGCAAGCCGCTGCTGCTGTGGATCAACGACGGGCTGATGGCGATCTTCTTCCTGTTCGTCGGCCTCGAAATCAAGCGCGAGGTGGCCGAGGGAGAACTGTCGCGGCCGGCCCAGGTGGCGCTGCCGATTGCCGGTGCCTTGGGCGGCATTGTCGTGCCGGCCGCGATCTACGCCGCCTTCTCCTGGAACAATGCCGTCGCGCTGAAGGGGTGGGCTATTCCCTCGGCGACCGACATCGCCTTTGCCGCGGCCGTCCTGGCGGCCCTTGGTAAGCGCGTGCCGGGAGCCCTGAAGCTCTACCTCCTGACGCTGGCCATCGTCGATGACCTCGCCGCCATCGTCATCATCGCCATCTTCTATACCGCCGACCTGTCGACCCTGTCGCTGATCCTGGCTGGGCTCTGCATCGTGGTGCTGGTCGCGCTCAACCTGTGCGGCGTGAGGCGGGCCGGTCCCTATCTCCTGATCGGTACAGTCTTGTGGGTCTGCGTGCTCAAGTCAGGCGTACACGCCACGCTTGCCGGCGTCGTGCTCGCCTTCTGCCTGCCGCTCGGCGAGCCCTACGAGCGGCTCGAGCATGCACTGAAGCCCTGGGTCAGCTTCCTGGTCCTGCCGGCCTTCGCCTTCGCCAATGCAGGGCTCAGTTTGGGCGATCTGACGCCTGCCATGATCTTCGACCCGGTGACGCTCGGCATCGTGGCCGGATTGTTTCTCGGCAAGCAACTCGGCATCTTCGCGGGTGCCGCATCGCTGATCGCGCTCGGCGTGGCGCGGCTGCCGACGGGAGCGAGCTGGCGCCAGCTCTATGGCGTGGGCGCGTGCGGCGGCATCGGCTTCACCATGAGCCTGTTCATCGGCACGCTCGCCTTCGAAAATGATCACCATTTTCCGCTGGTGCGGCTCGGCGTGCTCGCCGGCTCTCTGCTGTCGGCGGCATTGGGGTATGCGCTGTTGCACTTTTCGAAGGCGGCCTCGCGGACCTGATCGAATTGCGCGCTCCGACAGCGCGGACCTATAATTGGCCATGCGGCGCACCTCCTACGAGCAGATGAACTGTTCGATTGCCTCGGCGCTCGACGTCGTCGGCGAGCCGTGGACACTGCTGATCGTGCGCGACGCGTTCTACGGCGTGCGTCGCTTCGACGACTTCCAGGAAAATCTCGGCATCGCGCGCAACGTTCTGACTGCGCGGCTGAAGAAGCTGGTCGAAGCGGGCATCTTCCGCAAGATCGCCTATCGCCAGCGCCCGCTGCGGCACGAGTACCGCCTGACCGACAAGGGTGCGGCCCTGTTCACCGTCATCGTCGGGCTCAAGCAGTGGGGCGATAGGTTCGGTGTTGCATCGCGCAACGGCAAGCCGATGGAACTGGTCGACCGCGGCGATAGCAAGCCACTCGATCCGGTTCTCATCGACGCCGTCAGCGGGCGGCGACTCGAGCTCACCAACGTACGGGCCGTGGCGGGGCCGGGGGCCGACCAGGCGACGCGGGATTTCTTCGACCGGCTGGCGATCAACCGCCCGACACAGCGTTAGCTTCGCTCGCCGGGTTCGTCGGGTTCGAGCCGCTTGTCGTCGAGCGAACGGCGGCCGCGCGCCTGGGCGTCGCGGTCGGCGTTCTTTTGCGCCTTGGTGCGCCCGAAGCGCAGGCGGTTCGCCTCGGCTTCGCGCTCGTTCTCGCGCCGCGCCTTGTCCTTGCGAGCTCGCCTGAGGTTGATGACGTCGGCCATGTGAAGATCCTCGAATTACCTATGGCGCGATTGGACACAATACGCCATGCCCTTGATCGACGCGCAGCGCACAATGCGTTTGCCATCGAATTGAATCGCCGAGCGGTTCAATTTGACCGAAAGCCGGGATAGTCTCTCTCGGCCAGATCCAAGGGGGAAGACCATGAGCCCTTCGGCGCGCAAGAAGGTCCTGATCGGCGCGGGCGGTGTGATCGGTGTGTTGATCGTGGCGCTGTTGCTTGCGCCTTCCTTCTTCGACCTCAACCAATACAAGCCGCAGATCGTTGCCGCTGTGAAGAAGGCGACCGGCCGCGACCTCGTGATCGACGGACCGGCATCGCTGTCGCTGTTGCCGGTTCCAGAGGTCAGCGTGACGGGCGTCAAGTTCTTCAATGTGGCGGGCGCCAAGAACCCCAACATGGTCGAGGTCAGGTCCGTGACCGTATGGCCGTCCCTGCTTGCCTTGCTGGGCGGCAATATCGAGGTGAGCGAGGTCAAGCTGGTCGAGCCCAAGATCGTGCTCGAGATCAATGCCGAGGGTAAGCCGAACTGGGAATTCACGCCGTCGGTCGCCGAAGCCAGGCCTGCCGCGCCCAAGCCCGCTTCACCCAGGCCGATCTCGCTCGGCAAGCTCGTCATCGAGAACGGCACGCTGATCTTCAGCGATTCGAAGGC
>CAZHQA010000016.1:0-12655 GCA_964533955.1 uncultured Reyranella sp. | reverse complement strand
CAGCCGGTGCCCGTGTTGCCGCCGCTGCTGGCCAGCAAATCCAGCTTCGACGGCAGCATCGAGGTGTCGCAGACCAGGATCGCCGCCAAGGACTTCAAGCTCGCCCTCGCGGGTGACAGCGGCTCGGGGTCCCTGTCGGTCACCTTGAAGCCCGCGCTGGTCGTCGAGGGCAAGCTGGTGCTGCCCAGGATCGACCTTGACCGGGCTCTGGCGGGACTGCAGCCGCCGCCCGCGCCGACGAGCGGCGCCGGCGCCAAGCTTGCCACGCCATCGGCGGGCGACAGCTTGCTGACCAGCGCGACGGCCAAACTGTCGATCGAGGCCACCGAAGTCATTTATCACAAGGAACCGATCCGCAACGTGGCGCTGGATCTCGACGCCAAGGGGGGTGCCGTCGCGGTGCCCAGGCTCAACGCCACGCTGCCGGGCGACATGATCCTGCAGGCCAGGTCCACTATGTCGGGCGATACCACCCGGCCCAGCGTCAGCGGCGAGTTCAGCCTGATCGGGCCGAAGCTGCGCGACACGTTGAAGTGGCTCGATGTCGACACCTCGCAAGTGCCAGCCGACAGGCTGACGCGGCTCAGCCTCAAGGGCCGCATGTCCTCCGCAGGGGGCAATGTGCAGGTCACCAATGCCGCTTTCGAGCTCGACGACGTAAAGGGCACAGGCGGAGTGACCGTCACGCTCGGCGTGCCGTTGTCGATCGTGACCAGTCTCGAGTTGGACACCCTCGATCTCGACCCCTTGCTCGGCCGGCCAGGCGACGGCGCCAAGCGGGCGCCCACGGCGACCGCAGTACCAGCATCCGGCCAGCCGGCCGCAGCTGGCCCGACATTTGGGCTCAAGGCCAAGGTGGCCAAGCTGGTCTACAGGAAGGAGACGATCGGCGGCGTCGAGATCGACATCGCCTTGCAGGGCAGCACGCTCAGGCTCAACGATATCAAGGTAGGCAACCTCGGTGGCGCACGGCTCGCCGTGCGCGGCAGCATCGCCAATTTCGATTCGGCACTGCCTCGTTCCGACATCGCCTTCAACTTCGAAGCGCCCGACATGGGTCGCGTCCTGAAGATCGTCGGCGGCGCCGCGCCGCCCGACCTCGGGATGGTGAAGGCAAGTGGCGGTATCGAGGGCACGGTCGAGGCGATCACCTTCAAGCAGTTCAATGTCGGCGCCCAAGGCCAGACCGCGCAGGTCAACGGCACTCTGACGATGCCGGGCGCTGCCAAGGGTCCGCCGTCGGCGATCGGCTACAAGGGCAGTGTGACGGCCAACGGCCAGACCATCGAAGGCACCGTCGATGCCAAGGTCGCCGACCGGCCGACCATCACCGCAGATCTCAAGACGACGCTGCTCGACGTCGACAGGCTTGGCTCCGGCGGGCCGCCGCCGGCCCGCAGCCGGCCTGCGCCGCCCGCCGCGGCCGCGCCGATCGACACTACCGCGATGCGCGCCTTCGATGCGTCGGTGAGGCTGGTCGCCGGCACGCTGGTGAGCTCGCCTCTGCGGATCTCCAACGCCGATCTGGCGCTCACGCTTAAGGATGGCGTGCTCACGATCTCGCACTTCAAGGGTGGGCTCTATGGCGGTGGCCTCGATCTTTCGGGTGTGATCGACGGCAGCAAGCCGGGCCATCTCGCTTTCGATTTCAAGGGCAATGCCAGCAACCTGATCGTCAGCGAGATGCTGCGCAGCTCGGCGGGTACCAACCAGTTCGGCGGGGCGGTCAAGATCACCGTCGATGGCAAGCTCAGTGCCTCGGGGATTGACGTGAAGGGCGCGGGCTCGACCTCGAACGAGGTCAGAAGCTCGATGGCGGGCGGTGCGCAGCTTTCCGGCCATATCTTCGTCGGGGCCGACAAGGCACTGACCATGATCGGCGGGGCGGCAGCAGGGGCGGTCGGCAGCGCGATCGACAACACCCTGGGCAGCGCGCTAGGCATTGTCGGCCAGCGAGGGGGCGTGGGCGTGAGCAATCTTCTCAATGCCGCAGCGCTGGTGCTCAACCGTTTCGTCAACCGAGACAATCCGATTTCGGGCCATGTCGACGTCGCGGGCGGCGTGCTGAGCGATCGCAGCCTTCTCGTGCAGGGCGATCGCGCCACCGCCAACATTGCCACGCGCACCAATCTCGTGGCCTCGACCACCGACACCACGATCAGTATCATGATCGCCGAGGACGGCTCCGCGCCTTACCTGATCGCGACCGTGCGCGGGCCGCTCTCCGGCCCGGGTTACAACGTGGTGCGCGGAACAGCCAAGGATCCGCCGGGTTTCGTCAACACGCTCAGCAACGTTCCGGGCCAGGTGACGGCGCCCGTCCGTTCGATCATCCCGAACGTGCCGATGCCCTCCATCCCCAACCCCATCCCCGGCCTGTTCGGCCGATAGTAGGAGGTCAGTTGCTCGATCGATTGCTGACGGCGCTCAAGGCGCGGTTCGGTTCTGCGCCTGCTCTCGCCGAAGCGCCGAAAGGCGTCGACGTGCTGGCCGATATGGCCAATCGCCGGGTGATCCGGCGCTACACCGACCGGCCGGTCGATCCGGCGCTGCTCGAGACGCTGTGTGCGGTGGCATTGTCGGCGCCGTCCAAGAGCGACCTGCAGCAAGCCGACATCGTGATCGTTTCGGACAAGGGCCAGCGCGCCAAGCTCGAGGCGCTCCTGCCCGACAATCCATGGGTCAAGTCGGCCCCGGTGTTCATGGTTTTTTGCGCCAACAACCGGCGCCATCGGCTGTTGTTCCAATGGCGCGGTCGGCCGTTCGTCAACGACTACCTCGACCCGTTCTTCAACGCCTCGGTCGATGCCGGGATCGTGCTCGCGACCTTCGTCGCGGCGGCCGATCGCGCGGGCCTCGGCAGCTGCCCGATCAGCGCCATCCGTAACCACGCCCAGGCAGTCTCGGACATCCTCGGACTGCCTGACCACGTCTTCCCCGTGGCGGCACTGGGGGTGGGCTGGCCGTCATTCGAGGGCGTGATGAGTCCCCGGCTTGGCCTCGATGTCACGATCCACCACGACCGCTACGACGAGAGCAGCCTCAAGGAGAAGATCGCCGCCTACGACCAGCGTCGGGAGAAGGTGCAGCCCTATAAGAGCCAGCGCTATACTGACAAGTTCGGCGTCAGCCAGACCTATGGCTGGTCGGAAGACAAGGCTCGCCAATACTCGGTTCCGGAGCGCGCCGACTTCGGCGCCTTCGTGCAGCGCAAGGGCTTCAAACTCGACTGACCGCCCGCGGTCAGGGAAATTCGACCGATTTTACTGATCTGCAATGTTCGAAATTCATGCGCCGCACGACGGCGAAGAACTTCGCGCTGCCGGCCAGCTTCAGCGGCTCTCCCCCACAATCGAAAGTGCCCGTGATTGCCATGCGATCGGGCGGTGAGCCGTATACGTTGGACCACCACAGAATGATATTCGGGTCGAGCCGCATGTCGTAGGGCAATCGCGGAAAATCCGTCACGACGATGCCGTCCCTGGCGCCGGATTCTATTTCTCCGATCTGGTAGCGGTACTCGGAGTAGCCGAGATCGGTGCTGACGTCGAATTTCAGATAGATTCGTGCCGCCGAGTAGACGAGGCAGGTCGTCAGGGCGATGGCGTATGACGCCAATCGGAACGGCCTCGACGCTGCGGCGAACGCGACGGCCAGGGAAAACGCCGCGAGCAGAGGATAGTAGACGGGCGTCGTTCTCCGCATTTCGAAGAACGCGAAATAGGAAAATCCCGTCAGGAGCAGGAGTGGAATGACATAGCGCTTGCCGATCGAGTGCAGGTTGGCGAGACAAGCCGCGCCGATCGAGACCGGCAGCAGAAAGCGCCCGGTGTCGCTCGCCGAATCGGGCTGCATCCCGAAAACCCATGCCGCCATATACAATCCGGCGATCGCGTACCAGGTCCCGGGCAGGCCCGGCACGAGAGCCAGCACGCCTCCGCCCGCAGCGAAGCCCGAGCCGACATAGAGGAGCCAATCGGAATTGCGCTGCGACCAGGCCGACAGGAAATGGGCGACATCGACGGGTAGAGCAGGGTCCGGCCGTGCGCCGACCGGAAACACCGGGTTTCCGAAGTAATGGAAATTCGATCCGAGATGGAGCGCGATCGCGACCAGCGGAACGAGGGAGGCCCAGCCGAGCCCCCTGGAACGCCACAGCATCACGTACAAAGGCGGCAGGAACGGCCAGAACGTGTACTTGCTGAGGGCGCCGTAGGCGACCAGCAACCAAAGGCCGATGCTCTTGCTGTTGTGGCCGTTCAGGATCAGGAGAACGGCGAGAAAGCCGATAATCGAGTTGATGTCGGTGCTGTAGACGTTGAAGAAGGCAATCGCCGACGGGGCGATCAGCGCCGCCGGCAGCAAGATGCCGGCGCCCATGGCGGTGGCCAATCGGAACGCCAGCCAGAATACGCCGGCAACCTTGGCGCACTGGATCAGCTTGATCGCGTATATCCGGCAGCTACCGAAGATCTTCGTAGCGCCGAGCAGAAGGTATTCGGCGGGCGGATAACCGAAAGGAGCGTCGATGGCCGACGGGCTGACGGCCCGCGGCATGCCCCGGTCGAACAAGTACTCCGACGTCGGAAGATAGTAGTAGAGGTAGTCGACTGCGGTTTGCCTGGTCAGCAGGGTCGAAATGGCGATCGCCGCATACATCGTCGCCAGGACCAGCGGCAGGACTCGTGTCTCGCTGGGCAGCGCGAGGCGGATCATAGGGGGCAGTTGTCAGACTGCGTCGACACGATACGCGCGCTTGGCCTGCGCTCATCTATCGTAATGATATGTAGAGCTCCTTCATCAGCCGGTAGAGTGGCGTATCCTGCTTGGCGAAGCGCGCGAGGAAGTTGCGGGATTGATCCTCGAATGCGCTCAGCAGGTAGTCGATTCCAGCGCGACGGCGATATTCGGCCAGGTATTTCGCGATTTCCTGGTCGGTCTCGGCCGTGCCGTTGTCGGCGTACTTGGCCACGCTGTAGTTGAATTCAGCGGGCGCCTCGTTCAGCGACCTCAGGCCATGCAGCGTGGTCTTCATGAAGTTGCCGATCAACAGGTCGTCGAAGATCCGGTAGTCGACCGCAGTCATCAGGCTGGCTCGCGGCACTTCGAACGTGATGCCGCGGTCCTTTCGGCCTTCCATCTTGAGGGTGGTTTCCTTGCCGCCGACCCGGAAGGTCACGAATCCGAAGTGCTTTCGCACCGGCTCCTTGCGCGCGAAGTAGATCTCGATGGCCTTAGTGTCAGCCGGCTCGAGCTGGTCCACCCAGTTGTCGCCGAATTCGCCCGGCGGCCGCGGGGTCACCACGAGATCGTCATGGTGGGCCGTCTCCGTCCTTCCGGTCAGGCAGTCAACCGAGGAGAACGGTGGAATGTACTCGACATGGGGAGAGATGCCCTGCTGAAAAGCTTCCGGCGGCGTGGTGTAGGCTTGTGCCCAAAGTGAATCTTCCCGCTGATACTGATGAAACGAAGAAAAGGGGATGACTGCCCGGGCGCCGGTCGCCTTGCTGAGGTTGTTCAGCTGGGCTCCGACCGACGGCCGCCTTGCCGCGCGCGGCACGACGAACGAACCGTCCTCCCGGTAGATGTTGATCATGTCGGCGTCGCCGTAGCCCGACAGGGCAAGCACGTAGGAATGCTGGTAGTGGCGGCTGATGCTGCGAATGTAGCGCGAGCAGTCGCGTGTGCCGGCATCGTTCAGATTGATGAACAGCCGCCCGCCGACGTCGACCAGCAGGATCGAGTCCTGGATCCTGGTCGTGATGCAGTGAATCCTTACCTTGTCCGTGAGCGTCACCCATTGCCGGTCGGGCAGGATGGTGACGTCGAAGCCGTTCGGGGACAGGTCCTTGTAGATTCGACTGCCGACATGATCGGCCAGCAGGATCTTCTTGCCCTTGAAGCGTTCGACGCTCGTCGGATTCAAATGATCGGGATGGCCGTGCGAGAACCAGATGTAGTCGCAGGCGGCGATGTCGTCCTTGAGCGCCTGCGGGATGCGGTGAGACAGTACCCAGCTTCCGAAATAGGCCGGCTCCTCGTCCCCGAACCATGGATCGGTGGCTAAAACTGGCTTGCGATCATAGGCAACGAGCGTCGCGTTGCCGGTCGTGGCGACTTTCAGCATCTTCCGTTCCCCCAAGCCCGCGGAAATATTCGACTTTTCCGACGTTGGATCAACGGTGTCCGAGGCTGCGGAATTCAGTGCCTCCACGTCGCGGAGGGGGTCAGGCTCGGCCGACCTGGCGCTTGAGCGCTTCGAGTACATAAAGTCGCAGGGCGCTGGCGAGGTTGCCAGGCCCGCCGCGCTGCTGATCGATCTCCGTCACCAGGGCACTCAGCGACAGCCGGCGCCCCTTGGCCAGGGCGATCAATTCCCCCCAGAAGGCGTCCTCCAGCGTGATGCTGGTCTGGTGGCCGTCGATCGTGATCGAGCGTTTACGCATTATACAATTGTGTCAGTGGCGGGGCGCCCCCTCAACGTGCCTTGCCGACGGCATGCGGCATGCGTATATACCGCGCGCACCGAAACCCCCTCCGGACGATAAATGGAAATCCGCAACGTCGCGATCATCGCGCACGTCGACCATGGCAAGACGACGCTGGTGGACTGCCTGCTGAAGCAGAGCGGCACCTTTCGCGACAACCAGCAGGTTGCCGAGCGTGCCATGGACTCGAACGACCTCGAGCGCGAGCGCGGGATCACCATCCTCGCCAAGGCGACCTCGGTCGTCTGGAAGGACACGCGCGTCAACATCGTCGACACCCCCGGCCATGCCGACTTCGGCGGCGAGGTCGAGCGCATTCTCTCCATGGTCGACGGCGTGGTGCTGCTGGTCGATGCGGCCGAAGGGCCGCTGCCGCAGACCAAGTTCGTGCTCGGCAAGGCGCTGCGCCTTGGCTTGCGGCCGATCGTGCTGATCAACAAGGTCGACCGTTCCGACGCCCGCCCGCACCAGGTCCACGACGAGGTGTTCGACCTGTTCTCGGCGCTCGACGCCAACGACCAGCAGCTCGACTTTCCGACACTGTTTGCCTCGGCACGCCAGGGCTGGGCCGCGACCTCGCTCGAGGCCGAGCACAAGGACATGGAGCCGCTGTTCGACCTCATCCTGCGCCACGTCCCGGCGCCGACGATCGAGGCCGACAAGCCGTTTCGCATGCTGGTGACGACGCTCGAATCCGATCCGTTCCTCGGTCGCATTCTGACCGGCAGGATCCATTCTGGCGTGATCAAGTCCAACACCATCCTGAAGGCGCTGACCCGCGACGGCAGCGAGATCGAGCAGACCCGCATCACCAAGGTGCTGGCCTTCCGCGGGCTGGAGCGCGTGGCGCTCGACCAGGCCGAAGCCGGCGACATCGTGGCGGTGGCGGGATTCAAGACCGCGACGGTGGCCGACACGATCTGCGACCTCGCCGTGGAATGGGCACTGCCCGCCCAGCCAGTCGATCCGCCGACGCTTGCCATGAATTTCATGGTGAACGATTCGCCGCTCGCCGGCCGCGAGGGCGACAAGGTGACCACCCGCATGATCCGCGCCCGCCTGATGCGCGAGGCCGAGGGCAATGTCGCGATCCGCGTGCGGGACACAGAGAACGCCGATTCCTACGAGGTTGCCGGCCGCGGCGAGCTGCAGCTCGGCGTGCTGATCGAAACCATGCGCCGGGAGGGCTTCGAGCTCGCCGTCGGCCGCCCGCGCGTGCTGTTCCAGACCGATGGCACGACCGGCCAGCGCCTGGAGCCGATCGAGGAGGTCGTGATCGACGTCGATGATGCCTATACCGGTGTCGTGGTCGAGCAGATCTCGATGCGCAAGGGCGAGCTGCAGGACATGCGTCCGTCGGGCGCCGGCAAGACCCGGCTGGTGTTCTACGCGCCCTCGCGCGGCCTGATCGGCTACCACGGCGAGTTCCTGACCGACACGCGCGGCACCGGCGTGATGAACCGCATTTTCCACGAATACGGCGCCTATCGCGGGCCGATCGCGGGCAGGCGCAACGGGGCGCTGATCGCCAACGCCGAGGGCACGTCGGTCGCCTATGCGCTGTGGAACCTCGAGGAGCGCGGTCCGATGTTCATCGACCCGGGCGTGCAGGTCTACGGCGGCATGCTGATCGGCGAGCACAGCCGCGGCAACGACCTCGACGTCAACGTGCTGAAGGGCAAGCAGCTCACCAATATCCGGGCCGCCGGCAAGGACGAGGCGGTGCGCCTGACCCCGCCGCGCCGCATGAGCCTCGAGCAAGCCATCGCCTATATCGACGACGACGAACTGGTCGAAGTGACTCCCAAATCCATTCGGCTGCGCAAGCGCTTCCTCAATCCCGAGGACCGCAAGCGGGCCAAGAAGCAGGCGGCCGTCGCCGCCGAGTAGTGGCGTTTTCTCAGCAACAGAGGATCAGCGTTGAAGAACAAAGATACGTTTACCGACCGATTGGAAACCCAGGCCAAGGCGCGCCAGGCGCTGCTCGAAAAGGCCAAGCAGAACGATCCGACGAACGACCCGGAATTCGTCGCACGCCAGCAGGCCCGCCTGGAGGCGGCCCGGCTCCGCGAGGAGCGTGAGGCCGAGCGCCGCCGCGCCAGGGAGCAGGAGCGCGAGCAACAACGAGTGGAGCGTGCCGCCGCGGCGGCACGTCGGGCCGAGGAAGCGGCGCAGAAGGCCGAGGAGGCCCGCATCGCCGCCGAAGCGGCAGCCAAGCAGGCCAAGCGCTCCCAGCGGGTCGCCCAGTCGGTCGCCCGTCCGGCGGCGCTCAGCCTCAAGGACCTCAAGGCCGCCCTCGAGGCGCGCGGCAAGTAACCCTGCTAGAGCGGCGCGCGGGTCAGGCTGGCGCGCTGGCTGATCTCGATGTGGTTGCCGTCGGGATCGCAGACAAAGGCGTAGCGCACCGTTTCTCCCAGGACGCGGGGTGCGCCGCCGGAGGCGCCGCCGCGCGCCAGGATGCCGTCATATTCGGCGACGCAGTCGAACACCTGCACTGTGGTGTAGCGCCAGCCCGGGCCGCGCCACTGCTCGCCGCGATGCTCGACCTTGCCCTGCTCGGCGA
Organism: uncultured Reyranella sp.; assembly: GCA_964533955.1. Classification (GTDB taxonomy): domain Bacteria; phylum Pseudomonadota; class Alphaproteobacteria; order Reyranellales; family Reyranellaceae; genus Reyranella. The sequence continues at coordinate 3,604 of CAZHQA010000016.1, read as the reverse complement.
TGACAATCAGTGAATTGCCGCAGCGATAGCGGCCCTCGCCCACGCGCTCGTACTGCATGATCTCGGTCCAGAAATGGTCGTGCCGGGCGGGATCATTGACCTTGAGCAGGATCGCGATTCCCGTGACGCCGTCCCGTCCCTTGGGCACCAGCGTCACCTTATTGCCGTCGGGATCGGCCAGCGGGAGGGGGCCGGCGATACCTTCGCGGGCGATCTGCAGGCCGACGATGCCCGAGGGCGGCAGGGCCGGCAGCGGATCTCGGGCATGGTTCATCTTCAGGATCGAGCCGTTCATGTGATGGCGGTGCTGCTGCATGCCACCGCCCAGCTTGCCGACATGGTCGTAGGGCAGGCCCACCGTTTGCTGCCAGAAGGCCAGTTGCTCGTCGCGTTTGTTGGAGAACAGGCCGATATCGAGGTGGGGCTTGGCGAGCTTCATCGGGCGATCCTAGCGCAGATACAAAACATACCAACGCTGCCCGGACTCCGTCCCCACCCGGGGGCTAGAACGGCTTCGGGTCGAGGGTGGGTCGGCTGATGGGGCTTCCGTCTCGGCCCGTGGGAAGGAACCGGGGATGATTCGCGCCGTCGTCGGCACGATCGCCGTACTCGCAGGCTTTGCGGTGCTCGAGGATTCGCTCGATGCCAGTGCCGGCTCAGCCGCTTCCTGCAGGGACAAGCAGGCCTACGCCTTGCTGCAGCCAGGCGAGGCGCTGCCGGTCCGCAACCTGCCCACACCGGAAGGCCGGGTGGTAGGGACTTTTGCCGCACCGAACATGGGCGCGAACGGGACGGCATCCCCTGTGACCATCGTCGGCAGCCAGAGCGGCTGGGCCCGCATTGCGCTCCACGGCAAGGACTTCACGGCGATCGACGGTATGCCCCAGCAATTCGGCTGGGTCCCGGCCGATCAGCTCACGGTCGACACGCGCGTCGATGGCACCATCACCACCTTCAGCCGGCCTGGCTCCCTCGGCGGGGAGCTTGGCCGCATCGAAGGCGAGGATCAGAAGTTCCAGGTGCTCGGCTGCCGCGGCGACTGGCTGCAGGTGATCAACGCGTCGCGCGGCAACGTCTGGATCGACCGCTGGTGCGCGCGCGAGGAGGGCTGCCGCAGCCCCTCCTAGAGTGCACGAGCCTCGCGAGGCGGTCCCCGGGGCGTCCTTTGCTGCTCCTCAGATCTTCAGTTCGCTGAAGAAGTCGTTGCCCTTGTCGTCGGTGACGATGAAGGCCGGAAAGTTCTCGACCTGGATGCGCCAGATCGCCTCCATGCCGAGCTCGGGATACTCCAGCACTTCGACCTTCTTGATGCAGTTCTTGGCCAGGATCGCCGCCGGGCCGCCGATCGAACCGAGATAGAAGCCCTTGTGCTTCTTGCAGGCATCGACGACCTGCTTGCTGCGGTTGCCCTTGGCCAACATGACCATCGAGCCGCCATGGGCCTGGAACAGATCGACATATGAATCCATGCGGCCGGCCGTCGTCGGGCCGAACGAGCCTGACGCCATGCCGGTCGGCGTCTTGGCCGGTCCCGCGTAGTAGACTGGGAACTGCTTGAAGTAATCGGGCAAACCCTGGCCCGCATCGAGCCGCTCCTTGAGCTTGGCGTGTGCCGAATCGCGCGCCACGATCAGAGTGCCGGTGAGGTTCACCCGCGTCTTGACGGGATGCTTGGTCAGGACCGAGAGCGTGTGCGCCATGCCCTTGTCGAGGTCGACCGACACGACGTCGCCCGAGAGCTGCTGCGGTTCGATTTCCGGCAGGTAGTGCGCCGGATTGGTCTCGAGCTGCTCGAGATAGATGCCGTCGCGGGTGATCTTGCCCAGCGCCTGGCGGTCGGCCGAGCAGGAAACGCCAAGCCCGATCGGGACCGAGGCGCCATGGCGGGCGATCCGAATGACGCGGACGTCATGGCAGAAGTACTTGCCGCCGAACTGTGCGCCGATGCCCATCTGGCGGGTGAGCTCCAGCACCTTCTGCTCCATCGCGCGATCGCGGATCGCTACGCCCTTGTTGTTGCCCTCGCTCGGCAGGTCGTCGAGATAGCGCGTCGAGGCAAGCTTCACCGTCTTGAGGTTCATCTCGGCCGAGGTGCCGCCGACCACGATGGCGAGGTGATACGGCGGGCAGGCGGCGGTGCCGAGCGTACGGATCTGGGTGTCGAGGAACTTCAGCAGCGCGGCCTCGTTCAGCACCGCCGGCGTCTGCTGGTAGAGGTAGCTCTTGTTGGCCGAGCCGCCGCCCTTGGCGATGAACAGGAACTTGTAGGCGTCGCCATCGGTCGCATAGATGTCGATCTGCGCCGGCAGGTTGGTGCCGGTCTGCACTTCCTTGAACATCGACAGCGGCGAGACCTGGCTGTAGCGCAGGTTGGTCTCGGTATAGGTCTTGTAGACGCCCTGGGCGATTGCCGCCTCGTCGCCGCCGCCCGTCCATACCGCCTGGCCCTTCTTGCCCATGACGATGGCGGTGCCGGTATCCTGGCACATCGGCAGCACGCCGCCTGCGGCGATATTGGCGTTCTTGAGGAGCTCGAGCGCCACGTACTTGTCGTTGGTCGACGCCTCGCCGTCGTCGAGGATATTGCGCAGCTGCTGGAGATGGCCGGGCCGCAACAGATGCGAGATGTCGTGGAAAGCCTGCGCGGTCAGGAGGGTCAGCGCCTGGGGATCGACGGTCAGCACTTCCTTGCCGTCGAACCTGGCAGTGCCGACGAAATCGGAAGAGAGCTTGCGGTAGGACGTGGTGTCCGCTGCCGACGGGAACATCTCCTGGAAATGGAACTCGGGCATGGCCTCTCCTCGCGGGAAGCCGCCCTAAAACCGCAAAAAGCGCGGCGCGTCTACTTCTTTCGGAAGCTGTCGAGCTTGACGACCTTGGACGCCGGATCTTCCGGCTTGGCGGTTGGATTGGCCGCGACTTCCGGTGCGGGCGCCGCCTCGCTTGGGGCGCCGAGCGAGGGGCGTTTTTCCGGCGCCGGCAGCGAGGTCGGCGGCTGGTTGGCGCCCGCTTCGACCTTGTCGCCTGCCCCGGCCTTGCGGTCGAATTGCAGGCCGAAGCGCACCGACGGATCGACGAACGCCGACAGCGCCCCGAACGGCACCTTTATGCGCTCCTGCTGCTTGTTGAAGCTCACCGTCACTTCGAAGAACTCGTCGTTGATGATGAGGTCCCAGTACTGGTGCTGGAGCACGATCGTCATCTCTTCCGGATACTTGGCGCGCAGATAGTCCGGCAGCTGCACGCCCGGGTCATTGCTGCGGAAGGAGATGTAGAAATGGTGCGAACCCGGCAGACCCTTGTCGGCCACCTGTCTCAAGACTCGGCGCACGACGCTGCGCAGCGCATCGTCGACGAGAGCGTCGTAGTGAAAGCGATCGTTCATGGCGTGCCGGAACTTTCGCGGAGCATCGGCCTGCGTTTCAGGAGAGTCAATCGCATCGAGCCGCGAAAAGCTGTGGCGGAAAGTGGGAGGGCTTCTGTTGCCCGGTGCCCTCCCGAACCGCGCTTACGTCCGCTGTTTAGGCGGCAGCAGCGAGTGTAACGGTATTATCGTTAGCACTTGTGAATGGCCCGTCACGGCGGAACCATACCGGGCAAAAAC
>CAZHQA010000015.1:0-35589 GCA_964533955.1 uncultured Reyranella sp. | reverse complement strand
TTGTTGATGCGAGGAGGTCTCTATGCCCGGCTGGTCTCGCGCCAGCTTGCGGCGGTGTATGCCCCTGCGGCATCCTGACTCCGGCCGCATGGGTGTGCGGCCAGGGTGAACTCACTGCTCAATCGACGTTTCCTCATGGCGCTCGCCATGGCGCCAGCCATCGTGCCGTCGCCCTCGCGCAGTCAGACGAGGCTGCCCGACAAGGCCATACGCATGCTTGTCGGGTTCTCGGCAGGCGGCGGAACGGACCTTCTCGCGCGCCTCGTCGCGCAACGGCTCGAAGCGCGGACCGGCCGGCACATAACCGTCGAGAACCGGCCGGGCGGCACGGGTGCGGTGGTGGGCGAGCTCTTGAAGAAGGCGCCGCCCGACGGATCGCTGCTCGGGTTCATTCCGTCGACGACCCTGGCGTCGAAGCTTGCCGTGACGTCCTTCCCCTTCGATCCCGTCAAGGACGTGACCCCGGTGTCGCTCGTGGGAACGTTCCAGATGGCGATCGCCGCGGCCCCCCAACTTGGCGTCGCGACATTCACCGAATACGTCCAATGGCTGAAAGACGACGAGCCGGGCCGCAGGCGGCTCGGTACCGCGTCGAGCGATACCTTCCTTCAGCTGTTCGGCATGCTGTTCGGACGGGCGGCGGGCGTGCCGATCGAGAACGTGCCGTATCGTGGTGCCGCCCCACTGATTGTCGACCTGCGGGAGGGCCGCATTCCGGCGGCTTTCTCGGGCGTGCCGTCGCTGCTGCCGCATCATCGCGGCGGGCGCATCCGGATCCTCGAGACGCCCGGCCCGATCGTGACCGAGTGGAGTCGCCAGATCGGCGCCGAGCTCGACCGGTCGGAAACCAGGGCCGAGCTGGCCACCCTCGGCCTCGAAGTGGAAAGCTCCACGCCGGAAGAGCTGGCGGCGCGCGTCGCCCTGAACCTCGACCAATGGAGCAGGCGGATGGCCCTGGTCGGCATGAAAACAGCTGATTGATTTTCGGGGAGAACGATCATGTTCAGTCACGTCACCGTCGGCAGCAACGACATCGCCAGGGCGAAGGCATTCTACGACGGCGTCACCGCCCCACTCGGCCTGGTCCGCCTGGCCGAGTATCCCGATGGCGTGGGCTACGCCCGCGCCGGCGGACGGCCGCAGCTGTGGATCGTCCGGCCCATCGACAAGAAGGCGGCAAGCGTGGGCAATGGCACGACCATCGGCCTGGAGGCCGACGACCGCTCTGCAGTCGATGCCGCCTACGCGGCAGCCCTCAAGGCCGGCGGCAAGGACGAAGGCGCGCCGGGCATCCGCACGCACTACCATCCCAACTACTACGGCGCCTACGTGCGCGATCCCGACGGCAACAAGGTCTGCATCGTCTGCCACAAGCCGGCGTGACCTCGGCCTGGCGTTGGAGTAGGCTTGGCGCCTGCTGCGGAGGATCGGATGAGCGAACCGTTCAAGGTGTTCTGGCAGCCTGGTTGAACCAGCTGTCTGAGACTCAAAGAGTTTCTATCGGTCCGTGGGATCGACTTCGTTTCGGTGAATGTCCTTGAAGACCCGACGGGCCTCGCCCAGCTCCAGAAGCTCGGCCTGAGGACCGTTCCCGTCCTGTCGCGCGGCGAGAAGTACGTGCTGGGCCAGAACACCCAGCAGATCATCGACTTCCTCGGCCTCAAGGAGGATGGCGGCCCGCAACTGTCGATCGAGGAACTCGCCCAGCGCATCGACAGGTTCCTGACCGCCGCGCTCGAACTCATCCCGCTGATGCCGCACGACCGCCTCGGCACGCACGTGCCCGGCCGACCGCGCAGCTACCGTATGCTCGCGTACCATCTCTTCCGGGTCGTCGACGCCTTTGTCGGGGCGAACGAGGGCATCACCCTCGTGCAGGAAATGTTCCGCGAGGAGCCGGCCGCCGATGCCGACACCGGCAGTCTCGTTGCCTATGGCACCAAAGTGCGGCAGCGCTTCCGCGATTGGTGGGCCAAACGCGACAGCTCGCCGGCCAAGACGCTGCCGACCTACTACGGCCCGCAGACCCTGCACGAATTGATGGAGCGCACGACCTGGCACTCCGGCCAGCACGTGCGGCAGTACATGATGCTCCTCGAGAAAGAGGGAATCGGCCATCATCGGCCGCTGGTGGCGGCGGATTTCGCCAAGCTGCCGATGCCGCAAAACGTCTGGGACGGCTGAAACTAGGGAAACCTTCGGTTGGCGACGGCGTTTAAAGCGCTGACGATCAGCCCCGACCGGAGGACAAACATGCGTGCCAACGGCACCTCCCAGCAGTCCCACAAGGATTTGGTGAAGGAAATCAACGCCCTCAAGATGCAGCTCAAGAAGCTGTCCTCGGCGCTCGAGGTCGAGGCCAACGATGGCGTCAGCCGCGCGATGGGCGCGATCGAAGCCAAGAGCAAGGAGGCGATCGACGACGCGATCACCGCCGCCCAGGAATTCATCGACGAGTATGCCGACACCGCGCGCGACGCCGCGGCGGCACTCGGCAAGAAATCTGTGCAGATGCGCGATGCCGCCACCGACTCTCTGGTCGAGATGGCGGAGGCCCGCCCGCTCGCCACCCTGGCCGCGCTGCTCGGCCTGGGCTTCCTTGCGGGGTACCTTTGTCGTCGGACCTAGGGGCCCCGTTCTCGCCGGACGCAATCGCTCCCGGAGCAGTCCTCCGCCGCGCGGCGCGTCGATGATCGCGCCGCTGCTACGCCTTGCAGCAGCGACCGTGGCCGGACAGGCCGTGCGCGGGGTCGCGCGAGACGCAACCAACAGGCTGATGCTGATGCTCGGCGCCGGTGCAGCTGGCGCCGCGGCTCTGTTCTGCCTCAGCCGCGCCGCCGTCACGCTCCTCGAACGCCACATGGATCCAGCCGAGGCATGGGCCGTGCTGGGCGGATTCTACGGCGTGATGGGCGGCGTCTCCTATTTCGCCGCGACAAGGCGGCGCCGCGGCTGACGCGCGCTCTTGGTCGGCACCGTCAGGCGGCGGCGAACCGTCGCCAGCGGCGGCTTGACGGCCAGGCGCTCATTGACCGGCCGGTCGTCGGCCAGCAGCACCTCGAGCCAGCGCAGCGACGGCACGTGGGCGGCGATGGTGCTGAGCAGGATCAGGAGCGGCACCGCCACGATGGCGCCGACGGCGCCCCACATCCAGCCCAGCAAGGCAATGGTCGTGAACACGGCCAGGGCATTCAGCGCGCAGCGCCGGCTGACGAACGCGGGCGTGACGAGCTGCGATTCCGCGAAGTGAATGACCAGCAGCGCGCCCGGCGCCGCGACGATCGACTGCCAATCGTCGAAGCTCAGCATGGCGACCAGCGCCACGATCCCGATCACCACCGGCGGCCCGATGAACGGCACGAACGAGGCGAGCCCCATGACGGCGCCCCACACGATCGCGTTGGGAAATCCCAGCAAGGCCAGTGCGACGGCCGACAGAAGCGCGACGATCGAATAGATCACCGCCAGGGCGAAGAGATAGTGCCCGACCCGGTCGTTGATGTCGCGCATCACCCGGGCGAGGCGCACGCGTGTCGCGAAGTTGCCCGGAACGCGCAGGACGAGGCGGCGCTGGCTGTTGCGATGGGCCAGCAACATGAATGCCAGCACGCCGGCGTAGCCGATCTGCAGCACCACTCCCGGCGTCGTGCTGGCCAGCACCCGCAGCAGGGACGGTTCGTTGACCACCACTTTTTCGGCCGGCTGGGCGACGTGGCTTCCGGCCGTCGCCGACGCGGCCTGTTCGACGCGGTTGGTCACCTCCTGCATCAAAGCGAGGGACTTGCGCAGGCCTTCGAGCTTGCGTTCGAGGGTGAGCGTGAGGAAGGGTGCCTGCTCGGCCCAGTTCGAGATCGACGGAATCGCCACGGCAAGCAGGCCGGCCAGGAGCGAGGTGAGCAAAAGCACCGACAATGCCGCAGCGACGGACGCCGGCAGGCGCAGGCGTTCCAGCGTGTTGGCCACCGGCGTCAGCATCAGCGCCAGCACGACGGCGCCGGCGGTCGGAATGAGGAAGTCGCGCGACACGTATCCGATGGCCGCGACGGCACATACCGCCAGCACGATCAGGGGACGCCGGATGGCCGAGCCGCCGCGCAGATGGACTGTCGGATAGCGAACAGCTCTGGGTTCGGCCATTGCCCCTTCCTCGTGATCAGATCAAACGCCGAACAGGGGCCCCGGTTGCCTGTTTCTCGCAGCGTCGAATAGGCTGGGCAAAGGGAGAATCACCATGCCGATGTTGAAGCGCGCCGACGCCGAGATTCACTACGAGATCCATGGCTCGGGTTTCCCGGTCCTGCTCTACGCACCGGGTGGGCTGAAGTCGCAGATGGAGATGTGGAGCGGCGCCTCGCCCGCCTATCCCAACGGCTATCCCTGGATGGATCCGCGCAAGGCTCTGTCCGACAAGTTCACCGTCATTGCCATGGACCAGCGCAACGCCGGCCGATCGGTCGCCGACGTCAAGCCCGACCACGGCTGGCACACGTTGGCCGGCGACCATTTCGCCCTGATGGATCACCTGGGCTTCGGCAAGTTCTTCGTGATGGGCGGCTGCATCGGCGGCAGCTACTGCTTCGAGGCGATCGAGCAGAATCCGGATCGCGTCCCCGCCGCGGTGCTGCAGAACCCGATCGGCCTGTGGGAGAATCGCGACCAATGGGACGCGGCGGTGAAGGGCTATGGGAGACCGTACGGGCGCGCGATCCGTCGATCAGTGAGGAGACGATCCAGTCGTTCGGGCACAACATGTTCGGCAATGACTTCGTGTTCTCCGTCACCCGCGACTTCGTCAAGAATTGCCGGACGCCGCTCTTCCTGCAGCCCGGCACCGACAAGCCGCACCCGGCCAAGACCAGCGAAGAGATCGCGGCACTTGCGCCCAACATCGAGGTGCAGAAGGAGTGGCGCGCCCCGACCCATCTCGACGAATCGATCAGGCGCGTGCGCGCCTTCCTCGAGCGCAATACTCCGAAGGGCTGACCGGCGACCCCGATCAGACCGACGATATCGTCAGCGGGAACGTCGCCAGCCAGGCGCGCGCCTCGCGCAGGCTGGCGAATACCTCGACCGGCCGATCGCTGGCCGTCAGCGCCTTGAAGGTCAGGGCAAGCTCGCCGCGATCGGGATCGGCCACCACGGCCACCGGCCCTCGAGGTCCTTTGTGCGTGAGCTGGCGCAACTGCTCGTCGGCCGCCAGCAGCTCGTCCTTGCCGATGGTGGACGAACGAGCCGCCGTCACGTCGAGGATCTTGCGATAGTGCATCACGCCCGACTGGGCGAGCTCGCGCACGAATCCGCCGAATTCCGGCAGCGTGATCTCGCCGCGCGCCACGCCGACGACGATGCGGTCGGGGTGGAAGATCTCCAGGTGGATCGGCATGGGATGAATATGGCCGACAGGCCCGCACACGCAAGCACCCGACCCGCCTAATTGCCGAGGCGCTGCAAAGGGCTGTGCCTGGGGAACACGGGAAATTCAATTGCCCCCCGCCCGTGACGGTCGTGGAATGGCGCCAACGAAGAAGCCGGGGGGAACCAAACAATGTGGAGCCAAGTCTACAATCCGTTGGGCAACGAACTGCTGTCGACGCTGGTCGCTGCCCTGCCCGTGGTCGTGCTGCTGGCGCTGATCGCGTCGGGCAAGGTGAGAGCCCATGTGGCGGCGGTGATCGCCCTCGTGGTGGCGATCCTGATCGCCATCTTCGCCTTCACCATGCCGACCGGGCACGCCTTGCGCGCCTCGGTGCTGGGACTGGTGACCGGCTTCTTCCCGATCGGCTGGATCGTGCTCAACGTCATCTTTCTCTATCGCCTGTGCGTCGAGAAGGGGACCTTCGAGCTCCTGCAGCGCACGATCGGCGGCGTCACGCCTGACCGCCGCCTGCAGCTTTTGCTGATCGCCTTCTCGTTCGGCGCCTTCTTCGAGGGCGCCTCGGGCTTCGGCACGCCGGTCGCCGTGACGGGCGCGATGCTGATGGGGCTGGGCTTCTCGCCGCTCGCCGCGGCGGGCCTCAGCCTGATCGCCAACACCGCGCCCGTAGCCTATGGCGCGCTCGGCACGCCGATCCAGGGACTCGCGTCGGTGACCGGACTCGATCCCTACCTGCTCGGCGCCATGGTCGGCCGCCAGCTGCCGATTTTCTCCCTGATCGTGCCGTTCTGGCTGATCTGGGCGTTCGCCGGATGGAAGGGCATGAAGGAAGTGTGGCCCGCCATCCTGGTCACCGGCGTCTCCTTCGCTGTCCCGCAGTTCCTGATTTCCAACTACGTCAATCCCTGGATCGTCGACGTCGGCGCCTCGCTGATCTCGATGGCCTGCCTGATCGGCTTCCTCAAGATCTGGCAACCCAGGGAACTATGGCTGTCGCCAGCGCTCCGCACGCGCGATGACTCGGTGGGCACGATGCCCAGCAAGACCGTGTCGAACGCACCGGTGACCCCGGCGGAGATGTGGCGCGGACTGACGCCGTGGATCATCGTCTGCGGAGCGCTGCTGATCTGGGGCACCGGCTGGTTCAAGGCGCTGGTCAATCCGATCTTCACGGTGAGCTACACCGTCGAAGGCCTGCACAACCTCATCCAGAAGGTGCCGCCGGTGGTCGCCAAGCCGACGGCGGAAGGCGCGGTGTTCGCCTTCACCTATCTCTCCTACACCGGCTCGGGCATGCTGATCGCCGCCGTGATCGCGGCCTTCGTCATGGGCTTCAATCCGCTGCGCCTGCTGAAGGCCTACGGCGAGACGATCTGGACCGTGCGCTATTCGCTGATCACCATCGCCGCCATGCTGGCGATCGGCACCCTCACCCGCTACTCCGGCATCGACGCCACGCTCGGCCTCGCCTTCGCCCATGCCGGCTTCCTCTATCCCTTCTTCGGCACGCTGCTGGGATGGCTGGGCGTGGCGCTCACCGGCTCGGACACGGCGTCCAACGTGCTGTTCGGCGGCCTGCAGAAAATCACCGCCGAACAACTGGGCCTGTCGCCGATCCTGATGGGCGCTGCAAATTCTTCCGGCGGCGTGATGGGCAAGATGATCGACGCCCAGTCGATCGTCGTCGCCTCGACGGCGACCAACTGGTTCGGTCACGAGGGCTCGATCCTGCGCTTCGTGTTCTGGCACTCGATCGCGCTCGCCTGTCTTGTCGGCGTGTACGTCATGCTGCAGGCTTACGTCTTCACGGGGATGATCATCCATCCCTGAAGGGAGACGCTTGGTATCGGACGACGACGGCGGGGAACGCCCGCACCGCAGACGGCGCCACAGCCGGCCTGCCGAGCCCGAAGGCAGCCGTCTGGTCGCCGCGATCGTGGTCGGTATCGTCACCCTGCTGTTCGCGGGGGGAGCCTGGTATTACTTCAAGACGAGCTCGCCCACCGAGATCGCCCTCGCCGAACTGCGCGGCCTGCCGCTGGTCGGCGCCGTGGCGGCCGACAATCCGGAGGCCGAGGCGCGACTTAAGGCGGCAGTCCGGGAAGAGCTGGCCAACCCCAGCCGCGACGGCACGACACGGCCGCTGTCGGTGATCACCGAACTCCGGCGACAGTACGTCGTGCCGGTGCTGCGGCGCGCCGACGATGCCACTGTCGTCGCCGCCATGGCGGCGCGCGCTGCGTTCGCCGCCTATCTGCAGAAGGCCAATCCCGCGGCCTGCCGCGAATTCGCGGCCGGCGGCATCCAGCGGCCCGACCGGCTCGACGACGAAGGCCAGCGGCTGTTCCGCAACATGCTGGCCGCGCTCGAGGCGGTCTATCGCAGCGGGCGGGCCGGCAGGCCGCAGCCTGTGCCAGCCAAGTCCGAGATGCTCGACCTGCTGCGCCAGGCCGGCTTCCGGCAGATCGACTTCGACCGGCTCAACGCCTTCACCACGCTCTCCAACGACATCGCCTGCGAGATCGAGCTCAAGGTCGATCAGGTGGTTCCCAGGCTGCCGGCCGACAAGCGCGGACCCTTCGCCCGTTTCGCGCTCAACAACTGAGGTGCCGGCCGCGAAGTCCGCAACGATCGGCCGCGGCTGGGCGTTGATGCGGCATGACGAAGACGAGCCATCACGGCCGCGTCGGCGCGGCCAAACGGGCCAAGCTCAAGAAGTGGTCGGGCAAGGTGACGCGCGAGAGCCATGCGCTCGCGCTCGAGGACGGCGTCTTCAGGAAGCGCAACGCGCGCGATATCGCGACGTCACTCAAGCGATCGGCTGAACGCAGCCAGGAGCGCAAGTCGGCGCCGCTCAGGTCGGCAATGTCGATGCTGACCTTCTATATAAACCGCGCCGGCAAGAACATGTCAGCGAGCCGCCGGCGAACGCTGGAAGCCGCCAAGGGCGAACTGCGGCGGCTGTTCGCCTGAGAGCTGTCTTCCGAAGGACGAATCTCTAGTTGCCTTTCAGGATCTTGGCCGCGGCATCGGCGAAGACCTGGCAACCCAGCACGATGTCGGCGTCGGCCGTGTTCTCGGTGAAGTGATGCGAGATGCCACCGATCGAGGGCACGAACATCATGGCTGCGGGCAGCTTGAGCCCGAGGATCTGGGCATCGTGGCCGGCGCCCGACGGCATGCGGACGTGCCTGTCGGGCGCGTGGGTCGCCGCCGCTTCCTCGATGGCGTCGAGGAAGCGCTCGTCCATCACCGTGGGCATGGTCCTGGAGAGATTTTCGCACTCGACCTTGCACGGCCCCTTCCTGTCGTGCGCCTCGACGATCCTGGCCAACGCCGCCGCGAAGCCGTCGAGGACCTTCACGTCGGCATCGCGGAACTGCAGGATCATCTCGGCCTTGCCCGGAATGATGGCAGGCGCGCCCGGCTCGACCGACATCTTGCCGACCGTCCACACGCTCTTGGGCCCGGCGAGGCCGGGGAAGGTCTCCATCACGTCGTTGTACAACCGCATCATGGCGACGCCGGCATCCTTGCGAATCGGCATCGGCGTGGTGCCGGCGTGGTTCTGGATCCCGCTGAAGGTGAGCCGGTACTGGTAGATGCCGACGATCGCCGTGACGACGCCGATCCGCTTGTCGGTCGCCTCCAGCAGCCCACCCTGCTCGATATGCGCTTCGAGATAGCCGCGATAGCGGCCCTCCGGCAGATGCTCGCGCGGCACGCCCTCGAGGCCGGCGGCCTTCAGGGCATCGCGCATTTTTGTGCCCTCGTCGCGATGACGCGCCTTGTCGATGTCTTCCTCGCCGAACAGGCCGACGAACGAGCGGCTGCCGGTCATCTGGCCCCAATGGCCCTCTTCGTCGGCCCACGACGCAACGTCGACCGCGAGGTGCGCGGTCTCGGGGTCCTCGGCCATGGCGCGGGCCACTTCGAGGCCGTAGATCACGCCCATCACGCCGTCGAGCCAGCCGCCGCGCGGCTGGGTGTCGGAATGCGAGCCGATCAGCACGCGCGGGCCGCTCTTGCGGCTCTTGCCCAGCACCGTGCCGATGCCGTCGATCACCGGGTCGAGGCCTGCCTCTTTCATGCGGCCGGCCAGCCAATGGCGGCTCTCGACGTCCTGCGGCGACAGGTGCGGGCGGTGCACGCCGGTCTGGTAGCGGCCGAACTCGGCGATGCGCCGCAGGTCGGCCAGAAGTCGTTCGCCGTTGATCTTGGGCATCGGGGCCTCAGTGTAGACGCGCCGCAACCCAAGCGGCGGTCGAGAAAAGCTTGTCGTCCTCATGGCGCAGGCCGACCAGCTGGATGCCGAGCGGCAGGCCCATGCCGCCGGTGCCGGCGGGCAGGGTCACGCAGGGCGTGCCGGCCAAGGTCCAGATCGAATTGAAGCGCGGATCGCCGGTGAATTCCTGGCCCTTGGGCGCCTCGCCCGGCGCGCTCGGGCAGAGCAGGACGTCGACCTTGTCGAACAGCGAATCGACATGCGCCTTGAACGTCGCCGCCTTGCGTTGCGCAGCGACGTAGCGGTCGAGCGTGACGGCGGCGCCCTTGTTCAGCACCTCGGTCAGCTCGCGGCTGATCTTGTCCGGGTTGCGCAGGCGCTCGTCGGCATAGTTGCGCACGCTCTCCCAGCCTGAGATCGCGGCGTGGTCCTCGAGGATGTCGTTGAAGGCCGGACCGAAGGCGACATCGATGACCGAGGCGCCCTTGGCGGCGAGTGTGCTCGCCGTCTTCTCCAGCAACGCCTTGGTGTCGGGCTCGGCATCGTCCCAGATCGGCGTGCGGCAGAAGCCGACGCGCGGCGCGCTCACGGTGCAGTCGATCGGCACCGGCGGCAATGCCAGGACGGCGCCGCGGAACAGGGCGATGTCGTCCAGCGTGCGGGCCATCAGGCCCAGCGTATCGAGCGAATGGCACTGCATCTTGATACCGACACGGGAGAAATCGTTGAAGGTCGGCTTGTAGCCCACGACGCCGCAATAGGCGGCGGGCCGGATCACCGAACCGCCGGTCTGCGTCCCGAACGCAAGCGGCACGTGCCCATCGCCGACCGCCGCGGCCGAGCCGGAGGACGAGCCGCCCGGCGTATGCGCCGCATTGTGCGGATTTGTCGTGGGCCCGGGATGGCGGTTGGCAAATTCGGTGGTCACGGTCTTGCCCATGATCACGGCATTGGCGTCGCGGCAGAGCGCAATGCAGGCGGCATCGCCGAACGGCACCTTGCCCTTGAAGATCGGCGAATTGTGGCCGGTCGGCATGTCGTGGGTGTCGATGATGTCCTTGGCGCCGATCGGCACGCCGCGCAGCACGCCGCCCTTCGTTGCGTCGGCGGCACGCGCCTGCTTCAGCGCCAGCTCCTTGTCGAGGTGGACCCAGGCCTTCACGACCGGTTCGCGCTCGGCGATGCGTTCGAGGCAAGCCTGCGCCAACTTCTCCGCGGTAAGTGTCCCTGCCTCGATCGCCTTCACGGCCTCGACAGCGCTGAGAGGCTTCATTGCAGCACTCCCCGCACCCAGCCGGCCATGTCGAGCAGGCGGGCATCCTCGTGCTGTCGACCGACCAGCTGGATGCCAACCGGCAGCCCGTTCGGCCCTCGCCTGAACGGCAAGGTCACGCACGGCATCCAGAGATAGGTCCACAAAAGATTGAAGGTGGCGTCGCCCGTGCGTTCCAACCCTGGAGGCGCCTCGCCTTTGGCCGGCGCGGTAAGAATGACGTCGATGTCGGCGAACAGCCCGTCGACGACGGCGCGACCCCGCTCGCCGAGTTTGCGCGCGGCCACCCAGGTGGCGTAGTCGATCTTTCGGCCGGCACCGATCTTGTCCTGCTGGAAGCTCTTCGAGAGCAGGTCGTAGAAGCGTCGTGCCTCGTCAGCTGCGGCACGCGGTCCTTCGAAGGCCGATAGGGTCTTCTGCCCTTCACGCAGCTCCGCTCCAGGCGGCGGCAGCTCGATCTCGGTGACCGTCGCGCCGGCCTTGGCGAGCGCCTTTGCCGCGTCCTCTATGGCAGCGATCGCCTCGGCCTGCAGCTCGCCCTTGTGCGGCGTATAACAGACGGCGATGCGCGGCGGCGTCGGCAGCTTGGCGATCGGCCGGTAGGGGATCGCCATCAGCGCGGCACGGAACAGCGCGATGTCGTCGAGGCTCCGCGCATAGGCGCCGATGGTGTCGAGCCACTCGGTGTTGGCCTTCATGCCGGCCACCGGAAAATGCCCGAAGGTCGGCTTGTAGCCGACCACGCCGCAGAAGGCGGCCGGCCGGATCACCGAACCGCCGGTCTGCGTGCCGGTGGCGAGCGTCACCTGGAAATCGGCGACCGCGGCGGCCGAGCCGGACGAGGAGCCGCCCGGCGTGTGCGCCGGATTGTGCGGATTGCGCGTCGGCCCGGGATGGCGGTTGGCGAACTCCGTCGTGACCGTCTTGCCGAGCAGGATGGCGCCCGCTCCCTTGGCCAGCGCGACCGTGGCGGCATCGGCGAGAGGCTGGTGCGTCTTGTATATCGGCGAGCCGTAGCGCGTCGGCTGGTCGAAACTGTCGATGATGTCCTTCACGCCCATCGGCACGCCATGCAGCAGCCCCTGGCGCGGCCCGCGATCGAGCTCGCGCGCACGATCCAGGGCAGCGTCGCGCGCGAGGTGGACCCAGGCGAGCACATCGCTGTCGCGCTGGTCGATCCGTTCGAGATGGGCGCGGATGACGGCCTCGGCCGTGAGCGCTCCGGAGTCGATCTGGCGCGCGATTTCGGTGGCGGTGAGCGTGTTCGGCGCGGACATGATCGCCATTGGAGCAGCAAAAAATATGCCGCGTCCATCGTCGGCAGTGGCGCGCTTCCTGCTTCGTTCTCCGAAACCACGGAGGTTTCGCATGCTGACGCGTCGTGCCGCCCTGCTTGCCAGCGCCGCCCTTCCCGCTTCCCTGGCCTTTGCCCCCCAGGCTACGGCACAGCAGCCAACGACCCTGCGCATTGCCATGACGCTCGCCGACATCCCGGTCACCGACGGCGCGCCCGACCAGGGCACCGAGGGCATCCGCTTCATGGGCTACACGATGTACGACCCGCTGGTGATGTGGGATCTGTCCTCGGCGACCGAGCCCGCCAAGCTGGTGCCGGGGCTCGCCACCAAGTGGTATCAGGACCCGGCCGATCCGACGAAATGGATCTTCGAATTGCGCCAGGGCGTGAAGTTCCATCACGGCGCTCCGTTCACCGCCGACGACGTGATCTTCAGCCTCGAGCGCACGCTCAACGACAAGTCGCCGGCCTTCGATCGGCTGGGCCGCTCGGTCCTGATCGCCTCGGTCTGGCCGCTGGTCGCCTATCGCAAGATCGACGACTACAAGGTCGAGCTGCAGACCAACGGCGTCGACACGGTGATGCCCTCGCTGCTCAACCGCTTCACGATTGCCAGCGCCGACAATTTCGAGAAGGTCGGCAAGGACTGGCAGGCCTACCGCAAGCAGCCCTCGGGCACCGGGCCATGGAAGATGAAGGCGTGGACGCCGCGCGAGCGGGCGGAGCTCGAGCGCAACACCGACTACTGGAACAAGGACCGCATTCCCAAGACCGAGCGGCTGGTGCTGCTGCCCATCCCCGACGTCTCGACGCGTTCGGCGGCCCTGCTGTCAGGCCGGGTGGACTGGATCGAGGCGCCGGCGCCCGATTCGCTCGACAAGCTCCGGTCCGGCGGCTGCAAGATCGAGACGAACGCCATTCCGCACATGTGGCCCTACACGCTCAGCCTGCTGCCCGGCGCGCCGACGGCCGATATCCGCGTGCGCAAGGCGATGAACCTCGCGATCGACCGCGACGCCATCGTCAAGGTCTTGAACGGCCTCGCGGTGCCCGCGGTCGGCTGCGTGCCGCCCGATCATCCCTGGTTCGGCAGCCCGTCGTTCAAGATCAAGTACGACCCTGCCGAGGCCAGGCGGCTGCTGGCCGATGCGGGCTACGGGCCGGCGAAGAAGCTCAAGACCAAGATCGCCATCTCGACCTCGGGCTCGGGCCAGATGTACCCGCTGATCATGAACGAGGCGATCCAGCAGCAATGGGCCGAGGTCGGCATCGATGTCGAATTCCAGGTGATGGACTGGAATGCGCTGCTGAACTTCATGCGCCAGGGTGCCAAGGCGCCGGAGGCCGCGCCGTTCAGCGCCATCAACGTCTCCTGGAACACCATGGACCCGCACAACGCCTTCATGCGCTTCGTCGACAGCCAGCAGGTGCCGCCCAAGGGCTCGAACTGGGGCTACATCCAGGAACCGGAGTTCGACGCGCTGGCCAAGGAGGCACGCGCCACGTCCGATCCCAAGGAACTCGACAAGGTGCTGGCCAGGATCAACACCCGCATGGTCGACGAGGCGGTGTTCGTCTGGGTCGTGCACGACGTGTGGCCCAATGCGATCTCCAACAAAGTGAAGGGCTACGTGCACCCGAAGAGCTGGTACGTCGACTTCTCGCCGGTGACGGTGGGTTAGGACGACACGGGGTCATTGTCCGCAATTCCGG
The DNA here is from genome assembly GCA_964533955.1 of uncultured Reyranella sp. Classification (GTDB taxonomy): domain Bacteria; phylum Pseudomonadota; class Alphaproteobacteria; order Reyranellales; family Reyranellaceae; genus Reyranella. Next base: position 21,707 of record CAZHQA010000015.1, on the reverse strand, counting down.
CAGGTGACCGTCACGCCTTCCGTGTTTGCGACCAGCCGATGTAGAGCCCCGATCCGACGATGATCGCGGCGCCGAGCCAGGTCAGGACGTCGGGGAAGTCGCCGAAGAATAAGTAGCCCACCGCCACCGAGCCGATCAGCTGCATGTACTGGAAGGGCGCGATGATGTTGGCCGGCGCGTTGGTGAGGGCGCGCGCCACCAGATAATGGCCGAGCGCGCCGATCACGCCCAGGCTGCAGAAGTAGAGGATGTCGCGCAGACTCTCGGGCGTCCGCCAGACGAAGGGCAGCACCAGGAACATGCCGAAGCCGCCGACGACCGAGCTGTAGATGGCCGAGGTTTCGGGCGGGTCGATGCCCGCGATACGCCGCGTCAGCACCTGGTAGACCGCATAGCCTGCGGCACTGGCCAGCGCGAACAGAGAGGCCCAGTGGAAGAGCTCGGTGCCGGGCCGGATGATGATCAGCACGCCGGCAAAGCCCACGCCGAGCGCCACCATCCGCCCCGCCGTGCTGCGCTCCCCCAGGATCAGGCGGGCGAGCGGCACGACCAGCAGCGGCGCCATCAGGCTGATCGAGGCGGTCTTGGCCAGCGGGATGAAGGTGATGGCGAAGAAGTTGGTGGCGTTCGACATGAACAGCATCGCGGAGCGCGTGAGCTGGATCATCGGCCGGCGGGTCTTCAGCATGCGCAGGCCGAAGCGCGGCACGAAAAAGGCCAGCATGAACACGATATGGCCGAAGGCGCGGGCCCAGGAGACCTGCAGCGAGCTGTAGCCACTCTCGCCCAGGAATTTGGCAAAGCCGCTCATGATGGGGAAAAGGAGGCCGGCGCCGCACATGAACAGGATCCCGGCCAGGATGCGCTGGCCGTCGCTCACCCGGTCCGGCGCCGACGCCTTGCCTTGTTTCAACGAGTCAGCGCTTTCCAGAGCCGCTCGGGCGTTGCCGGCATGTCGATGTGCTTGACGCCGGCCGGCGCCAGCGCATCGAGGATGGCGGCCATCACTGTCTGGGGCGCGGCGATGCAGCCCGCCTGGCCCGAGCCCTTGACCCCGAGCGGATTGGCCTCCGTCGGACGCTCGACCAGAGTGATGTCGAAGGCGGGCAGATCGTCGGCACGCGGCAGCGCATAGTCCATCAGCGAGCCGCTCAGGAGCTGGCCGCCTTCGTCATAGACCGTGTGCTCGAGCATCGCCTGGCCGATGCCCTGGGCAACGCCGCCCTGCACCTGGCCCTCGGTCAGCATGGGATTGATCAGGCGGCCATAGTCGTCGACCGCGGTGTAGCGCAGCAGGCTCGCGGCCCCGGTCTCGGGGTCGACCTCGACCTCGGCGACGTGGCAGCCGCTGGGAAAGGTGAAGACATCGGTCATGTTCATCACATGCTCGCCGACCGCGGCCGCGCTCTCGCGCGCCACGCTCAGCACATCGATATGGCGCTCCGTTCCCCGCACCGTGAAACCTCCGCCGGCGAATACCAGTTCGCCTTCCGAGGCCTGCAAAAGCCGGGCCGCGAGCCCGCGCGCCCGTGCAAGGGCGGCATCGATGGCCTTGACCACGGCGCCGCCGCCCATGTGCATCGAGCGCGCACCGCCGTGGCCGGCGCCGCTTTTCACGGCGCGCGTGTCGGCCTGCACGTAGCGGACGGCCTCCATCGGCACGCCGAGCCGCTCGGCGGCGATCTGGGCGAACGCGGTCTCGTGCCCCTGCCCGTTCGACTCGGTGCCGACGGCGACGGTTACCGTGCCATCGGTCTCGAAGCGCACCTCGGCCCCTTCGTTGGGCGCGCCGCGCGAGGTCTCGAGAAAGCAGGCGACGCCGAGCCCGCGCAGCCTGCCGCGCGCCCAGGCCTCGGCGCGCCGCGCCTCGAAGCCCTTGGCATCGGCGCGCGCCACCGCCTGGTCGAGGTTGTCGACGAAGTCGCCCGAATCGAGGGTGACGATGCCGAGCGCTGTCTTGTGCGGAAACGACGCGATCAGGTTCTGGCGCCGCAGGGCCGCGGGATCGCGCCCGAGCTCGCGCGCCGCCGCCTCGATCGCCCGCTCGACGATGTAGTTCGCCTCGGGCTTGCCGGCGCCGCGATAGGCGTCGACCGGCACGGTGTTGGTGAAGGCGCCGCGCACGTCGACGGCAATCGCCGGGATGTCGTAGACGCCGCCCTGCGCGGTCGAGGCCGCGACCACCGAGGCGCCCGGGCCGTTCCCCGACAGATAGGCGCCGAGATTGGCCACCATCGCCACGTCGAGCGCGAGGAATTTGCCACTCCTGTCGAGCGCGAGCCGCGCCTTGGCGAAGATATCGCGGCCCTGGGCGCTGGCCACGAATTCCTCGGCGCGGTCGGCCGTCCAGCGCACCGGCCGGCCGAGTGCGCGCGCCGCCCACATCAGCAGGATCCATTCGGGATAGAGGAAATTCTTGGTGCCGAAGCCGCCGCCGACGTCGGGCGCATGCAGGCGGATGCGCTCGGGCGGCAGCTTGAACACGAACTCGGCGAGCTGGCGGCGGATGCCGTGCAGGCCCTGTCCGGTCAGCTCGAGGTCGAAGCTGCCGCTGGCCGCATCGTAGCGCGCGATGGCGGCCCGCGGTTCGACCGGCGCCACCACGACGCGGTTGTTCATCACCTCGATTTCGACGACGTGCGCTGCCCGCTTCATCGCCTCGGCGACGGCGGCGGCGTTGCCGCGCTGGACATGGAATGCAAGGTTGCCCGGCGCCTCGTCCCAGAGTGCCGGCGCGCCGCCGGCGAGCGCCGCCCGGCCGTCGACCACGGCAGGCAGCGGCTCGTAGCCGACGTCGACGAGCTCGGCTGCTTCGCACGCAATTTCCTCGCTGTCGGCCACGATGAAGGCCACCGGATCGCCGACATGCCGTGCACGGTCTCTCGCCAGGGCGCTGCGCGGCGGCACGACCAGCGGCGTAACCGCCGCCAGGCAGGGCATCGGCCCGAGCTCGACCATGTCGCCTGCAACATAAATGCCCCGCACGCCGGCGAGCCTTGCGGCGCGCGAAACGTCGAGCCGCTCGATGCGGGCGTGGGCGTGCGGCGAGCGCAGGACATGGCCCCACAGGCAACCGGGACTCTCGATATCGGCCAGGTAGCGGCCGCGTCCGGTGAGGAAGCGGGCGTCCTCGATGCGCTGGATCGATCGGCCGATGAACTTTTCTCGTTCGCTATTGCCCATGCCGTCCTGCCCGATAAGCTCCGTTCAAACCGACAGAATATCCCAAGGAGGATTATCCGATGATCGATCTGCACTACTGGCCGACACCCAACGGCAAGAAGGTCACCATCCTGCTCGAAGAATGCGGCATGCCGTACAAGATCGTACCCGTGAATATCGGGCGCGGCGATCAGTTCACGGCCGAATTCCTGGAAATGAATCCCAACCACAGGATGCCGGTGATGGTCGACCACGAACCGAAGGGCGGCGGCAAGCCGATCGCCATCTTCGAGTCGGGCGCGATCATGATGTACATCGCCGAGAAGGCCGGGAAGTTCTATCCGCAGGACCTGCGCACCCGCTACGAGGTGAACGAGTGGCTGATCTGGCAGATGGCCAACCAGGGACCCAAGAGCGGCGAGTGCGGCCACTTCCGCCGTGTCGACCAGGCCAAGGAGGGCGACCAGAAGTACGCCATCGCGCGCTTCACCGACGAGGTCAATCGCCTTTACGGCGTGCTGAACAACCGCCTGTACAAGCACAAGTACCTGGCGGGCGACCAGTACACGATCGCCGACATGATCTGCTATCCGTGGACGATCAACTGGAAGTTCCAGGGCCAGGACATCGAGGAGTTCAAGTACTTCAAGCGCTGGTTCGAGGAACTCGGCGCGCGTCCCGGCGTGCAGAAGGGCATGGCGGTGGGCTCGGACCTTTCGGTCGACAACACCAAGCTGCCGCCCGAGGAACAGGCCCGCATCCGCAAGATGCTCTACAACCAGCGTGCCCGGCCCGTGCCGGCCTGAGTCACGCCGGCCCGTAGATCCGGGGAAGAGCAGTGATGTCGATCGTCAGCGCGCCGGGCACCTCGACCATGCGGCTGGCATGCGTGCCATCGGCCTCGAGGACGTGCTCGACATAGCCGACCTTCTTCAAGCCGTAGACCGGCTGGATACGCTCGGGCAGCACGAAGGCGGTCGACGGCGCCCAGACATGGTGCGAGCCGTCGAACGTGGTCGCGCGATACTGGTGGACGTGACCGCTGGCGATCAACGCCGGCGCGACGCCGAGCATCGCCGACAGTCGGCTGCGCTGCGCGGGCGTCAGAAAGCGGTTGCTTATCCCGTCCTCGGCGGCTGTCCGGTCGAACAGCGGCTTGTGCAGGAATAGCGCGAGCTTGCGGCTGCCGAGACCGGCGACGAACTCGCTCCCCTCGGCATGCTGCTGCTCGGCGGCTGGAAGGTCGCTGCCGAGAAGCTGGGCGTTGATTCCAAGCACACGCCACCCCGCCACGTCGAAGCTCCACCAGTCGGCGCCGAAATGGCGCAGGTAGCGCTCGCGGCGGCCGGAATCGATCGGCGCCTCGCCGTGACTCGCCGTCTCCTGGGCATCGCCGAGATCGTGGTTGCCGGGCAAGAATCGCAGTGGCAGGCCGAGCGCGTCGTGCAGCAGGCGGCTGGCGGCGAGATCGGCCTCCTGCGAGGCGCCGTCGAGGCTGATGTCGCCGCTGTTCAGGACCAGATCGGGCCCGGCCGTGCGCAAGGCCTCGCCCACCTGCGCGAAATTGTCGACGAAGAAAGGCCTCGCCTTACTGAGGTGGGTGTCGGAAATCTGCGCGATGCGAAAGGCCATGACGCGACGTTACCTCTGCGGTGTTGCAAATCGACTATACAACCGATGAGAGAGGTGGGGCCACGTCTTCTAGCGCTTTTCGCTCGGACTGAACACCAAGCCGCAGCTCGACCAGCGCAGCGACAATCATCAAGGCAGCCCCCAGGAAGTAGCCCCAGGCGATGTGGCTTCGTCCGCCGCCTTCGATCAGGATGCCGAACAGCCACGGGCCGCCGACCCCGCCCAGCAGAGTGCCGAAGGCGTAGAAAAGGGCAATGGTGAGTGCGCGAACCTCGAGCGGGAAGCATTCACCGACGGTGAGATAGGCCGCGCTCGCGGCCGCAGAGGCAAAGAAGAAGACCACTGTCCACAACCCGGTCTGCGTGGTGGCGGTGAGCCATCCCCAGTCGAACATCTGCCCGGTCAGCGCCAGCAGGATGCCGGCCAGGGCATAGGTCGCGGCGATCATCGGCTTGCGGCCCCAGGTATCGAACAGCGGCCCGAGCAGCAGCGGCCCCAGGAAATTGCCGAGCGCGAAGGGCAGGATGTAGAGCCCGACGCGATCGGCGGCGACGCCGTAGAACCTCGTGAGCACCAGAGCGTAGGTGAAGAAGATCGCGTTGTAGATGAAAGCCTGCGAGGCCATCAGCACGATGCCCAATGTCGTCCGGGCGGGATAGTGCTTCAGCAAGGTGTGCGCAACGGAGGCGAGCGTCAGCCGATGCGGGTCGCCGAGCGACAGCTTCGCCTCGACCGGCGCCAGCTCGATCTGGCGGTCGGCGCACACGCGCCGCTCGATCTCCAACACCACCTCGTGCGCCTCGCCGTCACGGCCATGGATCATCAGCCAGCGCGGGCTCTCCGGCAGGAAGCGTCGCAAGTAGAGGATGAACAGGCCGAGCAGCGCGCCGCTGCCGAAGGCAAGCCGCCAGCCAAGGTCGGGCCCGAACAGGTCGGGGTCCAGGAGCGGCACCGAGAGCAGGGCGCCCGCCGCCGCGCCCAGCCAGAAGCTGCCGTTGATCGCCAGATCGGTGCGGCCACGCAGGCGCGCCGGGATCAGCTCCTGGATCGCCGAATTGATGGCCGAGTATTCGCCGCCGATGCCGGCGCCGGTGAGAAAACGGAAGAACAGGAAGCTTTCGAAGTTCCAGGAGAAGGCCGTGGCAGCCGTCGCGACCAGGTAGACGCCGAGCGTGACGCTGAACAGCTTCTTGCGGCCGAGCCGATCGGTGAGATGGCCGAAGAACAGCGAGCCCAGCACTGCGCCGATCAGGTAGGCGCTGCCGGTCAGCCCGACCTGTTCGGCCGAAAGATGGAGCCGCGGACTGGTCTGCAGCGCCGCCGCCACCGAACCCGCCAGCGTGACCTCCAGCCCATCGAGGATCCAGGTGACGCCGAGCGCCACCACGACCAGCCGGTGGAAGGCGCTCCACGGCAAGCGATCGAGGCGCTGAGGCACGTCGGTCAGGATGGGAGAAGAGGCCATCGCTCGCCCACGACAACGCCACACGCCGGGCGGCGTTCCGCTGCGTGCAGGGCAGCCCTGCGCGGCGATGGTGGTCGACGCCATGGCCGGCTCGTATGATGTTGGTATGTCCGACAATACAATGGCGGCGAATGCCGCCCCGGTAGCGCCCGCGTCCGCCCCCGCTCAGTCCGGCGCCTCCGTCAACAGCACGACCTTCGCCGTCATCCTGTCGCTCAGCTTCTGCCATCTGCTGAACGACATGATGCAGTCGCTGGTCCCGGCGCTCTATCCGATCCTGAAGGATTCCTACGAGCTTTCGTTCAGCCAGATCGGGCTGATCACGCTTGCTTTCCAGTTCACCGCGTCGATGCTGCAGCCGGTCGTCGGCCTGTACACCGACAGGAATCCCAAGCCCTATTCCCTCGTGGCCGGCATGGGCTTCACCCTGATCGGCCTGCTGCTGATGTCCCAGGCCCACTCCTACGCGGTGATCCTGCTCGCGGCCGCGCTGATCGGCACCGGCTCGTCGGTCTTCCATCCCGAGGCATCGCGCGTGGCGCGCATGGCGGCGGGCGGCCGCTATGGCCTGGCGCAGTCGCTGTTTCAGATCGGTGGCAATCTCGGCCAGGCCTGCGGCCCGTTGCTGGCCGCCTTCATCGTGGTGCCGCGCGGCCAGACCAGCCTGGTGTGGTTCTCCGGAGCCGCACTGGTCGCCATGACCATCCTGTTCCAGGTCGGCCAGTGGTATCGCGCGCGCCTTGGCGCCAGCCGGCCGGCCAGCCGCGGCAAGGCGGGAACGATCGCCGCGCCACACGGCTTGTCGCGCGCGCGCGTCATCATGGCGGTGGTGATCCTGGTCGTGCTGCTGTTCAGCAAGAACGTCTACCAGGCGAGCCTCGGCTCCTATTACACGTTCTACCTGATCGACAAGTTCCACCTCTCGGTGCAGGTGGCGCAGTTCTATCTCTTCGCCTTCATGATCGGCATCGTGATCGGCGTTCTGCTCGGCGGCGTGGTCGGCGACAAGGTCGGTCGCGTGCCGGTCATCTGGTTCTCGATCCTGGGCGCCCTGCCATTCGCGCTGATGCTGCCGCACGCCAACCTGTTCTGGACCGCGGTGCTCGCCGTCGTGGTGGCAATGATCATCGCCTCGGCCTTCGCCGCCATCCTGGTCTACGCGCAGGAGCTGCTGCCCGGCCGGGTCGGGCTGGTCGCCGGCATCTTCTACGGCTTCTCGTTCGGTCTGGGCGGACTGGGCGCGGCGGCGCTCGGCAAGCTCGCCGACGAGACCAGCATCGACATGGTCTACCAGGCCACGCCTTATCTGCTATGCTTGGGACTGCTCACGGCCTTCCTGCCGCGCCTGCCGGGAGAGCCGAAAAACGCCCACTGACGGAGGGTTCGCCATGGACTCCCACGCCGACAAGACTCGCCGGCCGCTCGGCGGCAAACCCGTTTCGCCCACGATGTTCGCGCACTTCGTGCTGCGCACGTCGAACCGCGAGCCGCTGCGCGACTGGTATCTCAAGGTGCTGAACGCCCGCCAGGTCTTCGAAAACGACTACATCTCGTTCATCTCCTACGATGACGAGCATCATCGCGTCGCGTTCGTGCAGATCCCCGGGCTCAAGAAGGCGCCGGACGACAGCTGGGGGCTGGCGCACGTCGCCTACACCATGGCCGATCTTGGCCAGCTGCTGTCGACCTACCGCCGACTGAAGGCCGACGGCATCGTGCCGGTGCGCACCATCAATCACGGGCCCACCGTGTCGATGTATTACAAGGATCCCGACGGCAACCAGGTCGAGCTGCAGGTCGACGCCTTCGACAAGGCGGGCGCCGCGGCCTATTTCACCACTGCGCCATTCGCCCAGAACCCGATCGGCGTGCTGTTCGACGCCGACAAGATGCTGGCCGACTACGAGGCGGGCGTCCCGGAATCGGACCTGTTGCGCCGGCCTTAGTCCTTCGTGGTCCCAGGCGACGGAGGCAACCGTGGCCCAGCTCAATCACATCATCATCCCGGCGCACGACAAGCAGGCCTCGGCGAGCTTCCTGGGCAAGATCCTGGGCGTCGCGCCGGATCCGCAATGGGGGCCGTTCATCCCGCTGCGCACCACCAACGGCGTCACCCTCGACTTCGTCGATTCCAAGGACGTCCGCACGCAACACTACGCCTTCCTGGTCGACGACGCGGAATTCGATGCCGGCCTTGCCCGTCTCAGGCAGGACAGCATCAGGATCTACGCCGGGCCGCACAAGGAAGGGCCAGGCGAGATCAACCACCACGACGGCGGACGCGGGGTCTACTTCGAGGACCCGAACGGACACCTGCTGGAGCTGATCACCACGCCCTATGGCGTCGCCTACAAGAGATGAGCGCGCTTGCGCTCTACTTCGCGCCCGGCTCGAGCTCGATGGCCGTGCATATTGCGCTTCACGAGGTCGGCGCGACATTCGACGCCCGGCCGATGTCGTTTCACAAGCAGGACATGCGATCGGCCGCCTTTCGCGCCATCAATCCGGCGGGCAAGGTGCCCACCCTGCTGATCGACGGCAGGCCGCTCACCGAAGTTGCGGCCTGCTTGTTCTACCTCGCCCGGCGCTTCCCCGAGGCAAGGCTGCTGCCGGCCGGCGACATCGAGGCCGAGGCACAGGCCGTGTCATGGATGTCGTTCATCGCTTCCACCCTGCATCCCGCGCGCCGGCAGGGCCTCGACCATCTCAACGAGGTGTGGCGGATCGCCGAGACGAAACTCGACAACAGGAACTGGGCGCTGGATCAGTATTCGATCGTCGACATCCACCTCTTCCGCCTGTTCTGGCGGATGATCGCGTCCGTCAAGCCTGCACCGGCGACTCTGCCGACTCTGTTTCGTCACTATGAGCGAATGATGGATCGACCTGCCGTGAAGCGGACGATCGAGACAGAATCCGCCATCGGGTACGAATTGCCCGCTTGATCGAATTTTCTGCAGCAGGTGTTCAGTATCTTCCGCTGCGAATTAGACCTCCTAACTTTATTCGATCTCCTCTTGCCGCATTGCAGCAGAGCGGCGAGAGTCGATTCCCATGAGCACGCACGCTCTCGAACTGCGGCGAACTGACGGCGTGGCACGCTCGTCTGCAACCGCAGGCGCACTGTTTCGTTCATCGGTTCGGGCCCATTTATCCTGGAAAGGCGACGACGTCGTGAACGAAGGCAAGAGTCTGGTCAAACAGACCCTCGGGATCGGATTGTTGCTGTTGTTATCCGGCTGCCAGGTCGCTCGCAATGCACAAAGCGATCTGAACCGGTTGGTGAACTCCAATCCCATCGCCTCGCCGAAGCCGGCAACTCCGGCGCCCCGCGCCACGACTGCCGCCGCGAAACCCACTGCCGCCGCGGAGCCCGAGATCGCAACGATCGAGCCGCCTGCAGCGGTGACGGCCGAATCGGCGCCCTTGAGCACCGCTCGGCCTGTAAATCTCATTGGCAGGAGCGAGGGCGAACTCAGGACCTTGCTTGGCCCACCAACAAGCGTGGAGGAAAGAGCTCCGGGAAAGACCTGGCGCTATCGAGATGGTCAGTGCACCGTCGACATCCAGCTCTACCCGGATGTGCAGACGAGGCAGTTTGGAACTCTTGCGTACGAGGTAAAGAGCGATGACAACACCGATGAAGGAAAACGAGGTTGCCTGGCCCAGCTCCAATCCCGTGCCCAAGCCAGGGGCGGGAGGCGGCGCAGAAGAACCCATTCGGCTGATCTTCGTCGACGATGACGACGACTACCGCGAGGCTGCCTCGGCCGAGCTCGTCGATCTGGGCTTCGTGGTCGAATCCTTCGCAGATGGCCCGTCGATGCTGGCTTCGGTGGCCGACGGCACTGCCGCGGACGTGATCGTGCTCGACTGGAGCCTGCCCAACGTATCGGGCATCGATCTGCTGCCTCGCCTGCGCCGCGAGGGCATCCAGCTGCCCGTCGTCTTCCTCACCGGGCGGTCCTCGCCCAGCCACGAGAACCTCGCCTTCGACCGTGGGGCGCTCGATTTCGTCGACAAGTCGCGCGGCGTGCCGATCCTCGCCAAGCGCATCCGTGTCATCGTCGAATCCGCCAAGCGGCCGGTCGAGCTCGAGGTCGACGAAACCATGCATTGCGGGCGGCTGATGCTGAAGCCGCGGGTCAGCCGGGCGTTCTGGGATGCCGTCGACGTCAATCTTACCGTGACGGAATTCAACATCGTGCGTCTGCTGGCCTCGAGCGTCGGTGATCACGTGACCTATCGCGCAGTATACGACTGCATGCATCACGTCGGCTTCATCGCGGGGAGCGGCGAACATGGCTACCGAACCAATGTCCGTTCGTCGATCAAGCGAATACGAAACAAGTTCCGGCTCATCGATCCAGAGTTTGCCGAGATCGAGAACTATCCCTCATTCGGTTACCGCTGGGGACGACCCAAGGCCTCGGCCGCCTAGCTGGCAATCGGCGGCGCGCCGGCTGGGCGCGTCGCTCACCCTGAAGCTGATGGGGCTGGTCGGCATATTCGTCGCCCTGCCGGTCGTGCTCTACGGCCAGTTCGAGAGCGCGGACCGCCAGATGCGCGATCTGGTGACGCGCGCCATCCAGGATCGCAGCAAGCTGATCGGTCACGCCCTGGCGCCGGTGCTGCGCAGGATCGAGCCGGGCACCACCGTCGCGCTGAACGACGAGCTGGCCAAGTTCACCAGCGACGGCACGGTGCTGAAACTGATGCTCCAGCCGGCCGCCACGCCGGGCGAGCCGCCAACGAGCGCGCCCTTCTATTTCGTGGCGTCGGCGCCTGCGATCCGTCCCGACGAAGTGGCGACCGAACTCGACGAGCTCGCCCACCGCGGCATCCTGAAGAAGCTCGGCGAGGCGTGCATGTGGGAGGCATCCGACGAGATCCGCTACAAGCAGCCGAACGGCGCGGTCGAGCTCCTGACCTCGATCATTCCGATCAAGGACAAGAGCGGATGCTGGGTGTTGACCTCGACGCACAGGACGTCGGAATTCCTCAACACCTCGATCGGCCGGCCCTATTGGGAGACCCGCGCCGTGCGCGTGGCCGCGGCGATCTATCTCGTGCTCGCCGTTCTTGCCGCGCTCGCGGCCGTCAGCATCTGGCTCAGCCTGCGCCGCTTCCGCGACGTGGCCAATGAGATCGGCCAGGGCCGCATCGGCGACTACGCCTTCTCACAGCGCAACATCGTGCCCGAGCTGTCGAGCGTCGCCCACGACTTCGACAAGCTGGTGATCGACCTCAAGCGCCTGTCGCGGCAGATTCGCCAATCGGCGGAGGACAATGCCCATTCCTTCAAAACGCCGCTGGCGGCGATCCAGTCCTCGCTTGCGCCGGTGCGGCGGGCCGTCGCCATGGAGGACCAGCGCGCGCGGCGGGCATTGGAGATCATCGATTCCTCGCTGAAGCGGCTGCTGGCGCTCGTCAATGCCGCCCAGCGCTTCGACAACAGCACCGCCGATCTCATCGAGGCGCCACGTGTACCGACCAACCTCACGCACCTGGTCGGCGAGGCAACCCTGAACTTCCGCGAAATCATGGCAAGCCGGGACATCCGGCTGATTCGCCGCCTCGACGAGGCCGTCATGGTCCGTGCCGGAAAGGGCATGCTGGAGATCGTGCTCCAGAACATTCTCGAGAACGCCACCAGCTTCGCACCGCGCAGCAGCACCATCGTGCTCACGCTGACCCAAAATCACGACGCCGTCGAATTGCAGGTCGACGATGAAGGACCCGGCATTCCAGGCGACATGATCGACCACATCTTCGAGCGTTACTTCTCGTCGCGCCCTCCACAGGGCGAAGTCGAGCCGCCCCCGCATTCCGGCCTCGGACTCTGGATCGTCCGGCGCAACGTCGAGGCGCTGGGAGGCCAGGTCAGTGCCTCGAACCGCATTGGCGGCGGTCTCTCGATCGCGATCGTCCTGCCGCGCAACGACGATTGAGAGAGGCGGCAGCAGGGCCTTGACCATCCTTGTGCGCGCTGCGGGCGTCGGCGACGACAAGAGCGACCTTTCCGCGGTTGCCACAGCCCGCTAAAGTCGATCCGGTAGCGTGAGCTTTGGGGGAACTTGGATGCAATTCGGCTGGCTGACCTTGGCGCTGTCGCCATCGTCCGAGGAGGATGCCGCCCGCATCGAGCAACAGATCGACCAGGTCTGCTACGCCGAAAGCCTGGGATTCAGCGACGTCTGGCTGACAGAGCACTATTTCACGGGGGAAAGCGTTTACAACGACTCGCTCCTGTTCGCCGCAGCGCTCGCCATGAAGACGAGCCGCATCCGAATCGGCTTTGCCGTCGTGCAGATGCCGTTCCACCATCCGGTGCGGCTTGCCGTCCAACTCGCTCTGCTGGACAATTTGAGCCACGGCCGCATCGATGTCGGTATCGGCAAGGGTACCGTCTACAACGAATACGAATTCGTAGGGCACGGCCTGCGCAGCCACGACAGCCGCGAGCGCATGGAAGAGGCCGTCGAGATTCTGGAACGTGCCTGGCGTGAAGCACCGCTGACCTACCACGGCAAGTTCCACGACGTGCACGTGCCGGAGTTGCGGCCGCGGCCCGTGCAGCAGCCCGGGCCGCCGCTGTGGCGCAGTGTGATCTCGCCCTCCTCCTTCACCGAATGCGGCAAGCTCGGCGTGCCGATCCTGACCGCTCGCCTGCCCGTGCCACGCATCAAGGAGCGCTGGGAGCTCTACCGGACGGGCCTGCAGGCCGGCGGGCACGACCAGGCAAAGCAGGACCGCCTGCTCAGCCAGAGTGCACTGTGGCGCAACGTCTATGTGGCGGAATCCGACGCGCAGGCCGAGGACGAACTGGCTGCCCTGCTGACCGAAACCCGCCATCACATGATGCATGTCCGCCACGCCTACAATCCGCCGGACTTCACGCCGGGACCGGAGACGCTCAATCCATGGACGGATCCCAACGTCGGCGACGGCGAGGCGGTCCCCTACGTCCTGTCGACGGGATCGCTCTACGGCTCGCCGGCGCGCGTGCGCGAACAGGTGGCCGAGCTGGCCGAGGTCGGTGTGCGTCATTTGCTCTGCCAGACCGGATTCGGGGCGATGAGCCACGAGCAGAATCTCGCCTCGATGCGGAGGTTCGGGGAGCATGTGATGCCGGCCTTCCGGCAGCGCTAGACGAGGGGAATAGGATCATGGTTCTCGGCATGCCACTGGCAACGTTCACGTTCCTGCATGTGCTGATCAGTCTGATCGGCATAGCGTCGGGCCTGATCGTGCTCGAGCGCTTCCTTCGCAATCGCACGCTTGGGGTGTCGAACGTGGTCTTCCTCGTGACCACCATCCTGACCAGCGTCACCGGCTTCCTGTTCCCTTTCAAGACGTTCGGCAGCCCGGCGCACATCGTCGGGACGATCTCCCTGGTGTTCCTCGCAATCGCGCTGTTCGCGCTCTATGCCGGCAACCTGATGGGCCCGTGGCGCTGGATCTATGTCGGCAGTGCCATGCTGGCGCTCTATCTCAACGTCTTCGTTGCTGTCGCCCAGTCTTTCGCCAAGATCGGCCGACTGCACGCCCTGGCGCCGACCGGCACCGAGCCGCCTTTCGTGGTTACGCAGGGCATTGTGCTGGTGCTGTTCATCGTCCTCGGCATCGTCGCCCTGATTCGATTCAGACCGCCAACGGCGTAAGAGCACCACAGCCTATCGTCCGGCTGCCGCCGGCATCGACCTGGACGACGATATCCACGACTGTCGCTGCCTGCCCCCCAACGCGGTGCACTCGCCGGACAGGCTCCTGCGCTGGACCCTGCAGAACGATCTGCACGCCGCGCGGTTGCGCCCCCCGATTCCCGGAACCGACCTCCGCGCGCTCGCGTTGAAGAGCATGAAACTCTGCGTTGTGTACGGTAGGGGACAGACCGCCTTCCCGCCGCGCTTTTAACCTCGACGCCCTTTGCGAGCAGCCGCCCGCGACCGGCGAGTCCGTGCGGTCTTAAGCAAAATGACGAGGCGCCACCGTGGCTGACGCTGACACTTTACCCCTCAAGACCTACACCAACCTCTTTCTTGCCGCCTTGCCCCTGAAGGAGCTCAGGCTGCTCGAGCCGGATCTCCGACTCGTCAAATATCCACGCGGTACCGTGCTGAACGACGCGGGCGAGCAGATGGAGGACGTGCTGTTCATCGAGAGTGGCATGGTTTCCCTGCTGACGACCATGAGCGATGGCGCGGCTATCGAGAACGCCACCCTCGGCCGGGAGTCCATCGTCGGCGTGCTCGGCGCCCTGGGCTCACATCGCGTCAGCACGCGCGCCGTCGTTCAGATTGCAGTGAGAGGCTGGCGCATTCGCGCAGCAGAGTTCCGGGCCGCCACCGACAAGAGCCGATATTTGCGCCACCTGGTGCTGCGCAGCATCGAACTGCTGCTGGCCCAGGTCCAGCAGACGGCGGCATGCAATGCGCTTCACTCCGCCGAGCGCCGCTTGTGCCGCTGGATCTTGCAGGCCCGCGATCGCGTCGACGGCGACACGATCGAGCTCACCCAGGATTTCCTTGCCCAGATGCTGGCGGTCCGCCGCCCCACCGTGACGCTGATCGCGCAGGGCCTGCAGAACGCGGCACTGATCAGCTATCGCCGGGGACGCATCGAAATTCTCGACCGCGCGGGACTGGAGCGGCAGGCCTGCGAATGCCTGAATGCCATTCGCACCAAGACCAGGCGTATCCTGTCCGAGCTCGAATAAGGAGGCGGTTCCCGCTCACCACGGAGCGATCGGCGGATCGCGATCGGTCGGCAAACCGGCCAGATACCGGCGCAAGGCCTCGAGCCGATTGAGATAGGAACTCTGGTAGCCCGCTACGAACGAACTCGACTCGGCGCCGGCCCGGCTGATTTCGTAGAAACTCCAGCTGTCAGGTCCGTCGCGCGCGAGCACCGTCGCAGCCTGCAACGTGCCGGGTTCGAACAAGGTGACAATCGCAGCACGAATCACGGTGACGTTCTCGGTCGTCAACACGACCCGCTCGGCGGTGTGCTCGACGACATGCAAGCGGTAGATCGTGCGCCCGCCGACATCGGTATTCTCGGCGTAGTAAAGGTCGCGGCCGGCAACCAGCGTGTCGCCGGTCGGATCGGGACGCCGCGTCTTGTCGTTAGGAGCATCGAGCGCCCATGCGTCAAGCGCCAGGGGCCGCCACTCCTGCCGGGTCACCGCCCAGATTTGAATCTCGCGATGGCGCGACACCGCAACCAGGCGAGCCGCCAAGGCGTCGAGCGATAACGGTGAGTGGAACCGTGCAGCGAGCGCCACGACCAGGCGGCTGTCGCCGCGCCAGCCGAGGCAGCGCGACGGTTGCCACCCGTCCCGAGCGAGGTCGGCACGGCTCCAGGCCGCCACGGCCGGCGGGCCATCGAGCGCGCCGAAGGCGGGCACTGCATCGCCGTCGCAGGGGACTTGTGGGCCCGCTGCATTGGCGATCGACGGCAGGACGAGCGCAATCAGCAGACCAAGAAGGCGGATCATGCCCGAGAACTTATTCCGTTCGGCTGGTATTCGCGCTGGCTAGGGGGACGAAGCAGCCGCGATCCGGCGTTCGCGGTCATCCAGGGCCCTCAGGCCGACCCTGAGCGCCCCACCCCGTGTGGTGATCACAAACCTGCTGCCGCCCGAGAAAACCGGTCCATTGCCGACGGCCTCGACGGTCACGACGAGGTATTCTTGGCCGCGATAGTCGACGGCGCGGCCGGGCGCGGGTGCCACCTCTCGATCGAAGCCGAGATCGGTGGACGAGACTTGCAGATCAGCCACCGGCAACTCCGCGGCAACCGCGGAACTGGCAACCGCGGCGCCGGGGTCGGATTTTATCGGCGCCGAGGTCGCCGGCGGAAGCGAGGGCTCAGCACATGGAGCCTGCAGCAAATCATTCGCGAGCCCGCTGAAGGGGCCGTCGGCCGGATGATTGAGGGAAGCCGGACAGGTCGAGCCTTGTTGCGCCAGCGCAGGCAAGACAAAGCCAGGCATTGTGAGCACCAACGCCAGACCCCAAACTCGACGGCACCAAGACATTTCTAGCTGTGTTCCCCGAAGGCCATGGGAGATGCAGGCCTCGTGTACAATCAGTACCACCGAAAAGATTGCAGTCCAAGGGCTCGGGCGTGCAACTATGAGAAAAATACGGAAAGGCGGCAGCGATGAAAATTGCCCCCCTGACAGATCACACCGGCGTGGAGGTCAC
The DNA here is from genome assembly GCA_964533955.1 of uncultured Reyranella sp. Lineage (GTDB taxonomy): Bacteria > Pseudomonadota > Alphaproteobacteria > Reyranellales > Reyranellaceae > Reyranella. The sequence goes on along the minus strand of CAZHQA010000015.1, from coordinate 5,237 downwards.
CGGCGTCGATCTCGGCCAACCCCTTGGCGAGCCTGAGCAGGCCGCACTGAACCGTGCGTTCGTCGAGCACTCCGTGCTGGTGGTCCGCGATCAGCACCTCACGCCTCAGCAGGTCCTATCGGCGGTCGGATTGTTCGGCGCGATCTTCCCACAACACAACACGCGCTTCGCCCTGCCCGATTGCCCGCAGATCCACTACCTCTCCAATCAGGACCGCTTCCCCGATGGCCGCCGCTATATCCCGGGTGAAGGATGGCACACCGATCATTCGAACGACACGCGGCCGCCAAAGGCGACGGTGCTTCATGCGGTGAAGCTGCCGAGCAAGGGCGGCGACACCCAGTTCGCCAACATGTCGGCGGCTTACCGCATGCTCCCGGAGGCAACGCAGCAGCGTATCTGCGGGCTTCTGGCCATCCACGTCTATCAAAGCAGCCACAGCGCGCGGAAACTCCTGGCGCTCTCCGACGCCAACAAGGAACGCGTGCCCAACGCCGTGTTGCATCCGCTGGTGCGTACGCATCCGGAGAACGGCCGCCGGGCGATCTACATCAATCCGATCCGCATAGAGGGCATTCTGGGCCTCGATCACAGGGAGGCGTTGCCTCTGCTGGCCGAGCTTCTCGAGCATGCAACGTCCGAGCGCTTCCAGTATCGCCACCGGTGGCAGCCGGGCGATCTGGTGATGTGGGACAACCGCTGCCTTCTGCACAAGGCCAACGGCGACTACGACATGGACCAGACGCGCTACCTCTACCGCGTCATGTTGCAGGGTGACGTACCGCACTAGCGTGAAGCCAAGGCGGACGGCCAATCGCCCTTCCGGCAGCAGGACAAATATTGCCCTTACTTCGACGCTTCTTTCAGAGAGCGCACCTAACCCGTTGAGACGAGGCGCAAACCGGGCGCTCCAGTCGCGCCATCCGTGACTTGCAGCCTGTGCCGCAAGAAATGACCACAGGACATGACCGTCAGGTCGATTCGTGCGACAAGCGGCAAATCGTTCAAGGCGTGGAAAGCAATGTCCGTTCAATACTTCGCAAAGGTCAAATCACCCGAGGATCACGCGGCGTTCCAGCGCATCGTGAAGCACTATCCAAGCTGCACCTACGAGGAGTGGCTGTTCCGCGAGCAGAAGAAGATGGCCGACTGGAGAAGCCGCCGGCACGCGATCAAGCTGGTCGAGATCACGCCCGCCGCGTTTGAGGCCTACTGCAAGAAAACCGGCAAGCCGGCGGATCTCACCACCTTCCTCAAGGCCGTCACCGACATGGCGTTCTGAAGCGCAGGGCTGGTCCTGCGGTCGAGCAATCGTGACCGATCTCGACTTGACGGGCGCCGCACGGGCTCTCGAAATGACGGCATGCGACGCCTCCTTCTGCTGATGGCAGCCTGGGCACTGACGGCGACCGCCGCTCAGGCGCAGGGCATGGCGCCGGGCGGACCGGTCTACAACAGCACAGGCATCGGCTCGGGGCTGGGCAACGTGCCGGGTGGAACCGGCCCGACTTATCCCAACGGGACCACGGCACCAGCGCCACGTCCGGCCATTCCGCCCGGCGGACTGTCACCGCTTGGACGGGCCGAGCCTGCCCCGTCATTTGCGCCGCCGCCGTCCACCGACATCGTGCGGCGCTCGCGATACCCGCAGCCGCTCGATCCGTACCCGCTGCCGGCCTCGCATCGCAAGATCGTCAAGGACCCAGACGCGGCCAAGGACTCGACCGACAAGGGCAAGGGAGACGGCACGTCGCCCGCCACGGCTCTCTAAATCGGGCTATAGTCGCTGCCCGGAGGATCTCGACATGGCAGGCACTTTGTCGATCGAGCCCGTCGACGCCACCTTCGGAGCGGTGGTGACGGGAATCAAGGTGAGCGAGCTCGATGAGCCAGGCTTCCGCGAGCTCCATGCTGCCTGGCTCGAATATGCGTTGCTGATCTTTCCCGGCCAATATCTCAAGCGCGACGAACAGGTCGGCTTCGCCCGGCGTTTCGGGACGCTGGAATTCGAGATGGCGGCCATCTCCAACGTCAAGGCAGACGGCACCTTGCGGCTGGAGAAAGACAACGACGACATGATGAAAATCCTGAAGGGCAACATGGGTTGGCATGCCGACTCGACCTACATGCCCGTGCAGGCCAAGGGTGCGGTCTTCAGCGCCGAGATCGTGCCGTCGATCGGCGGTCGGACCGGCTGGGCCGATATGCGGGCAGCCTATGACGCGCTGGAGCCGGAAACGCGCGCCAAGATCGAAGGGCTCGCAGCCTACCATTCTCTGCACTACAGCCAGTCCAGGCTCGGCCATGAAACCGACAAGCGGGGCGACGGCCAGTACAGCGGCTACGGCTTCCACGACGGGCCTGTGCCGCTGCGGTCGCTGGTCAAGACGCATCCGGAGACGGGCCGCAAATCGCTGCTGATCGGTCGGCACGCCCACAACATCCCGGGCATGGACAAGGCCGAGTCGGAACGCCTGCTACACAGCCTCGTCGACTTCGCCTGTCAGCCACCGCGCGTCTATCATCATGACTGGACTCCGGGCGACGCCGTGGTGTGGGACAATCGCTGCCTGCTGCACCAGGCTACGCCATGGGACATGACGCAACCGCGTGTGATGTGGCACAGCCGCATCGCCGGCGACCCGCAAAGCGAAGGCGCCATCGCCGCATAACAAGACTCGACCAGACGGAGGAAACCAATGAACAGCCGCCGCAATTTCCTCAAGACCGGCACAGCCGCCGCGACCGGCGTCGTATTCTGCAGCTGCGGGCTTCTCCAGGCCGCTCACGCTCAACAGGCCGGCGCGCGTTCCCTGCCGATCAGCGTCAACGGCAAGCGCGTCAAGACCATCGACATTCATGCGCACTGCCATTTCCGTGAAGCCGGCGCGTTGCTCGGTGCCGAGGGGCCGGCAACGCAGCTGCCGCCGGTCAACGGCGCCGCGGAGGCGTTCATTGAAATCGACAAGCGCCTGAAGGCAATGGACGCCCAGGCGGTCGACATGGAAGTGCTGTCGATCAATCCCTTCTGGTATGGCAAGGACCGCGACCTCGCGGGCCAGATCGTCAAGATCCAGAACGAGAAGCTGGCCGAGCTTTGCGCCAGCAAGCCTGACCGGTTCGCAGCCTTCGCCTCGCTGACACTGCAGGCGCCGGACCTCGCCGTGCAGGAGCTCGAAACGGCAGTGAAGCGACAAGGGCTGAAGGGAGCGGCGATCGGCGATCTGGTCGCGGGCCTGGAATTCTCCAACCCCAAGTTTCACCCGGTCTGGGCCAAGGCCGAAGAGCTCGGCGTACCGCTTTTCATCCATCCGCAGGGCATACCCGAGCTCAACACCCGCCTGGCCGGCAACGGCTGGCTCCAGAACACGATTGCCAATCCGCTGGGCACGACAATCGCCCTTTCGCACCTGATATTCGAGGGTACGCTCGACAAGTTCCCCGGCCTGAAAGTGATCGCCGCGCATGGCGGCGGCTATCTGCCTTCCTACGCCGACCGCTCCGATCACGCGTGCATGGTCGGGCCGAAGGGCTGCAATCCCGACGTGAAACTCAAGAAGAAGCCGACGGAATACCTTCAGCAGCTCTACTTCGACTCGCTGATCTTCTCGCCCGAGGCGATCCGTCATCTTGTCGCTCAAGTCGGCTCGAGCCAGGTCGTGCTGGGCAGCGATTATCCCTATCCCTGGCAACTCCATCCCGTCGATCATATCTTTGCCTGCACTTCCCTCAGCGACGACGAGAAGGCGGCCATTCTCGGCAACACCGCGGCCAAGCTTCTGAAGCTCGCGGCGTAGCGTTCCACGGCAAACGACTGCGGCCGGCTCCTTATCTCGAAGCCGCCGCCATCATCGCGGCGCCCGCCGCCTGCGGCATCATCGCGAGCACGAAGAAGCCGAGCGCGGCGCCGGCCAGGGCGTAGATCATGGTGATGATGATCAACCATGTGGCGCGCCTCTCGCGACGATCGATACGGGGACGTGAAAAGGCGGCCGGACGCGCGGAGCCCAGAATGGATCGCCGCGCCGGCGGCCGGGCAGCCCGTCGCCAACCGAGCCAACCGCCGATCACTGCACAGAGCAGTACGGTGATCGCCACGACTGGAGTCACTGCAATGCTCCCCCGGCTGCTTGCGTTCGACAAAGTCTAGAGCGGCTTCCGACGAGATGGAAATGCGTTGTTCCAGGCGCCTCGATCAAAGTCATCGTTCGAAAGAAATTCCCGAGCGCAAGACGCGCCACTACGCAAAAGTGAACGCGGCGCTTGCGGCGGTAGGATAGCCTCGGTCACCACGAAATTCCGAAGGAACACCATGCCCATTCGTCGATTGTTGATCGGACTGGTCCTCGCCGGCGTACTGGCAGGCCCCGCCGCCGGCCAGACCGCCGAGCGCCTGTATGTCATGGATTGCGGCCACAACGCCGCCAAGGACCAGGCGCGTTGGTCACCTGGCGTCAATGTCGGCAGGCCGATCGAGCTTTCCGACGCGTGCTATCTGATAAGGCATGGCTCACAGTGGCTGCTCTGGGACACGGGCTATCCCGACGCTGTCGCCGACGCACCCCTGACCAACCCGATCGGCACCGCGACGCGTGCCAAGAAGCTTGCTGCACAGCTCGCAGAGCTCAACGTCAAGCCCGCCGACGTGACCTTCGTGGGAGTCTCTCACACTCACGGCGACCATGTCGGCAACGTCGACATGTTCCCGACCTCGACGCTCCTGATCCAGAAACCCGAGGTCGACTGGGCCTTCGCCGAGGGCAAGGCGCCGCCCTTCAAGAAGGATCGGCCTATGAGGCTCCTCGACGGCGATCTCGATGTGTTCGGCGACGGCAGCGTGACCATCCTGGCCACGCCCGGTCACACGCCGGGCCACCAGTCGCTGCTGCTCCACCTGCCCAAGACGGGATGGATCGTGCTGACCGGCGATCTCGCTCATTTCAAGGACAACTGGGACAATGACCGCGTCCCTTCCATGAACACCAGCGCCGACCAGACGCACGCCTCACGCGCCAAGGTCGCCAAGGTATTGGCCGACAAGAAGGCACAGCTCTGGATCAACCACGACCTGCCGACCTTCAACAGCCAGAAGCTTTCGCCCCAATTCTACGATTAGAGCGGAATCGGATGGCACCGCAACGCGGTTCCATCCGAGTGGAACCCGCAAGGCGGTCAAGTCGCGATACGATGGCCGGCCGTGCTAGGGTCCCGGCAATTCGACGCTTGCCGAGGCGCAG
>CAZHQA010000014.1:28407-36829 GCA_964533955.1 uncultured Reyranella sp. | reverse complement strand
TCGCCAAGTCGAAAGGATTCCGCGTCAGCATCAATTGCACGCTGTTCAACGATGCCGACCCTGCGGCCGTTGCCGAATTCTTCGACGAAATGCGGCAGCTCGGTTTGGACGGCATCACCGTCTCGCCGGGCTACGCCTACGAGCGCGCGCCCGATCAGCAGCATTTCCTGAATCGCAACAAGACCAAGGAGCTGTTTCGCGGCATTCTGGCGCGCGGCAAGGGCGGCCGCCAATGGCCGTTCAGCCAGTCGATCATGTTCCTGAACTTCCTCGCCGGCAACGAGGCGTACCATTGCACGCCATGGGGCAACCCGACGCGCACGGTGTTTGGCTGGCAGAAGCCCTGCTACCTGCTGGGAGAAGGCTACACCAAGACCTTCCGCGAGCTGATGGACAGCACCGAATGGGACAAGTACGGCGTCGGCAACTATGAGAAGTGCGCCGATTGCATGGTCCATTCCGGCTTCGAGGCGTCGGCCGTGACGGACATGATGCGCCATCCCCTCAAGGCGTTGTCGACGACCATTCGCGGTGTGCGCACCGACGGCCCGTTGGCGAAGGACATTCCGCTCGACCGTCAACGGCCGGCCGAGTTCGTCTTTTCAGGGCATGTCGAGCGCAGGCTCGCCGAGATCCGGGGCGCAGAGCCCGGGTCCAAGCCGGCGGTGGCCGCGGAGTAACGATCTGAAGCCGAGCTCGGCTTCCCAGCCCGTCACGATCAATGCGGGAAGCTGGCCGGGCTGCGCCAGCAGGGAACGCAGAACGGCCGGCAAATCAATCCAGCCCTCCGGCTTCATGCCAATCCGCGCGGCCGGCGGCAGGTTGCGCCGCGCCGGATCGCACACGACGCGTGCTGCCGCAAAGGGAAGACGATGGCGTCGAGCCACGCGCGCCGCGATGTGCGATTCCATATCCACCGCAAGGGCGCCGGTCCCACGATGCAGATCGGCTTTCGTGGCCGCTTCCGCCACGATGGCATCGACGCCCAGCAGCAGGCCCCGGGTTGCCTCAGGCAGTCTTGCCGCGAGACGTTCGGTCCATCTTGCATCGGTGCCCACCGTTATGCTGTCCGCCCCGATCGCGTCCGCCAGCACCCAGTCGCCCGAACGCAGGCCGGGCGCAAGGCCACCTGCGATGCCCATGCTGATGATGCCGTGCGCCTTGGCAGCGCGCGCCTCGAGCAAGGCTTCAAGTTGCTCTTGATCGCCGCCGCCGGCGATCGCCTCGACACCGGGCCCGGCGACGATGCGCCGTTCGCGTTGCAACCCGACAGCGGCCAGGATCATCACATGCCGTGTGTAATTCGCCGGGCGTTGGTGCGCCGGAGGTTGCGGTAGCGCGCCAGGGCCCAGAGCGGGAAGTACTTGGAATAGCCGTGATAGCGGAGATAGAACACGCGCGGAAAACCGCCGCCGGTATAGGCATCCTGCGACCATAACCCGGAGGCATCCTGCGTGCGCTGCAGGTAGGCGATGCCGCGGCTCACGGCCGGCTGGTCCACCTGGCCCGCCGCCATCAAACCGAGCAAGGCCCAGGCCGTCTGCGATGCGTTGGACGGCGCCGGTTCGTGATGGCGGTAGTCGAGCTTGTAGCTGGTGCAATCCTCGCCCCAGCCGCCGTCGGAATTCTGAATTGAGACCAGCCAGTCCACGGCTCTGGCGACGCTCGGCGTCGTTGGTTCGACGCCGGCGGCGTTCAGCGCACACAGCGCCGACCAGGTGCCGTAGATGTAATTCACGCCCCAGCGGCCGAACCAGCTTCCGTCGGGCAACTGTTCACGCTCCAGATAGTCCAGGGCGGCGCGCATGCGCGGACTGTCGGCCGGTGCGCCGAGCTGTGCCAGCATGCTTACACAGCGTGCGCTGACATCGGCGGTCGGCGGGTCGAGCAGCGCACCATGATCGGCAAAAGGAATGTTGTTGAGGTAGAGATCGACGTTGTCGGCGTCGAAGGCCGCCCATCCACCGTTGCGGCTCTGCAGCCCAGCCGTCCATTCAGCGCCGCGCGCAATTGCATTGTCGTAGCGGTCGCCGGCGGAGAAATCGCGGCGGGCGCGGTCCATGGCCATGACGACCACCGCCGTATCGTCGAGGTCGGGATAGTGGGCGTTACGATACTGAAACGCCCAGCCGCCGGGACGCACTTCCGGCCGGCGCTCGGCCCAGTCGCCCTTCACCTCGCACTCCTGCAACGGGAGCAACCAGTCGAGACCGCGCCTGGCGGCCGAGACTGCATCGTGGTCGCCCGCTTCCAGCAGCACATGGCCGGCGAGACAAGTGTCCCAGACCGGCGAAACGCAAGGTTGGCAGTAGGCTTCGTCCTCGTGCACCACCAGGAGCTTGTCGAGGGCACGGCGGGCGATGGCACGCTCCGGATGGTCCGGCGCACAGCCCAGGGCGTCGTACATCATCACGGCGTTGGCCATCGCAGGATAGATTGCGCCGAGCCCATCCTCGCCGTTCAGCCGTTCCGACACGAAGGTCTTGCAGCGCTCGATGGCGCGCCGGCGCAGCGTCTTGGGCCACAGTGGCTCGACCACCTTCAAGACGCGATCCAAGCCGTTGAAGAACAGGGCCCAGCGACGCTGTTGATGGCCGGGTGGCTTGGGCGGCAGCCGGTAGACCGGAACGAACAGCTCGGGAATGCGCACGCCGCGCGGATTGCGCGCGCGCACCTTGAGGGCGGCCAGCACGAGCAGCGGCACCATCACGGTGCGTGCCCAGTACGACATGCGCGACAGGTGGATCGGGAACCAGCGTGGCAGGAGGATCAATTCCACCGGAATCGTCGGCACCTGGCTCCACGAGAGCTCGCCGAATTGGGCCAGCAGGATGCGGGTGAAGACATTGGCGCGCAGGATGCCGCCAAATGCCAGGATCGCCGCGCGCGCCCGCGCCATGTGCGGAGCTTCGGGGTCGTCGCCGATCATTTTCAGGCAGAAGTAGGCTTTCACCGACGCGCTCATGTCGAAAGCACCGCCGTGAAAGAGCGGCCAGCCGCCGTGTTCGGCCTGAATGCGGCGCAGATAGACGCCGATCTTGCGCTCGAGCTCGAGATCGTCCGGCTCGCCGAGATACTGGCGCAGCAGCACGTACTCCGAGGGAATTGTCGCATCGGCCTCGAGCTCGAAGACCCAATGTCCATCGCCGCGCTGCTGCTCGATCAGGGCGTGTACTGCGCGGCCTATGCCGAGTTCGAGATGTTCGAGTGCAACGTCCGTCATTGGCTGGTGACGCGGGAGGCCAGCGCTGCGGCGCGCTCGCCGGACCTCAGGGCGCCCTCGATGGTGGCGGGCAAACCCGTATCGGTCCAGTCCCCGGCGAGGAACAGATTGGACCAGCGCGTGGAAGACGGCGGGCGTCGCGCATTCTGGGCGGGCGTGGCGGCGAAGGTGGCACGCTTTTCCTTGACGATGCGACAGGGTGGCGTCGCATCAGGCAGGTGGTGGACGGCCGCGACGTCTCTCCAGATCATGTCCGCCAGCCGCTGCGAATCGACGTCGAGCAGCCGATCGGCGGCACTGATCGTGACCGACAGCCGGTCGTGGAAGGCGAACACCCATTCCGCGGTGCCTCCGACCAGGCCGACGAGCAGCGGCAGTTCGGCGGTCGGGGTGAATTTGAAATGCGCGTTCACGATGGCACAGAATGCATCGGGCGCAACGAGGCCGGGCAGAAGTTCCTGGGCCGTCCAGGGTGGCACTGCGAGGATGACGCAATCGCGCGGGCCGAGTTGCTGTTCGCCATCCGTGAAGAGGAGGCCTGAAACCTTGTCGTCGTGCAGCTTCAGGGCGGCAAGTCGGCGGCCGAGGCGAACGTCCACGCCCGACTGCCGCAGGCGTTCCAGGGCGGGATCGACAAAGGCTGCTGCGAGGCTCGGGGACGCCACCCGCGGGTGGATGCTGCGGCCACCTTTGGCGAAGGTCTCGCGCATCACTGCACCCGCGAGGTCCGCCGACCCTTCCTCGGGTGGCGTATTCAGCACCGAGACGAGCAGGGGGCGCAGGAACTTCTCCCACAAGGGGCCCTTGCAGCTCAGCACCGCATCGATCCGCCGGCCGGGTTGACGCCGCATCAAGCTCGCGATGGACAAATACTCGCCAAGACGCGTCCCCGGCACACGACGGTCGGAGTCGAGGATCCACCACGGAATGCGGCCGTCGTTGGGACGCAGCGTCCAGGCCCGGCCTGTTTCGACATCGAAAAAGGGGAATGCCGCCGTGCTCGGGCCGACCAGCCGGTCCTGTGCTCCGATGACACTGAGAAACCGATGGACTGCCGGATTGCCGGACAGGACGAGATGATTGCCGTTGTCGATCGTCATATCGAGCTGACTGTCACGATACGAACGGCACCGTCCCCCGGCCTGCCTTGCCGCCTCCGACAAGACGATGCGAGCACCTTGGCCGGCAAGCGTCACCGCCGCCGACAGCCCGGCCAATCCCGCTCCCACGACGTGAACGCAGGGCGTGGCAGTATCGGCCGTCATCCCAGCAGGATGCATCGCGCGACGATCCACAGAAGGCGCCGCTTGCCGAGGCGCACGCGACGTCGCGGCGGTGCCCAGCCGTGCACCAGCATTTCGCGCAAGATCGTGCGATAGACGGCTTCCATGACCTTCGGCGCCAATAGCCGACCGCGCGGTCTGGAACGCATTACCTGGTCGGCGGCCGCGAAATGCCCGAGCGCCCGCTCGGCCAGCGCACGGCAGGCGCCATCGACCCGCGGATCGCCAATCGCCGCGTCCGGATCGGTCGTACTGATGCCGGCCTTTCTCAGCAGCTCGCGTGGCAAGTAAAGGCGACCCATCCCGGCATCCTCGTCGAGGTCGCGCAGGATGTTGGTAAGCTGGAGTGCCCGGCCGAGTTCACTCGCAAGCTCGAGCCCGGGTTTTTCATCCATGCCGAAGATGCGCGCGGACAGCCGGCCGACGGCGCAGGCCACGCGATCGCAGTAGAGATCGAGCGTCGCCAGGTCGGGCGCGCGAATGTCCTCGACGACATCCATCGCCATGCCGTCGACGACCGCCATGAAATCGGCCTGGCGCAGGCCGAAGTCGTGCACGGCCTGGCCGAGAAAGGCGGCACGGCCGGCTGGCCGGTTGCCATAGAGAGCCTCGAGTTCGGCGCGCCAAACATCGAGCTCGGCGGCGCGCTGCGGCCGCGCTCGTGTGCCGTCGTCGGCGACGTCGTCGACCAGCCTGCAGAAGCGATAGATGGCGAACATCGCTCCGCGCTGCGCCTTGGGCATGATGCGCATGGCGGCGTAGAACGAACTGCCGGAGACTTGCGCCTGCAACGCCCGGTCATCCGATTCGGCCTCGTGATGAACTGTCATCCTGGACCGCCGCTGTAGCGAGGTTGCCTATGACGGCCCATTCGGCCGAGCCAGCCAACCGCCACGCGGAGCGCACCGCGGGCCGAAAAAGCGACTGCTTCTGCTGGATGATGATGGACGCGCTGTGACAAGGGATCGCGGTGCGACAACCGGGAGGCCAGGTCCTCGGCCAGCGCCTGGATTACACCGACTTCCAGGGCGAGCCGCCGATCGGAAATCGCATGGGCGAACGGACGGGATTGTTTCAACAAGCCGGAGGTGCGACTCGCGAGCTCTTCGATGGCCTTGAGCAGGGCGGGCGAGGCTTGCGCTGCCGCCAGGCCTTCGACGGCGGCGCCATGCATGGCCAGGGCATCGAGAGGGATGTAGACCCGGTCGAGCATCCGGTAATCCTTGGCGCAATCCTGCAGGTGATTGATGACCTGCAGAGCGGTGCACAGGGCATCGTTGGCCGGCCACAATGTCGTCGGCTCGCCATGCACATCGAGGACGAAGCGTCCGACCGGTGCCGCCGAATAGCGGCAATAGTCCATGAGCTCGGCCCAGTCGGCGTAACGCAGCTTGGTGACGTCGCGGCGAAAAGCTTCCAGAAGGTCGAGGGCATGCTGATCGGTGACGTTCCGCTCCAGCAAGACCGCGCGCAGGGCGAGGCCTTCGGCGTTGTCGGCGCCGCTCTCTCCGCGCAGCGCCGATTCCATCCGCGCCAGTTGATCGAGCTTTTGCTTGGCTTCAGCGCCCGGATGATCGGCGACGTCGTCGGCGGCACGCACGAAGCGATAGAAGGCGAGAATCGGCGCCCGGAACTCGCGGCGGACGAGCCAGGATGCGACCGGGAAGTTTTCGTCCCGATGGCCCTTGCCCGAAGCGAAGGCGCTGGCGTCGGTCACGGCGCGTCGACCCTGGCCTGGGCGCGGCCCTTCCACATGCCGCCATGGCCCCGCCAGAGCGCCATCGCGGACTGCACGGTGAACACTGTGTATGTTCCGCCGATTGCCGGCAGCGCGACGCCCCATAGCGGTGAGACTCGATGGAAACGCAGCGCGGGCTGAAATGCCAACGCCATCAGCAGCCAGGTGCCAAGCCCCGCAGCTTGCGCGAGCCCGGAGCCGAACAGCGCGAGGATGGCAGGTGCCAGATAGGTAATCACCATGCCGAGGACGGTCCCCAGCAGCAGCAGCGGCGAATAGTGGAGCTGCGCATAGGCCGAGCGAGACACCATGCGGCCGATCTCCGACACCCCCGCATAGGGTCGAAGGCTTGCCGCGCGGCGCGTCAAGCCGAGCCAGATTGGACCCGCCGGCTTCAAGCGACGCGCCAGAGCGCAATCGTCGATGATTTCCGACTTGATCGAAGCCATGCCGCCAATCCGTTCCAGCGCCTCGCGCTTCACCAGCATGCAGCCACCGGCCGCCGCGGCCAGCGCGCGGTTCCTGTCGGACACCCAGGCAAACGGATAAAGCATCTGGAAGAAGAAGACGAAGGCAGGGATCAAGAAGCGCTCCGCCCAGCGTCGGCAGGACAATTCGACCATCAAGGACGCAAGCACGAGGCCCCGATCCTCCGCCCGCGCGACGAGCGCGCGCAGATTGTCCGGTGAATGGCCTATGTCGGCGTCAGTCAACAGCAGGTAATCGGGCCTGTCGGTCGACGAGATGGCATGTTGTACGCCTTGATGCTGGGCCCATACTTTTCCCGTCCATCCGGCAGGCACTGCCGTGCCGTTCAGGATTTCCAGCCGCCCTGCGCTGCTTCGATGCGCCGCCGCCAGAGCGCGTGCGGCAGTGCCGTCATCGCTGCCGTCGTCCACCAGCACGACGCGGAACTCCCCCGGGTAGTCCTGCTGCAGAAGGCTCTCGATCGATCGAGCAATCACGTCCGCCTCGTTGCGCGCCGGCACGATCGCCGTCACGCGGGGCCATTGCCGAGGAGTGCCTGGCGCATCGCGATCGTCGCGCTCGTGCGCCAGCCAGAAGCCGCCACGGCCGATCAGCAGATAAAGCCAGATCGCCAGGCCAAGGAGGCCAAGAACCGCCGGCCAGGTCATGCCAGGTAGCCCACCTTGCGGAACCATGCCAAGGCGTCGATCACTCCCTCCTGGTAGGCGCGGCTTCGATAGCCCAGTTCGCTTTCCGCCTTCGCCGACGTGAAGAACATATGGTAGCGGGACATACGCAACGCATCGACCGTCAGCAAGGGCTCCCTGCCGGTGATGTAGGCAAACGCTTGAGCGCCGTATGCCAGGGGAAATATCGGAATTCGCGGTAGTCGGATGCGCGGTGCTCGTCGGCCGGACGCATCGGCGATCGTCGCCAGCAAGTTGCGCAGCAGCACGTTCTGGCCACCAAGGATATAGCGCTCTCCGATACGACCGCGTTGCAGGGCGAGCAGATGGCCCTCCGCGATGTCGTCGACGTGCGCGAAGTTGAGGCCGGTATCGACGAAGGCGGGAATCCTGCCTCGCGCCGCATCGAGAAGGATGCGGCCGGTCGGCGTCGGCTTGATGTCACGTGGGCCGATGGGCGTTGTCGGGTTGACGATCACGGCAGGTAACTTGTCGCTCCGGATCATTTCCTCGACCGTTCTCTCGGCCAGCGTCTTGCTGCGTTTGTAGGCGCCGATTGCTTCCTCCGGAGAAAGCGGCGAGGTCTCGTCGACTGGCCCCGTCGCGCCCGCCAACCTGAGGGTGGCGACACTGCTCGTGTAGACGATGCGTTCCGTTCCGGCGGCCAGCGCTTCGAGCATGAGATTGCGAGTGCCCTCGACATTGGCACGCAGGATGACAGAGGGATCGCGCGCCCAGAACCGATAGTCGGCCGCGACGTGGAAGAGATAGCGCATGCCACGCAGGGCGGCGCCGAGCGACGATCGATCGGTAAGGTCACCGGTAGCGATCTCGCAGCTGATATCCGAGAAATTGTCGCGCCGGCTGCTGGGCCGGACGAGCGCTCGCACCTGCATGCCGTGGGCGACAAGCGCCCGTGCGACCGCCGATCCGAGAAAGCCGGAAGCTCCCGTCACCAGGACGCCATCGCCCGCCTGCATGGCTGCGTTCATCAGGGTCCCTCGTCAGCGTCGAACGGCTTATA
>CAZHQA010000014.1:0-28307 GCA_964533955.1 uncultured Reyranella sp. | reverse complement strand
GCGCTGGTCATGGTGAAGTTGCTGTCCTGGCCGGTACCCATGCCGTTGGCTTTCATGCTGCGGGCCAAGACCAGCCGTTCCCAGGCGATATAGAACCAGGCTGCCGTGACTCGAAGCTCGAAGACGATCCGGCGCCACCACGACAGGGACGCTCGCTGCCCTGCCACCAAATTGGCAAACAGCAGGATATGGCGGCATTCCTCCTGCATCACAGGTTCGAACGTTTCCACCAGCTCGACGGGAAAGAAGCCGGACCGCCGTGCAAGCTCGAACAGGCCAAAGGCGAAGAAGCTATCGATGCATTCACTGTAGCCGGTGACGAGGTACATCCACTCCGGATCGCGGGGCACCTGATAAGCGGGCTCGGGTCCGAGCGTAATGCCGTAGGCCTTGACCAGCTTGGAAAGCACTTCCTTGTGCCGGTGCTCTTCCCAGGCGTTCAACATCAGCGCATCGCGCACCTCGGCACTCTTGAGATTGGCCGCATACGACGCGAACCGCAGCCGCGCGCGGCCTTCGGTATGCACGGCGATGTCCCAGATCGGCAGCGACGTCACCCGTTGCAGCATGTCGGGGGTGAGTTCGGGCCAGGCGATCACGGCCGGCCGGTATGGATTGAAGGTCTCCCGAAACATTCTGCAGATTTCGCGCAGATGGGCTGGCGAGCCGAGATGCAGCTCTCCGACGTGCGGACTGCTCCAATAGCGGGAGGTTCGATCCGCGTTCCGCAGTGCCTCGGGGCCCGGATTTCCGTCCAGCAACGCGGGAGGCACAAAGCCAATCGCCGCCATCGTGGCAGCGAAAAGATCGTTGTTGTCGCTCATATCGCCGGAACAGTGCGCATTTGGGGACGGAACGTCCAGTGTACTTGTGGGGCATCATGAGCAATTGACCTGCCAGCTTTCGCGCCTCATCGTGGCCTCGATGCGATTGATGACGTACCTTCTTGCGGTTGGCGTACTGCTGTTTGCGCAAAGTGGGTCGGCTCAGATGCAGCCTCACCGGGCGGAGTACACCTTGCGGCTGGGTGGGGCAGTCAATGCCCCGCGCGTCGGTATCGCCACGCAAGATCTCACGCTCGACTGTGACGGCTGGCACCTCAGACGCGACGTCAAAGGTGAGGTGCCGATTTCGGCGACGTGGAAATTCAGCGTTGCCTCCACGCTCGACATCGAGGAGGGCCGCTCCGGCGATGACTTGCGCTATCGCTCGCTTCAAGTTCAAAACGGCACCGAGCGCGAAGTGTCCGGCAAGGTGCGACGGACGGACGGCGAGCTGAGTGCCGAGATCCAGTCGCCCGACGGCGCGGGCCGGCTTCTGCTGCCCACACCGACACACATGCCGGTTGCCTCGATCAGCTACATAATCGGCGAACTCCGGGCAGGCGCCAGGGCGTTTTCCACCTTCACCTTCGACGCCCAGGCTACAGGCGACGCCTTCCGTGTAAATGTCGTGCAGATCGACGATGGCGCGCTTCGCCGCCGATTGCCGGCGGACCACCCCATCATCATACCCGGGAAGTCCTGGCCGGTGCGGATGGCGTTCACGCGCGCTGCCAGCGAACAGCAAAAGCCGATGTTTGCCTTCAGCGCCCGGCTCTACGAATCAGGCGTGCTCGATAACGTGACGGTCGACACCGATGTGGTCACGGTCACGGCCGACTTGGGCTCGCTTGAAATGCGCCAATTGCCGAGCTGCCGATAAGTCGATCAGGTCGGTATGACCGCCATTGCCTGGATTTCCACCTTGGCGGCGTCCTCGACCAGTGCGGTCACCTCGACCACCGCCATCGCCGGAAAGTGGCGTCCAATGACTTCGCGATAGGCTTTGCCGACGCCGTCAAGATTGGCGAGATAGTCCCTCTTGTCGGTAAGGTACCAGGTCATGGAGGCGATATGTTCGGGCGTCGCACCAGCTTCGGCCAACACATCGACGATGTTCTGCAGGGTCTGCCTCACTTGGCCGACGAGATCGAAGCATTCGAAGCGGTTCTGGCGGTTCCAGCCGATTTGGCCGCCGACGAAGACCAGCCTGCCCTCCGCCGCGACACCGTTGGCGTAGCCCTTCGGTCGCGTCCATCCGCTGGGTTGCAGGATTGTATGAGTGGTCATGATTGTCCCGGGTCCCTCAAGAGGAAGCGCTGAATCTTGCCTGTCTGGGTCTTGGGCAGCACTGCCGTAAACCTCACTGAGCGCGGATACTTGTAGGGCGCGATCGTCGCCTTGACGTGATCCTGCAGGCGCTTGGCGGTCTGCTCGTCGGCCGCGATGCCGTCGGCCAGCACGACATGCGCCTGCACGATCTGGCCGCGTTCGGCGTCCGGAATGCCGATGACGGCGCATTCCCGGACATCGTCGTGCAAGAGAAGGGCGGACTCTACTTCCGGTCCGGCGATGTTGTAGCCGGCCGAAATGATCATGTCGTCGGAGCGGGCGGCGAAGTGGAAATAGCCCTGCTCGTCCTGGACGAATGTATCGCCGGTGAGGTTCCAGCCGTCGCGGACATAGGTGCGCTGGCGATCATCGGCCAGGTAGCGGCAGCCGGTCGGGCCGCGCACTGCAAGCCGCCCTGTTGTGCCGCGCGGCAGCTCCTTCATGTCGTCGTCGACGATTCTTGCTTCATAACCCCGGACCGGCTTGCCCGTCGAACCGGGCGCCAGGTCATCAACGTGGTTGGAGATGAAGATGTGCAGCATCTCGGTGGCACCGATGCCGTCGAGGATCGGCTTGCCGGTCTTCTCGATCCAGTCGCCGAAGACCGGAGCCGGCAAAGTCTCTCCGGCCGAGACGGCCAGCCGCAGCGACGAAAGGTCCGCGCCTCCATCCCTGGCTGCGAGCATGGCGCGATAGGCTGTCGGCGCGGTGAAGGCGATCGTCGCGCGATAGGTCTCGATGATCTGGATCATGTTGGCGGGCGAGGCATCTTCCAGAAGCGTCGCCGCGGCGCCGAAGCGCAGCGGAAATATGGCGAGCCCGCCCAGCCCGAAGGTGAATGCAAGCGGAGGGGAGCCGACGAAAACGTCATCCGGCGTCACCCGCAAGACTTCCTTTGCATAGCCGTCGGCAATGATCAGCAGGTCGCGATGGAAATGCATGGTCGCCTTGGGCTCGCCGGTCGTGCCCGAGGTGAACGCAAGCAGGGCCACGTCGTCGCGGCCGGTCGGCACCGCCTCGAATCGCACCGGCTTGGTGAGTGCAATGCGATCGAGTTCGGCGTCGTGGTTGGCCGTTCCGTCGAACCCCACCACCTGCTCGAGGAAGCGGTTGCCCTTGGCGCAGGCGACCAACTCGTCCATCAGGCGCGTGTCGCAGAGCGCCAGGGCGATCCGCGCCTTGTCGACGATCTTCGCCAGTTCGCCCGCGCGCAGCATGGGCATGGTGTTGACCACCACGGCGCCGGCCTTGGTGGCAGCGAGCCAGCAGGCGACCATGGCCGGGTTGTTGGCGGATCGGATGAGTATCCGGTTTCCCGGCCGCACCCCGTAGTTCTCGACCAGCGCTCGCGCCAGCCGATTGGTCCAATCTGCAAGTTCCTTGTAGGTCCTGCGTCGGCCGTTGCCGATCAGCGCGGTGCTGTCGCCGAAGCCCTTCTGCACCATTCGGTCGGTCAATTCGACGCCGACATTGAGCCTTTCCGGATAGTCGAATCCGGCGAGGAGAAAATCCGGCCGTTGCTCCACCGGCGGGAGATTGTCGCGCGTGAAGGTGTCGATGTGTGCGCTCGGGCCCAACATGTCCCTACGCCCCTTCGAACACGGGCTTTTCCCGGGCAACGAAGGCCCGGTAGGCACGCTCGAAATCCCGGGTTTGCATGCAGATCGCCTGGGCCTGCGCTTCCGCCTCGATTGCCTGCTCGAGGCCCATCGACCATTCCTGGTTGAGCTGGGTCTTGGTGATGCCGTGGGCGAATGTCGGGCCGGCGACGATACTGCCGGCGATGCCGAGCGCCTCGCTCTCCAGGACGGCCGACTCGACCAGCCGGTTGTAGAACCCCCAGCGCTCGCCTTCCGCGGCCGACATCGTGCGGCCGGTATAGAGCAATTCGGCAGCCCGCCCTTGGCCGATGATGCGGGGCAGAATTGCACAGGCACCCATGTCGCAGCCGGCGAGACCGACGCGCGCGAACAGGAACGCGGTCTTGGCGGCAGGCGTGGCGATCCGGATGTCGGACGCCATTGCCATGATCGCGCCGGCGCCGACGGCCACGCCGTCGACAGCCGAGATGATCGGTTTGGCGCAGCCCAGCATCGCCTTCACCAGGTCGCCCGTCATGCGGGTGAAGGCGAGCAACTCCTTCATCTCCATGGCCACCAGGGGGCCGATGATGTCGTGCACGTCGCCGCCCGAGCAGAAGTTGCCGCCGTTGGACAGGAAGACCACGGCGTCGACGTCCTCGGCGTAGCGCACTTCGCGAAACATGTCGCGCAGTTCGGCATAGGAGTCGAATGTCAGCGGGTTCTTGCGTTCCGGCCGGTCAAGCTGCACGCGTGCGATCTTGCCGTCGACGCGCCAGAGGAAATGCGTGGGCTTCAAATCCGCCATCTTAGTCATTGGCGTTCCTCCCAATTGCTGCGAAAGGACGTGAGCATCGACGTCAGCCGCTGAGCGTCGACTTTGGAGATGTCGGCGAGCAGCTCGTCGACCCAGCGTTCATGGGCCGCGGCCATTTTCTTGAACGTGGCGTGGCCGGTCCGGGTGAGCTGGACCATCGAGGTTCGCCTGTCGCCGTTGCGCCGGGCGCGCTGCACCAGCCCGTCCGCGACGAGACGATCGACAATGCCGGTCACGTTGCCGTTGGAAACCAGCAGGAAGCGAGACAGGTCGCTCATCAACATGCCCTCGGGCGTGCGGTAGAGTGCCGCCATTACGTCAAAGCGCGGCAGGGTCGTATCGAACTGTCTGGCGAGCCGATCGCGCAACTCGGACTCGATGATGCGCGCGGCACGCAGCAGCCGTATCCAGAGGCGCAGCTTTTCCTTGGCAATCGGACGCGCAGTCACCACGTCTCGCCCCCCGAGAGCGAGATCGCCTGACCGGTGATCGAGCCCGCATCCTCGCCGCACAGCCAGAGCACTGTTGCCGAGACCTCCTGCGGCTGGATGAAGCGGCCCTGCGGGTTGGTGGCGGAAAGGCTGGCGCGCGCCTGCTCGACCGTGCGGCCCGTCTTGTCGACGATGCGCTGGACCGATTCCGCGAGCATGTCGGTCTCGACGAAGCCGGGGCAGATCGCGTTCACGGTCACGCCGGACCGCGCCGTCTCCGTGGCCAGGGCGCGCATCAGCCCGACGACGCCATGCTTGGCGGCGACATAGGGCGCGACGTAACCATAGCCCTTGAGTCCGGCCGTCGAGGCAATGAAGACGATCCTGCCCGACTTGCGCGAGACCATGCTTGCCAATGCCGGCTTGACGGTCAGGAAGGAGCCCGTGAGGTTGACATCGAGCGTCCGTTGCCAGTCGGCGAGCGATGTCCGGTGGGCAGGACTGCTGCCCGACATGCCGGCATTGGCGACCACGATGTCGAACGGGCCTCTGGCCTTCTCGGCGCCGGCAAAGAGTGCACCCACCTCGGTTTCTTTGGTGACATCGCAAACGACGGCGTGAAGCCGGTCGCTTTCACGCACGGTCGCTTCGAGCGGCTCCTTGCGACGGCCGCAGATCGTAACGGCGACCCCGGCATGGGCCAGCGCAAGGGCGATCGACCGTCCGACGCCCGAGCCGCCCCCGGTCACCAGTGCATGTTTTCCCACGATCATACTTTCATCCCCATGGTCGTGTTGCGCGTGGTCAGGCGATAGAGCTGATCGCGCCCCGGCAGGTACGGGTCGGGCCATTTCACGTCGCGGTCGCCCAGCGCGGCGGCGGCATGCAGCGTCCAGTAGGGATCCGTAAGGTGCGGCCGCGCGAGACAGACGAGATCGGCGCGGCCGGCCAGCAGGATCGAGTTGACGTGGTCGGGCTCGAAGATGTTGCCCACCGCCATCGTCGCCATGCCGGTCTCGTTGCGAATGCGGTCGGAGAAGGGGGTCTGGAACATGCGGCCGTAGACCGGCCGCGCGCCGATTGATGTTTGGCCGGCCGACACGTCGCAGATATCGACGCCGGCAAGCTGCAACAGGCGCGCGATCTTGACCGCCTCTTCCGGCGTCACGCCGTCCTCCCCCCTCCAGTCATTCGCCGAGATCCGCATCGAGATCGGCCTTTCGGCGGGCCACGCGGCGCGCACGGCCGCGAAGACCTCCAGCGGATACCGCATGCGGTTTTCCAGCGAACCCCCATAGTCGTCGGTGCGCCGGTTGGTGAGTGGCGTGATGAAGGACGACAGCAGATAGCCATGTGCGGCATGGATCTCCAACATGTCGAAGCCGCAGCGTGCCGCCATGGCAGCTGCGGCGGCGAACTGCTCCCGCACGCGGGCCATGTCGAGCGGATCCATCGCCTTGGGGACCTGGTTGGCGGCCGACCAGGGGACGGCTGATGCCGCCATCACGGGCCAGTTGCCGTCCGGCAGCGGCGCATCGCTCTCCTGCCAGCCGAGCTGCGTCGAGCCCTTGGGGCCCGAATGGCCGATCTGGGCGCAGATCTTCGCCTCGGTTTCGCGATGCACGAAGTCGACCAGGCGTTTCCAGGCAACTTCGTGTTCGGGTGCGTAGAGGCCCGTGCAGCCGGGCGTGATTCGGCCCTCGGGGCTCGGGCATGTCATCTCGATATGGACAAGGCCCGCGCCACCCTTGGCGCGCTCCGCGTAATGGGCGAAATGCCAATCGGTGGGGCAGCCGTCGACCGCCTTGTACTGTGCCATGGGAGACACGACCACCCGGTTCTTGAATTTCAGCTCGCGCAGCTGGAACGGGGCGAACATCGGGACTCGGCGCACGTTCTCGGTATTGCCGGCGCGCCGCTGGAACCAGGCCTCGGCGTTGCCCAGCCACTTCGGATCGCGCAGGCGCAGGTTCTCGTGGCTGATGCGCTGAGAGCGAGTCAGGAGCGAATAGTTGAACTGCACCGGATCGAGGCCGAAATAGCGCTCGACCTCCTCGAACCATTCCAGTGAGTTGCGTGCGGCCGATTGCAGGCGCAGCACCTCGATGCGCCGCGCGCTCTCATACTTGTCGAAGGCCGTTTCGAGACTGGGCTCCGAGTGGATGTAGTCGGTCAGGGCAACCGCGCTCTCGAGCGCCAGCTTGGTGCCCGAGCCGATGGAAAAGTGGGCGCTTGCCGCTGCGTCTCCGAGCAGGGCGAGATTCCTGTACGACCAGCGTTCGCACAACACGCGTGGGAAATTGAGCCAGGCCGAGCCGCGCAGATGGTTGGCGTTCGACATCAGCTGATTGCCGCCAAGGTACTTTTCGAAGATCCGCTCGCAGGTCGCAATCGACTGTTGGCGCGTCATGTCGCCAAAGCCGAAGCGCCCCCAGGTGTCCTCGCTGCACTCGACGATGAAAGTCGCAGTCTCGGACTCGAACTGATAGGCGTGCGCCCAGATCCAGCCGTGCTCGGTCTCCTCGAAGATGAAGGTGAAGGCATCGTCGAATTTCTGCCGGGTGCCGAGCCAGACGAACTTGCACTTGCGCACGTCGATGTCCGGCTTGAAGACCTCGGCAAACGCCGCTCGCGACCGCGAGTTCAGTCCGTCGGCGGCGACGACGAGATCGTGCGTCGCCATATAGGGCTCGGGGTCGGAAATCTCCGTTTCGAAGACCATCTGCACGCCAAGCTCGCTGGCGCGCTGCTGGAGCAGGACGAGCAGGCGCTTGCGACCGATTCCGCAGAAGCCATGGCCGGTCGAGACGGTTCGGATGCCCTTGTAGCAGACGGCGATGTCGTCCCAGTAGGCGAAGTGGTCGCGAATCCATGCCGCGCTCACCGGGTCGTTGGAGACGAGATTGTCGAGCGTTTCCGCCGACAGCACGACACCCCAGCCGAACGTATCGTCGGGGCGGTTTCTTTCGAATACCGTGACCTCGTGAGCAGGGTTCCTGCGCTTCATCGAGATCGCGAAGTAGAGGCCGGCAGGACCGGCGCCGAGAACAGCGACCTTCACCCGAGGCTCCTTTGTCCTGAGCGCCCGGCCAGCAATGGCCGAGACGCGCGGTTATTTCAAGTATAAACGTTCATGCCTAAAGCATCATCGCGATCCACCCAGGTAGCTTTCGGTGACCCTGGGGTCGTGCATCAGTGCCGCTGCCGGTCCGGCATGGGCAATCTCGCCGGTTTCCAGCACATAGCCATAGTCCGCCGTCTCCAGCGCGGCGCGGGCATTTTGCTCCACCAGCAGGATCGAGACGCCGAGCTCGCGCAGCGAGGAGATGATCCGGAAGACCTCGCGTGTGATGAGGGGCGCCAGGCCGAGGCTTGGCTCGTCGAGCAGCAACAGGCGCGGCTTTGCCATCAGCGCCCGTCCGAGGGCCAGCATCTGGCGCTCGCCGCCCGACAGCGTGGAGGCGAGTTGCCGGCGACGCTCGCTCAACCGCGGGAAGCGCCTGTAAACGTCGGCCAACGTCTGCTTTGAGCCGGCCGAATCCCGGCGTCGCACGTAGCCACCCAACAGCAAATTGTCGGCGACCGACAGTTCGCCAAACAGCTCACGAGTCTCCGGAACGAGACAGAAACCGCGCTCGATGCGCGCTTCGACATCCAGTCGTCCAAGATCGATCCCGTCGAACGACATGCGGCCGCGCCAAGGCAGCAGGCCGATGGCGGCACCCAGCAGTGTCGTCTTGCCGGCGCCATTGGGGCCGATCACGGTCACGATCTGTCCGGGCTCGATCTCGAGAGATACGCCGCGCACAGCCTCGACCTTGTCGTAGGCGACGGAGACCTGATCGATGGTCAGGAGCGGCATCACGCCACTCCCCCGAGATAGGCTTCCTGCACACGCGGATCGCGGCGCACGACCGCGGGCGTGCCCTCGCAGAGCTTGGCGCCGAAATCCATGACCACGGTGCGATCGACCAGACCCATGACGAAGTCCATGTCGTGTTCGACCAGTAGAATGCTCAGGCCCTCCCTCCGCAACGCGTCGAGGAGCCGGGCAAGTTCCGCCTTTTCGCCGGCCCGCAGGCCCGCCGCCGGCTCGTCCAGCATGAGCAGTGCCGGGTCGGCTGCCAGCGCTCGGGCGATCTCGAGCAGGCGCTGTCTGCCGAGCGGAAGATTGCCCGCGAGCTCGAAGGCACGATCGGACAGGCCGACGCGCTGCAATTGCCACATCGCCTCGGTCCGAACGCGCTGCTCTTCGTGGCGATCCATCTTGAGGATGCCGGCGAGGAAGCCCGACCGCGTGCGCGCATAGGTCCCCAACATGACGGTGTCGAGCAAGGTCATGCTCTTGCGAAGCTTCACGTGCTGGAAGGTGCGGGCGACTCCTGCGCGTGCGATGCGTCGCTGGGCGGCCCGGCTGACATCTCTGCCGAGAAAGCTGATCTTTCCCTGATGCAGCGGTAGGGCGCCCGTGATGAGATTGAACATCGTGGTCTTGCCGGCGCCATTGGGGCCGATCAGGCCGAGGATCTCGCCGGCCTTCAGCTCGAAGCTCACTCCGTCGACTGCGACCAGGCCGCCAAAGCGCCGCGTGGCCCCTGAAACCGCCAGAATGGTCTGCCCGGGCCGTGGCTGCGGACGGCGCTCCAGCGCTGCGGCAGCGGAGGGCGCGATGGGCCGCAGGCGGGGCAGGAAGCGCAGGGCGAAGGGGACGATGCCGGCTCGGGCGCGTTGCAGCAGCACGATGAACAGCACAGAGAATACGACAATCTCGAGCTGTCCCGAGGCGCTGGACGCGATCAGCGGCAGGTAGTCCTGGATGCCGTTCTTGAGCAATGTCACGATGGCTGCACCCACCACGGCGCCTGACAGGTAGGCCATGCCGCCCACCATGGCCATCAGGAGATAGAGGATGCCGACGTTGACGTCGAAGGGAGCGGGGCTGACGAAGCGGCTCATATGCGCATAGAGCCAGCCCGAGAGCGCCGACAAGAGTGCGGCGATGACAAAAGTCACGAGCTTGATGCGGAACGGATTGATGCCGAGGCTCTCTGCCATGATGTGGCCGGCGCGCAGTGCCCGTACCGCGCGACCCTCGCGCGAATTGAGAAGGTTTGCCGCCAGCGCCAGGGCAACGGCCACGAAGATCCAGATCAGGTAGTAGATGCTGCCGCTGCTGGTCAGCGCGTATTGCCCGATCGAAATGGCCGGCACATCCGGGATGCCGTTGAACTGTCCGAGCATGGGCAGGTTGCCGAACAGGAAATAGGTCGCGAGCCCCCAGGCGATGGTGCTCAGCGACAGGAAATGGCCCCCGAGGCGCAGCGTGACCGCTCCGAGAATGGCGGCGACGAGGCCCGTGAGCACGAGTCCCGCGACGAGGCCGAGCCACGGAGAACAGCCCATCTGCGTGGTGAGCCACGCGCTGGCATAGGCGGCGATGCCGACGAAGGCCGCCTGGCCAAACGAGAGCATGCCGCCGATGCCCGAGAGCAGCACCAGGCCCAGGACCGCGAGCGCGTATATGCCGATGTAGTTCAGGAGCGTGATGCTGAAGGGGCTGAGCAGGTTGGGGGCAAGCGCGATCAGAGCGACCGCAGCCAGGCAGGCGAGGCGGAACTGCGGCCCGGTCATTCCTCGGCCTCTTCCTCCTCGCTGGTGACGAGGCTGAGCGATCGCCAGAGCAGGACCGGGATGAGCAGACCGAAGACGACGACCTCTTTGTAGGCACTCAGCCAGAACGACGCGAAACTCTCCAGGAGACCGACCAGAACAGCGCCGAGGGCGGTCACCGGATAGCTGGTCATGGCGCCGATGATGGCACCGACGAAGGCCTTCAGGCCGATCAGGAAGCCTGAATCATAGAAGATCGTCGTTACCGGTGCGATCAGTACGCCCGAAATGCCGGCGAGCAGCGATGCCAACAGATAGGCCACGGCGGCCGTGCTTGCAGGCCGGATGCCGACCAGCCGCGCGCCGGTGCGGTTGATGGCTGTTGCCCGCAGCGCCTTGCCCTGCACCGTGAACTCGAAGAACAGGAACAGCAGCCCGCTGAAGACGACGGAAGCGGCCACCACCAAGACCATCTGGGCGTTGACCGTGAGGCCGGCGATCTCGAATACCGCCTCGGTGAGCGGTTTGGTGCGCACCCCTTCCGGCCCAAAGAACAGCAAGCCCAGGCCCGACAGGGCAAAATGCAGGGCGACGGCGACAGTCAGCAGCAGAAGCACCGAGGCGTCGGCGATCGGTCGGAAGACGATGCGGTCGAGCAGCGGCGCAATCGGCAGCGCCAGCGCCAACGCCAGTCCGATTCGGAGGGGCATCGACAAGTTCGAGCCGGCAGCGAACCAGACAGTTGTCGCGGGAATGAGCGGCAGCAGGAGATAGAGGAACAGGGCACGCGGCAGCCGCCGGAGCGCGCGCGCCCGGACGAGGGCCGACGCTTCGACCGCTGTCGCCAGAACGGCAAGAACCGCCACCAGGCCAACGGTGCCGGGCCGGTTCCCGGCTTCCAGAGAGGCCAGGCCGAGAGCCGTGAAGGCTGCGATATCGCCGAATGGAACGAAAATCACGCGCGTGACGGCAAAGATCAGGACAAAACCCAGGCCGATCAGCACGTAGATCGCCCCGCTGGCGATGCCGTCCATCGCCAGGATCGCCGCTATCTCGCCATTCATCGCCCGGCCGTCAGGGCTCGTACTTCCATTGGCCACCGACCAGCCGCACCAGCACAAGGCTCCTCTCATCCACGCCGTAGCTCTCGCCCGGCTTGAAGTTGTAGATCGCGTGGGTGCCCACCAGGTCCTTGGTGCTGAACATCGCGTTCTTGAGTGCCACCCGGAACTCCGGCGTGCCCGGTTTGGCGGTGGCAAGGGCGCGCTTGGCTGCATCCAGGAAGACGAGCCAGGCATCGAAGGAATAGGCCGAGAAGCCATCCGTCGTCGCCATGCCGTTCGCCTTCTGGTAGGCGGCGCGGAAGTCCATCGAGATCTTCTTGCTGAAGTGGCTATCGGGCAGCTGCTCGGCCACGATCACCGGGCCGGCCGACACCTGGACGCCCTCGACGGCCTTGCCGCCGACGCGGATGAAATCCGCGTTGAGAAGCGCCGGTGTTCCATAGAGCGGGCCCTTGTAGCCGCGTTCCGTCAAGGTCAGCGGCGGCAGCGCGCCCTGGGTCGCCGAACCTCCGAGCAGCACCGCGTCGGGGTGCGTTGCCAGCATCTTCAGGACCTGCCCGGTGACGGACGTGTCGGTGCGCGCGTAGCGCTCGTTGGTGAGGATCTTGAGTCCATCGGCTTCGGCGGGTTTCTGGGCGCCGTTGTAGACCAGGTCGCCCCAGGCGTCGGAGAAGCCGATGTAGGCGAAGTTCTTGATCCCATCCCGCTTCATGCGGTCGACCACGACCTTGACCATCAGGCTCGGCGGTTGCGGCATGGCGATCGCCCAGCGGTCGCCCGATTCCGTCGCAGGCACCGTGATCGGCGAGATCGAGATCATCGGGACCTTGAGTTCGTTGGCGACCGCCACCATGGCGATCGACGAGGGCGCGGTGGCGGTGCCGATCAGCAGATCGACCTTGTTCTCCTCGACGAGCTTTCGCGCATTGCGCGTCGCGTTCGAAGGATCGGAGCTGTCATCGAGCTGAATGAGCCTTATCTTCTCGCTGCCGACGGACATGGCGTATTCTGCGGCGGCCTTCATGCCGCGGTCGTAGAGGACGCCGATCGACGATCCCGGTCCGCTCTGTGACGTCACGAATCCGACGGTGATCTGGGCTTGCGCCGCCCCCGCCACTCCCAAAGAGGCGGCGACGACCGCCGCTGCGATGCTAGACTTCATTGCCATCTCCTTTTGTCCCGGCCCCCTGATGACCCCTGTCATTGACCGCTTATTCGTCGCCCTGCCTTCCGGCCGGGCGCATGTCGTCGCCTGTGGGGCGGGACGGCCAATCCTCCTGCTGCACCAGACCCCGCGGTCGTGGGACGAGTACCGTGAGGTATTGCCGCTGCTCGCCCGCAAATATCGTGCGATCGCCATGGATACGGTGGGTTTCGGTGATTCCGAACCACTGTCATGGGGCACCGACTCGATCGAAGCGTGGGCGGCCGCGGCGCATCGGGTGTTGCGCGCATTGGGGCATGCCAGTGCGATCGTCGTCGGTCATCACACGGGTGCGGCCATCGCGGTCGAGATGGCGGCAATGCATCCCGAGCGGGTCGAGGCGCTCGTTCTGTCGGCCTCGCCCTATGTCGACGCCGCGAGGCGGGCGGCCGAGCCGGGCAAGCGCGTGATCGACGAGGTCACGACCCACGTCGATGGCCGGCATCTGCTCGATTTGTGGGCGATGCGGCAGCCCTTCTACCCGCAGGGCCGGCCCGACCTCCTGGAGCGCTTCATGATCGACGCGCTGAAGGCAGGACCGCGTGCCGTCGAGGGCCATCGGGTGGTCGGCCGCTACGTTATGGAACCGCGGCTGAAGTTGGTTCGATGTCCCACCTTGGTCATCGCACCGACGGCCGATCCGCACGCCTATCCGCATGCACCCAAGGTTGCGGAGGCGATTGCCGGCAGCCAGTTGGTCGAGATCGAGGGCGGCATGGTGCCGCTTCCCGATCAGATGCCGGAAGCCTTCGCCGCCGCCATCGACCGGTTCATCAGTCACGCCGCGGCTCCTGGCTGACGATCAGGCGGAACTCCATGAAAACCCGTCCCCCAACGACGGACACGCCGAGATATTTCAATCCTAAAGTTTCTGCGAAACGGGAGTCAAGCGCCGATCGAGCGGGCTTTGGCCCCGGTGCGCCGCGGAATGCGGCCGATTCAGCGGTCGCCAGATTGACAGAGAAAAGTTTCACAACTTAAATATCTCGCAATTACAAGCAGGATGCGCCATGGCCGAACGATCTTTCGCCAAGGAAGTGCAGGACCTCAGGCTGGGCGAGGGACAGGAGTTCCATGGCGAGGGCATCCTCGCCATCACCAAGGCGCTGCTGCAATCCGGCGTCGGCTACGTTGCCGGCTACCAGGGCGCGCCGATTTCCCATCTGATGGACGTGTTGGCCGACGCGCAGGACATCCTGGGCGAGCTCGGCGTGCATTTCGAATCGAGTGCCAGCGAAGCGGCGGCCGCGGCGACGCTTGCCGCCTCGGTCATGTACCCGATTCGCGGCGCCGTCACTTTCAAGGGACCGGTCGGAGTCAACGTGGCCTCCGACGCGTTGGCGAACCTGGCGTCGGGCGGCGTCACTGGCGGCGCCATGGTGATCGTCGGCGAGGACTACGGCGAGGGCTCGTCGATCATGCAGGAGCGCAGCCACGCGTTCGCGATGAAGTCGCAGATCTGGCTGCTCGATCCGCGCCCCAACCTCGAGAGCATTGTGCGTTCCGTCGAGCTGGGCTTCGAGCTCTCGGAGGCGTCGAACACACCGGTCATGCTCGAGGTGCGCATCCGCGCCTGCCATGTGCGCGGCAGCGTCCGCACCAAGGACAACAAGCGGCCGACGATGAGCGTGAAAGAGGCTCTCGAATCGCCGCGGCGGGACACCAATCGGGTCGTGCTCCCACCTGCGTCCTATGTCCACGAGAGGGACAAGATCGAAAAGCGCTGGCCGGCCGCCGTCAAGTTCATCGAGGAGCGTGGGCTGAACGAGCTCATGCCGGGCGATATTGCTGACGTCGGCATCATCCTTCAGGGCGGCATGTACAACGGCGTCCTGCGCGCGCTCCAGGGTCTCGGTCTGGCCGACGTCTGGGGCACGAGCCGCATTCCGCTCTATGTCCTGAACGTCACCTATCCGCTGGTGCCCGACGAGGTCGTCGATTTCTGCCGCGGCAAACGGGCGGTACTGCTGGCGGAGGAGGGTCAACCCGACTTCATCGAGCAGGCGCTTTCGAAGATTCTGCGGCAGGCCGGAGTCGGCACGCCGCTGTCGGGCAAGGACCTGTTTCCGATGGCGGGCGAATACACCGCTGCGGTGATGGGCGAGGCGATCGGCGCCTTCGTGCGGCGGTGGATCCCGGACATGCTGGCGCCTGCGGTACGCGCCTCCAATGCGCCGCCTGCCCTGGAAGAAAAGCACGCTCGGGCGCTTGCCGAGGTCGTGCCGCCGCGTCCGCCCGGTTTCTGCACCGGTTGCCCGGAGCGGCCGATCTTCGCCGCCATGAAGCTGGTCGAGCGCGAACTGGGTCCCCATCACGTGGCGGCCGACATCGGCTGCCATCTGTTCTCGATCATGCCGCCCTTCAACATCGGCACGACCACCATGGGCTACGGCCTGGGGCCGGCCTCAGCCTCGGCGTTCAACGTCAAGGCCGGCAAGCGCTCGATCGCGATGCTGGGCGACGGCGGCTTCTGGCACAACGGTCTCACCTCGGGGATCGGCAACGCCGTCTACAACAAGAGCGACGGCGTGGTGATGATCGTCGACAATCACTATTCCGCGGCGACCGGCGGCCAGGACCTGCTGTCGTCGCGGGCGTCCAATCGCTCGCGCTCGACCAAGCATCCGATCTCGGCGGCGGTGAAGGGCATGGGAGTCGACTGGGTCCGCCAGATCGACCGCACCTATGATGTGGCGCGGCTGCGCGACACGCTGAAGGAAGCGCTGACCAGCCGAGAACCGGGACCTAAGGTCATCGTCGCCTCGTCGGAATGCATGCTGAATCGACAGCGGCGAGAGCGGCCGCTGTTCGCCAAGGCGGTGAAGGCCGGCCAGCGCGTGGTGCGCCAGCGCTTCGGCGTCGATGAGGACGTGTGCTCGGGCGATCACGCCTGCATTCGCCTCTCAGGCTGCCCGTCGCTATCGGTCAAGCAGACCGCCGATCCGCTGAAGGACGATCCGGTGGCCGCCATCGACAATTCCTGCGTCGGATGCGGCAATTGCGGCGAGGTCGCCGAGGCCGCCGTGCTCTGCCCCTCCTTCTATCGCGCCGATATCGTCATCAACCCCAGCGGCTGGGATCGCCTGCTGGCGAGGGTGCGCGGCGCCGTCATCGGTGCGCTGCAGCGCTGGCGCGCCCGGCGCCGGCTGCAATTGGCCTAGGTCCGGGATGGACGCGCGCATTTCAGACACCGCTCCTGTGCCGCGCCTCGACACGCGTCGGCCGATCGCCATCGCGGTCATGGCGATGGGCGGCCAGGGCGGCGGAGTGGTGGTCGACTGGATCGTGGCGCTGGCCGAGCGTCAGGGCTGGCTGGTGCAGGCGACCTCTGTGCCGGGTGTCGCCCAGCGCACCGGCGCCACCGTCTACTACGTCGAGATCATCGAGGCCGACGGCTCCGGGCGCCGGCCGGTGCTGTCGCTGATGCCGGTGCCGGGCGAGGTCGATATCGTGATCGGCGCCGAGTTGATGGAGGCGGGCCGCGCCATGCAGCGCGGGCTGGTGTCGCCCGACCGCACGACGCTGATCGCCTCGTCGCATCGCGCCTACGCCGTGAGCGAGAAGGTCGTCCCGGGCGACGGTGCCGGCGATCCCGCGAAGGTCTACGAGGCGGCGCGCGCCACTTCCAGGCAGTTCATCGCCTTCGACATGGCGGCGATCGCCGAGGAGAGCGAAAGCGTGATCTCGGCGGCGCTGTTCGGCGCGCTGGCGGGATCGGGCGCCTTGCCGTTTCCGCGCGAGGCGTACGAGTCCGCCATCCGCGACGCGGGCCTCGGCGTCGAGGCGAGCCTGCGCGCCTTCGGGCGTGCCCATGATGCGGCGGCCGCGGAGCTGCGAGCTCCGACACCCGCCCCGCCGCCCCTCGGCGGCGCAGCACTAAAGCGCTTTCCCACGCTGCAGCCGATCGGCCATGCCGGCTTCGACGCCTTGGTGGAACGCGCCCGCAGTCAGTTTCCGGCACAGGCGCACGGCATGATCGCAGCCGGGCTGTCCCGTGTCGTGGATTTCCAGGACGTGGCCTACGGCGGCGAGTATCTCGACCGCCTAAGACCTTTTGCCGCCATAGACGACAGCGTGCTTGTGGCGGCAGCCAAGCAGATCGCGCGGGCCATGGCCTATGACGACGTAATCCGCGTCGCCGATCTCAAGACTCGGGGCAGCAGGTTCGCTCGCGTGCGCTCCGAAGTGGCGGCGCGTCCCGACCAGATCGTCTATGCCACGGAGTTCATGCATCCGCGCATGGAGGAGGTCTGCGGCACGCTGCCGGAGGGTCTCGGCCGGTGGATCGAAGCGAGCCCGCGTCTTATGGCTACGCTGCGGCGGCTGGTCGATCGAGGCCGGCGCGTGAACACAGGCACGATCCGCTGGTTCCTTGTTCTTTATGCCCTGGCCGGTGCACGGCGCTTCCGGCGCGGCACGCTGCGCCACCAGCGCGAGACGGCGCACCTGCAGGCCTGGCTCGATCAGGCGCTGGCGGCTGCGCGGAGCGATCCGGCGCTTGGCGTCGAGCTCCTCGAGGCGCGTCGGCTGATCAAGGGCTATTCGGACACGCACGATCGCGGCGAGGGCAGGTTCTCGCGGCTGATGGCGACGGCGCGGCGGCTCGAGGGCCGGCCTGACGCCGCCGATTGGGTGCGGCGGCTCCGCGAAGCCGCCCTCGCCGACGCCGAGGGAAATGCGCTCGGCGACGCCATCAAGACAGTCGAGAGCTTCCTATGAACAAGTACCGCGGCAACCGGCAGGCCATCTCTTCTCTCGTGCGCGAGACCGAAGTTCATCGCGACGTTTATCTCGACCAGGAGGTGTTCGAGCTCGAGATGGAACGCCTCTTCGCCAACACCTGGATCTACGTCGGCCATGAGAGCCAGACCCCGCAGGTAGGCGACTACTACGCCACCTCGATCGGCACCCAACCCGTCATCATGGTCCGCGACACGCCCGACAGCATCAAGGTGCTGCACAATCGTTGCCCGCACAAAGGCACGCGCATTACCGGCCAGGCCTGCGGCAATACCGGACGCTTCTTCCGCTGTCCCTATCATGCCTGGACGTTCCGCCTTGACGGCAGCCTGGCCGGCGTTCCGCTGAAGAGCGGGTATGACGGGACGAACTTCTCGGAGGGCCATGCGGCGCGCGGCATGACGCCTGTGCGGCACGTGCACAACTACCGCGGCTTCGTGTTCGGCAAGCTGAGCGACGTGGGGCCGGGCTTCGACGAATTCTTCGGCGAGGCGCTGACGAGCCTGGACAACATGATCGATCGCTCGCCAGTGGGAAAGCTCGAGGTAGCGGGCGGGGTGCTGCGCTACATGCACGGCTGCAACTGGAAGATGCTGGTCGAGAACCAGACCGACACCTGCCATCCCATGATCGCGCATCAATCGTCGGCCGGTACGGCGATCGATGTCTGGAAGAATGCACCGCCCGGTACCAGGAAGCCGATGGCGGTGGAGATCTATGCGCCGTTCATGAGCTCGTACGAGTTCTTCCAGTCCATGGGCATCCGCGTCTGGGACAACGGCCATGGCCATACCGGCGTGTCGCATTCGATCCATTCCGACTACTCGGCCGTACCCGGCTATTTCGAGCAGATGACTGCCGCCTACGGCGAGAAGCGCGCGAAGGAGATCCTCGACGAGAACCGCCATAACACCGTCTACTTCCCCAATGTGATGCTGAAGGGCCCGATCCAGCTGCTGCGCCTCTTCAAGCCCATTGCCGCCAACAGGACGCTGGTTGAAAGCTGGACGTTTCGACTGATCGGCGCCCCCGACATGCTGCTCGAGCGCACGGTGATGTACAATCGGCTCATCAACGCGCCGACTTCAGTCGTTGGCCACGACGATCTCGAGATCTACGAGCGTGCCCAGGCTGGTCTCGCCAGCGATGGCAACGAGTGGGTCGACATCCAACGCCTCTATTCGGCCGACGAACCCGGCCAGCGCAATGTCGTGACCGATGGAACCTCGGAATGGCAGATGCGCAATCAGTTCCGGGCCTGGGCCAAATTCATGACCATGGGCGCATAAACCGCCATGAGCGCCATTCCCACAGACCAGCAACTGGTCGATTTCGTGCTGCACGAAGCACGGCTGCTCGACCAGCAGCGGCTCGACGACTGGCTCGATCTGTTCGCCGACGACGGGCACTATTGGATGCCAGTCGAATGGGGCCAGAGCGATCCGAAGCTCACCACTTCGCTGATGTACGAAGACAAGCTCCTGCTCAAGATCCGCATCGATCGGCTGAAGGGCAAGACCACCTATAGCCAGAGTCCCAGGAGCCGCTGCCATCACGTGCTGCAGACGCCGCAGGTCGACGCGCGCGACGACGAGGGGCGGCGCTATGTGACCTGGACCCCGGTGCACTATGTCGAAAGCCGCGCCGACCAGCAGACACTCTACGCCGCCTGGGCAACCCACCATCTCACTCTGGTCGACGGTGCGCTCAGGATCCGGCTGAAGCGCGTCGACCTCGTCAACTGCGATGCTGCGCTGGGCAGCATCCAGCTGTTCGTGTGACCGGGCACGCCATGGCAAGACAGCCTTATGACGGCGTCGTCGTCACCGTTCCGGTCACGGTCCCCTACAGGCGCTACTCGACCAATACGGCGCACTGGTGGGTCGGCCGCGCCGTTCACGGAGTGATCCAGGGGGCCGGGCTGAAGAGCGCCGACATCGATGGACTGTCGCTATCGAGCTTCACGGTCGGCCCGGATACCGCGATCGGCTTGACGCAGCACCTGGGGCTGAGCCCGCGCTGGCTGGATCATGTGCCGTTGGGCGGCGCGAGCGGCGTGGTGGCGCTGCGGAGGGCGGCGCGGGCCGTGCAGTGTGGCGATGCGGAGTTCGTGGTCTGCGTCGCGGGCGATACCAATCAGGTCGATTCCTTCCGACGCATGCTGTCGACCTTCTCGCGCTTCGCACAGGACGCCGTCTACCCTTACGGGTCGGGAGGACCGAACGCGAGCTTTGCCCTGATCACGCGGAACTACATGAAGCACTACGGCGCCACGCGCGAGGATTTTGGCAAGATCTGCGTCGCCCAGCGCGACAATGCGCTGAAGTTTCCGTACGCCTTGATGAAGAAGAAGCTGACGCTGGACGAGTACCTCGGCGCACGGGCGATTTCCGACCCCATTCACCTCTTCGATTGCGTCATGCCCTGCGCTGGCGCGGAGGCTTTTCTGGTTTGCCGCGAGGACAGGGCGCGTTCGCTCGGCCTGCCGGCCGCACGGCTGCTCGCTACGATCGAACGGCACAATGCCTTCCCCGAGGATCCCATCCAGTATCGCGGCGGCTGGGCACTCGATATCGCCGAGTTCTACGCCATGGCGGGCGTCACGGCAGACGACGTCGACTTCGTGCAGACCTACGACGACTATCCTGTGATCTGCATGATGCAGATCGAGGATCTCGGATTCTGCGCCAAGGGCGAAGGGCCCGAGTTCGTGCGCTCCCACACGCTGACGGCCGACGGCAGCTTCCCGCACAACACCTCGGGCGGCCAACTTTCGGTCGGCCAGGCGGGCGCCGCCGGCGGATTTCTCGGTCTGGTCGAGACAGTGCGGCAACTCACCGGCGAAGCCCTCGGCACGGCAGTGCCTGATGCCTTGGTCGGCCTGGCCTCGGGCTTCGGCATGATCAACTACGATCGTGGCCTGGCAAGCGGTGCTGCGCTGTTGGCAGGGGGTACGGCATGACCGAGCCGCTCGCCAGGCCCAAGCGAAAGAACCCGCTCAAGAAAACGCGTGTGCCGATGCTGCCGCAGGGCGTGCGCAGCCGGACCGCGCTTGGGCTGACCGCTGCAGCGGCCGAAGGTCGTTTCAGGCTGCAGGTCTGCGACGACTGTGCAGCGGTGATCTATCCGCCGCGTGACGCCTGTCCACGCTGCCTCTCGCCGCGCCTGCCGTTCAAGGACGTTGACGATCGCGGCACGCTGCTCGCGGAAACCACCATCCGTACCTCGACCGACGTCTATTTCCGCGAACGCATGCCCTGGCGCATCGGGACGGTGCAGCTCGACGCCGGCCCCTCGATCGTGGCTCACCTCCATGGCGATCTGAGCGAAGGACAGCGCACGCGGCTCGAGCTCAAGCTCGACAAATCGGGACAGGCGATCGCGATCGCTCTGCCTGCGGAGGACACACCCAACATGCAAGACGACCCGCAGTGGCGCGAGCTCACCTGCGATCCCAAGTTCCGCCGGGTGCTGATCACGGACGGCCGCACGGCCGTGGGCCAGGCCCTGGCCGAGGCGCTGTCCGAGGCCGGCGCGAGCATCGTCTTTGTCGGCATCGCCGATCCGTGGAAGCCGTTCGCCGGCGAGGACAGGCTGCGCAAGCTCGAGCGGGTCGAGATCGTGGCGCTCGACATGACCGACACCATCTCGGTCAATGAGTGCGCCGGCGAATTCGCGCCCCGCGTCGACATCCTCATCAATACCGCCGAGCACGTGCGTACCGGCGGCATCATCGAGCGCAAGGGCCTAACCGTGGCCCGCGAGGAGCTGGAGGTGCGCTATTTCGGCCTGACGCGCCTTGCCCAGGCATTCGGTCCGGTGCTGCGGGCACGCGGTGCCGATGGCGTCAATTCCGCGGCGGCGTTCGTGAATCTCCTGTCAGTTTATGCGCTGGCAAACTGGCCGGCCTACGGCGCCTTTTCGGCGACCGAGGCCGCCTGCCTTTCGGCCGCGCAGTCACTGCGCGCCGAGCTGCGGCCGGGCGGAGTAAAGGTGGTGAACGTCTTCTTCGGTCCGCTCGAGACCGAGTGGTACCAGGCCGTGCCGCCGCCGAAGGTCGCGCCGTCGGCCCTCGCCAGGGCGACCGTACGCGCCCTGCAGCAGGGTCTGGAGGACGTTTTCGTGGGCGACATTGCCGAGGATATCCGTGCCCGGCT
The DNA here is from genome assembly GCA_964533955.1 of uncultured Reyranella sp. Lineage (GTDB taxonomy): Bacteria > Pseudomonadota > Alphaproteobacteria > Reyranellales > Reyranellaceae > Reyranella. The sequence goes on along the minus strand of CAZHQA010000014.1, from coordinate 6,551 downwards.
CGCCGTAAATCCAAAGGCGCTCGAACGGGAACTCGGTTCATGAGCAGGAGCAGGAAATGACCAGTCCCGACCTCCTGGCCTTCGCTGGTGCGATCGCCTCCGGCGAAATCGAAGTCGTCGATCTCACCCATACGCTGACGCCCGAATTTCCCACCATCGTCATGCCGCCCGAGCTTGGCCAGTGCGCGCCTTTCCGAATGGAGGAGGTGTCGCGTTACGACGAGCGTGGGTCGGCCTGGTATTGGAACAACTTCTCCATGGGCGAGCATACCGGCACCCACTTCGACGCGCCGGTGCATTGGATCTCCGGCAAGGATCTGCCCAACAATTCCGTCGACACGATACCGCCCCGCAATTTCATCGCGCCGGCGGCGGTAATCGATATTTCGACGCAGTCCGCCGCCGATGCCGACTATGAGCTCACCGTCGCCGACGTGCTCGCCTGGGAAAGACAGTATGGCCGCATTCCTCCTCGTAGCTGGGTGCTGCTGCGCACCGACTGGTACAAGCGCAGCGGCCGCGATTACGTGAACATGCGCGAGGACGGCCAGCATTCGCCAGGCCCGTGCCCCGAGGTCGTGCGTTTCCTGGTCGAGGAGCGTGACGTACATGGACTGGGCACCGAAACGATCGGCACCGATGCGGGCCAGGCGTTTCATTTCAATCCACCCTATCCCGCGCACTACTATATGCACGGCAAGGGCCGCTATGGCCTGCAATGTCTTGCCAATCTCGATCGCCTGCCGCCGACCGGGTCGATTGTCGTTGCGGCGCCGTTGAAGATTCGCCGTGGCTCGGGCAGCCCGCTGCGTGTGCTCGCCCTGGTGCCGCGCTCATGAGCGACGTTCCGACGGCCGTCGTCACGGGCGCAAGCGGCGGCATCGGCGCCGCGATTGCGCAGGGGATGCTCGATCGCGGCTACCGCGTCATCTCGCTCGCGCTGGACAAGCCCCGGTGGTCGCATCCGCGTCTGGAGAGCCGCGCGGTCGACCTGCTGGACGACGAGGCAACGAAAGCTGCTGCCCAAGAGATCGCCCGTGATCATCGGATCAGCCACATCGTGCACAATGCCGGAGTGATCCGGCCCAATCCTGTCGAGCAGGTGACAACCGGTGACATCGCGGCCCTCGCGCAGCTTCACCTCGCCTCGGCATTGACCCTGCTGTCGGCGGCCTTGCCCGCCATGAAGCAGGCGAGCTTTGGCCGTGTCGTCCTCATCTCCTCGCGTGCGGCGCTCGGCGCACAGGGGCGCACCGCCTATTCGGCCACCAAGGCGGGTATTATCGGCATGGGGCGCACGTGGGCGCTCGAATTGGCGTCGCACGGCATTACCGTCAACATGGTCGCGCCCGGTCCCATTCAGGGCACTCACATGTTTCACGAAATAGTGCCGGCGGGCAGCGAGCGCGAGACGGCACTGGCCAACGCGATTCCGGTCAAGCGCCTCGGCAGGCCCGAGGATGTCGCCAACGCCGTGCTGTTCTTCGCGTCTGCCGAGTCCTCGTTCGTCACCGGCCAGGTTCTCTATGTCTGTGGCGGTGCCAGCGTCGGCACTCTCGTCATCTGAAGGATGTTGCCATGACTGATCTCATCAGCAGGCCGGCGACGTCGAGGGCCCGCATTCGCGTGAACGGCGACGGAACCGGCGAGGACAGGGATCATCTCGAGCTGCGGCTGTGGCTGCGCATGATCAGCTGCTCGATGCGGATGGAAAGCATCCTGAGCCAGCGCCTGCGCAAGGAATTCAAGACTTCGATGGCTCGCTTCGATGTGATGTCCCAGCTCGAGCGTTTTCCCGACGGCCTCACCATGTCCGAACTGTCACGGCGGCTGATCGTATCCAATGGCGCCATCACCGGCCTGGTCGACAAGCTCGCCGGCGTCGGCCTGGTCACGCGCCGCGAGGACCCCAAGGACCGCCGCAGCATGATTGTGCGGCTGACGCGCAAGGGCCGCGAGAGCTTCCTGCGCATGGCGCGGCGCCACGAGGAATGGGTGGTGTCGATCCTGGGCGAGCTGAGCTCGCAGGCGCAGTCGGAGCTGTTGCAGAATCTGACGCTGCTTCAGCGCAATATCGACCTCCACGGCAAGGCCTGAGACGTGAAGATCGCTGTTCTGGGCGGCGGCAACGGTTCCTTTGCGGCAGCGGGCGATTTCGCCCTGGCCCGCCACGAGGTGCGCCTGTGGCGGCGCGATATCGGGGCGGTCCGTGAGCATCGCAGCGCGGGCTGTGCCGTCCTGGTCAAGGATTTCCGCGGCAGGCACGAGGCGGAGCTGGCGCTGGTCACATCCGACATCGGAGAGGCCGTCCGTGGCGTCGAGCTCGTCGTTTGCCCGACACCTGCATTCGCGCAGGCCGACATCGCGAACCTGCTCGCGCCGCACCTGACGGACGGCCAAGTGGTGTTCCTGCCGCCAGGTACCTTCGGCTCGCTCCTGTTTGCGGGGGCCGCCTGGCAGGCCGGAGGCAAGGCGCGCGTTGCTTTTGCCGAGACCGGCACCCTGCCCTGGCTGACGCGCAAGCATGGGCCTCACGAGGTGCAGATCTCTGCGCGGGGCAAGCACCTGCCGACCGGCGTCTTCCCGCTCAGCCTGGCGGATCACGCGCTGGCCGTCGTCGGCCAGGCCTTTCCGGGTGCCATCGAGCCGTGCGGCGATGTGTTGTCGGGCGCGCTCATGAATGCCGGGCCCATCATCCATCCACCGTTGATCGTGATGAATGCGGGGCCGCTGGAGCACTTTGAAAAATGGGACATTCACAAGGAGGGAACGCAGCCTTCCATTCGCCGTGTCACCGATGCACTGGACAGCGAGCGCGTCGCCATACGTGAGGCGCTGGGCTACCGCGCGCCGCATTTTCCTCTCGCCGATCACTACGCCTCGGCCGGACCGGAATGGATGTATGGTCGTGGCTCGCACGAGAAGCTGACCGATTCGGGTGACTGGCGCGAGCACATCGTGCTCACACGCCATCGCTACATGCTCGAGGACACGCGGATCGGCCTGTCCTTCTTTGCGTCGGTGGGCCGGCTGGCCGGCGTTGCCACACCCCTGGTCGATGCGTTTCTGGCAATCGGCGGCGCAATATGCGGCGAGGACTTCGGAAAGACCGGACGCACCCTGGCGAGCCTGGGGCTGGGCGGGCTCGATTGCGCAGGCCTTCAGAAGCTCCTGCACGAGGGATTTCGATGATCGCGTTGGTCGGGGCAGGCCGCATGGGGCGCGGATTGGCCGTGGTCTTCGCCTATGCCGGCCACGACGTGGCGCTCGTGGATATGAAGAAGCGAGACTCCGGGGACTTTGCCCGCCTGGCCGAACAGGCGAGCGGCGAGGTCTCCAAGACCGTCGAGATGTTGGCACGCCTCGGCTTGTTTCCGCCGCAAGCTGCGGGGCCGATCGCCGGGCGCGTGCGTGTCGTACCGGAAGACGAAGCAGCGTCGGTGCTGCCTGCCGCGGACTTCATCTTCGAGGGGGTGCCGGAAGTACTGGAGCAGAAGCGGGAAGTGCTGGCGGTGACCTCGCGGCTCGCCGGCCCCAGGCCCATCATCGCTTCGACGACCTCGACCATCCTGGTCGACGACCTCGCCAGTGCGATCGAGCATCGTGGGCGGTTCCTGAATGCACATTGGCTCAATCCGCCCTACCTGATGCCGCTGGTCGAGCTGTCGCCGGGCAAGGAGACTCGGCCCGAGGTGGTGCAGGAGTTGCGCTCCTTTCTCGAGGGCATCGGCAAGGTGACCGTGCTGTGCGCCGCTCGGCCGGGATACATCGTGCCGCGCATCCAGGCGCTCGCCATGAACGAGGCGGCGCGCATGGTCGAAGAGGGCGTCGCCTCGGCCGAGGAGATCGACAAGGCGGTCAAGTACGGCTTCGGACTGCGCTTTGCCGTGCTGGGGTTGCTGGAATTCATCGACTGGGGCGGCGGCGACATCCTCTACTACGCCAGTCGCTATCTCACGACGGCGCTCGGCAGCGAGCGCTATGCCGCGCCCGAGATCGTCGAACGCAACATGCGGGAGGGACATATCGGCATGAAGACGGGACGCGGGTTCCTCGACTACGACAAGCTCGATCTCGAAGCCCATCGCCTCGAGCGGCTGGGCGCCTTCGCATCCTTGCTGCGTGGCCTGGGGCTGGTACGCCCGCCCGTCCTTTGACGATGAGGTTGTGATGGGACGAGAACCGCTCGACGCTGGCCGCCTGTTTGCGCCTGCAGAGCGCAGCGTGGCCGTCATGCTGCAGGCTCAGGCGAAGAAGTTCGGCGCCAGGAAGCTTGTGCAGTCGGGCGCGAAGGCCTGGACCTTTGCCGAGGCTGCCGCGTTGGCCGCGCGGTCAGCCGGGCGCTTGCAAGCCGCCGGCATCAAACAGGGCGATCGCGTCGCGTTGATGTGCGAGAACCGGCCCGAATTCATCGAGATCTTCCTGGGCGTTGCGTGGCTCGGAGCCATACTGGTGCCGATCAACACGGCTTCGCGCGGCCTGCAGCTCAGGCACATCCTTGAAAACTCGGGGGCGCGGCTGATGGTGATCGAGGAGGCTCTCATGGGAGCCCTCGAGCATGTCGGGCTTGAGACCCTGAAGGTCGAAATGACGTGGGTGATCGACCGCTCCTTGCCCGCCCTCGGCGACCCGGTGGCCGCGGCCACGGTCCGGCCCAGCGACACGCTCGCGATCCTCTACACCTCCGGCACGACAGGTCCGTCGAAGGGCGTATGCTGCCCGCATGCACAGTTCTTCTGGTGGGGTGTCAACACCGCTCATCTGCTTGGTGTCGCCGAAGACGACGTTCTGTGCACGCCGCTGCCGCTCTTTCATACCAACGCACTCAACACTTTCTTCCAGGCGCTGATCACGGGTGCCACCGCGATCTTCGAAAGCCGGTTCTCGGCTTCGGGCTTCTTCGCGACGCTTGGGGCGCGCCAGGCGACCGTGACGTATCTGCTCGGCGCCATGGTGCCCATCCTGCTGTCGCGGCCGCCGTCGGCCGAGGAGAGTGGGCACCGCGTGCGTATCGCGCTGGCACCGGGCGTGCCCGGCCACTTTCATGCCGAGTTCAGCCGGCGCACCGGCATCGCGCTGCTCGACGGCTACGGCTCCACCGAGACCAATTTCGTGATCGGCATTGCAATCGGCGAGGCCCGGCCCGGCACCATGGGCCGCATCTTCGAAGGATTTTGCGCCCGGGTGGTCGACGAGGAGGACAACGAAGTTCCAGACGGCACGCCTGGCGAGCTGACGCTGCGCGCGGAGGCGCCCTTCGCTTTTGCCACGGGCTATTTCGGCACGCCGGAGAAGACAGTCGAGGCGTGGCGGAACCTCTGGTTCCACACCGGCGACCGCGTTATCCGCGAGCCCGACGGCTACTTCAAATTCGTCGACCGGCTGAAGGACGCGATTCGCCGCCGTGGCGAGAACATCTCATCCTTCGAGGTCGAGCAGGTCCTGTTGAGCCATCCCGAGATCGCCACCGCAGCGGCCTACCCCGTGCGTTCCGAACTGGCCGAAGACGAGGTGATGGCGGCTATCGTCCGTCAGCCCGGCAGCACCCTCGACGAGGTGGCGATCATCCGTTTTTGCGAGACGCGCATGCCTTACTTCGCCGTGCCGCGATTCCTCGAGTTCGCCGAGATCCTGCCGACCACGGAAAACGGCAAGATCCAGAAGTACAAGCTCCGCGAACGCGGCATCACCGGCCAGACCTGGGATCGCGAGGCCGCCGGCATCACCGTCAAACGACGGTGACGACTGGCGCTGTGCCGCTATGCGGCCGCGGGGACCTTCTTGCCGCGCATTGCAGCAAACTTCGCATGCGCCCGTGCGCGCCGTTCGTCGAATTTCGCCAATCGCCGCTGCGGATTTGAGTGCGCGACGTTGCCCTCTGCTCCCGGGTCCTTCTGCGAGCCGGCCCAGCCGTGCGCAGCGATATCGAAGATGATGCCGTTGAGGTCGGTGTGCTTGACCTCGTAGCCGTCCGGGTTGTTCGGATCGCCCATGATCCAGGTCGCGCCGACGTTGCGCGCGATCTTGCCCTGTTCGACCACGTCGTCGACCCAGAAGCCGATATGGTGAATGCCGACGAAGTCCACGCCGGTGCCCTGTGAGGCCTCGTCGCTCTTGAAGTGGAGGATCGCGAGGTTGACCACGCCGTCCGTCATGAACACGCCTTCGGCCAGCGGGCCGTCAAGTTCCATGACCTCCTGCAGGCCGACGGCCTGCTTGTAGAACTCGGCGGTTTCCCAAGGGTCCTTTACGCTGAGGGCCACGTGACGGATGCGGCCTTTGGTTTGCACAGTCATTGACCTGCTCCCTTGCATCAGCTGCTGCCCGGCCAGTGTAGCGGGAATCGGGTGGAAGACCTAGAGAGTGGTGACCCTGCGAAATCGAACATCGACAATCGTATAAACAATTGACACGAAATGCGTTTAATGCGACACTGGTCGATCGATGAGGACCCGGACCCCGAAAGCGCGGGGGCCGCAGGAGACGCCGGACAAGCCTAGCAGTTTGCTGAAGAACGTTTGAGTGGAGTGTATCTGGGAGCGATTTGAAGG
>CAZHQA010000013.1:1275-37253 GCA_964533955.1 uncultured Reyranella sp. | reverse complement strand
GGCATCCCAAGACCCGCCATCTCGTGTCGGGCGTGGTGGCCGGCATCGGCGGCTACGGCAACTGCATGGGCATCCCGACGGTGGGTGGCGAGACCAACTTCCACGCCGCCTACAACGGCAACATCCTGGTCAATGCCATGACCGTGGGCATCGCGCCGGCCGACCGCATCTTCTATGCGGCTGCCGCCGGCGTCGGAAATCCGCTGGTCTATGTCGGCTCCAAGACCGGGCGGGACGGCATTCACGGCGCCACCATGGCGTCGGCCGAATTCGACGAGAACAGCGAAGAGAAGCGGCCGACCGTGCAAGTCGGTGACCCGTTCGTCGAGAAGCTCCTGCTCGAAGCCTGCCTCGAGCTGATGGAGACCGATGCGATCGTCGCCATCCAGGACATGGGCGCGGCGGGCCTCACCTCCTCCTCGTTCGAGATGGCCGCCAAGGGCGGCCTGGGCGTCGTGGTCGAGCTCGACAAGGTGCCGATGCGCGAGACCGGCATGAATCCCTACGAACTCATGCTGTCGGAAAGCCAGGAGCGCATGCTCATCGTGCTGAAGCCCGGCCGGGAGGAGCTGGCACGCCGCATCTTCGACAAGTGGGAGCTCGACTTCGCCGTCATCGGCCGGCTGACCGACACCGAGCGCATGGTGCTGACTTGGCACGGCGACGTGGTCGGCAACATCCCGATTCCGCCGCTGGTCACCGAGGCGCCGGTCTATGAGCGGCCGTGGACGCTCACTCCGTTGCCGCCGGTCGTCGAGGCTGCGAGCGTTGCGGCGCCGGACAGATCGTTTGGCGACTGGAACGCTTCGCTGCTGGCGCTGATGAGCTGCCCGGATCTCGCGAGCAAGGCGTGGATCTGGCACCAGTACGATCACCTGATCATGGGCAATACGGCGATCCGGCCGCAGGACGGCGACGCGGCGCTGGTGCGGGTGCCCAAGAACGGCCACGGCGCGACCCACAAGGGACTTGCCATGACCTCCGACTGCACGCCGCGTTACGTGCAGGCCCACCCGGAGACGGGAGGACGGCAGGCCGTGGCCGAAGCCTGGCGCAACATCACGGCCACCGGTGCCCGGCCGCTCGCCGTCACCGACAACATGAACTTCGGCAATCCGCAGAAGCCCGAGATCATGGGCCAGTTCGCCGGTGCCATCATGGGCATGGCCGAAGCGTGCAAGGTTCTCGACTTCCCCGTCGTGTCGGGCAACGTCTCGCTCTACAACGAGACCGAGGGCAAGCCGATCCTGCCGACGCCGACGATCGGCGCGGTGGGCGTCATCGACGACATCGCCAAGGCCGTCGGCTCACGCCTGTCGCAGGCCGGCCTCGGCATCGTGCTGATCGGCGAGACGACGGGCTGGCTCGGCCAGTCGCTCTACCTGCGCGAGGCCTGCGGCCGCGAGGAGGGCGCACCCCCGCCGGTCGACCTCGCGCTTGAGCGCAAGAACGGCGACTTCGTGCGCGGACAGATCGACCGTCGCCGGGTAGCGGCCTGCCACGACCTGTCGGACGGCGGTCTGCTGGTCGGCCTGGCCGAGATGTGCCTCGCCGGCGGCACCGGTCTCGAGGTCGCCCTGCCGTCCGGAACAGGGATTGCCTCGCACGCATTTTTGTATGGCGAGGATCAAGCCCGCTATCTCATCGCCTCGGGCTCGCCCGAAGAGGTACTGGCCGATGCCCGGCAGGCCGGTGTGTCGGCGCTCTTGCTCGGCTACTCGGGCGGCAGCTCGCTGGTCGTGAAGGGGCTGGTGTCGCTCAAGCTCAGCGACATCAGGACGGCTCACGAGGGCTGGCTGCCGACCTATATGAACGCCTCGGAATAACACAGGAAAACAAGCACATGCCGATGGCCGCCGACGATATCGTTGCCCTGATCAAGGGCGGCATCCCCGACGCCGAGGTCGAAATGCAGGACCTCGCCGGCGACGGCGACCATTGGGCCGCGACGGTCATCTCGCCGGCCTTTTCCGGCAAGAGCAAGATCCAGCAGCACCAGATGGTCTACCAGGCGCTAGGCGGTCGCATGGGGGGTGTCCTGCATGCGCTCAAGTTGACGACCATGGCGCAACGGCGCTGACGGCCCTATATTTACAGTCAAAGGAGATCAGCCATGAGCGAACCCGAAGTGTTCGGCCGCATCCGCGAGACGATCGGCAAGAACGACGTGCTGCTGTTCATGAAGGGCACGCCCGTCTTCCCGCAGTGTGGCTTCTCGGCCGCAGTGGTCGACGTACTGAGCGAGCTTGGCGTCAAGTTCCACGGCGTCAACATCCTGGTCGACGACGAACTGCGCCAGGGCATCAAGGAATTCAGCCAGTGGCCAACCATTCCCCAGCTCTACGTCAAGGGTGAGTTCGTCGGCGGCTGTGACATCATCCGCGAGATGTTCGAGACCGGCGAGCTCGAGCAGCTTCTCAAGGAAAAGGGCGTGGCGCTGGCCGACGCGGCCTAAGCGCGATCCTGCGGATGGCGCCTTCTGAGGCGCAGAACGTGTGCATGTTCGTCGCCCGGGCGGCCATGCCGCTACTGCAGAATGGCCGAGAGGTCTTGTCGCTTCGACGATTGACCCTCGGTGCGCCTTGGGCGAAAAGATATCATGATCAATGCAATATCTACGTTGCGCCGCCAGAACAAGGCGGAGCGGCTGGAGCGCTTGGGCAAGCTGGCGCGAGGCAAGTTCGTCGCCCCCGACAAGGTCGCCCAGGTCCTCAAGCGCATCATCGAGCCGGGCGACACCCTTTGCCTCGAAGGCGACAACCAGAAGCAGGCCGACTTCCTCGCCAATCAGCTCGCCACGCTGGACCGTAAGGATCTCCGAGACATCCACCTCGTGATGTCGTGCATCACGCTGCCGGCGCACATCCAGCTCTTCAAGAAGGGCATGATCCGGCAGGTCGACTTCTGCTATGCCGGCCCGCAGGGAACCGTCGTCGCAGACCTCGTCAAGGCGAAGAAGTTTCCGGTCGGTGCCATCCACACCTACAACGAGCTCTATGCGCGGTACTACATCGACCTGACGCCGCGCGTGGCGCTGATCGCCGCTGCGCAGGCCGACCGCAAGGGCAATCTGTTCCTTGCCGCCAACACCGAGGAGACGCCGGCCATCGTCGAGCCGACCGCCTTCTCTGACGGCATCGTGTTTGCGCAAGTGAACGAGATCGTCGACCGGCTGCCGCGCATCGACATCCCGGCCGACCAGGTCGATCTCGTCGTCCAGGCGCCCTACCCGATGCACCTGCAGGCCCTGTTCACGCGCGATCCGGCGGCGATCACCGACGTGCAGGTGCTGATGGCGATGGTTGCGCTGCGCGGCATCTACGAAAAGTACGAAGTGCAGTCGCTCAACCACGGCGTGGGCTTCAACACAGCTGCCATCGAGCTGCTGCTGCCGACCTATGGCGAGCGGCTCGGCCTCAAGGGCAAGATCTGCAAATACTGGATGGTCAATCCGCTGCCGACGATGATCCCGGCGATCGAATCAGGCTGGGTCGAGAGCGTCTTCGCCGTCGGCGGCGAGGTCGGCATGGAGCGCTACACGGCCGCTCATTCCGACGTCTTCTTCACCGGCCGCGACGGCAGCTTCCACTCCAATCGCGCCATGGGCCAGCTTGCCGGCCACTATGCCATCGACATGTTCATCGGCGCTTCGCTGCAGATCGATGTCAACGGCAACTCCTCGACGGTGTCGAAGAATAGAATCACGGGCTTCGGAGGTGCACCAAACATGGGCTGCCAACCCACCGGACGACGCCATCCGACGACGGCGTGGCTCAAGGCCGGACGGGAAGCCAATCCAGGTCCGGGCTCACCGCCCGGCCGCAAGCTCGTCGTGCAGCTCGTCGAGACCTTTCAGTCCGGGCGCGTGCCGACTTTCGTCGAGGAACTCGACGCGCAGGATCCCTCGATCCGCAAGGCGCTGCACGGTGTGGCGCCGGTGATGATCTACGGCGACGACGTCACCCACATCGTCACCGAGGAAGGCATCGCCAATCTCGCGGCCTGCCGCTCGATCGCCGAGCGCCAGGCCGCCATCCGGGCGGTCGCCGGCTACACGCCGGTCGGACTGAAGCGCAAAAAGCACCAGACCGAGGAGCTTCGTCGCCGGGGTATCGTGCAGCTGCCGGAAGACGTCGGCGTGCGGCCTGCCGAGGCGCACCGCAGCCTGCTCGCCGCACAGGACATCAAGGGCCTGGTGCGATGGTCGAACGGCCTCTACGACCCGCCCCCGCAATTCGTCGACTGGTAGGACCCACCCATGGAGAAATTCGCGAAGGCGTTTCCGTCCAGGCCGCTCACGGCAAAGACGGCCAAGCCGTGGGCGCTTGCCGGCGTCGTGGGCTCGGGCAACCTCGAGGTCCTGCTCGAGCGGCCGGGCCGCCCGTCGGACGCGATGGAGTGCCATGTCGCGACGTCGATTCCGGGCTTCAAGACCTCCTGGCTTGCCGCCCTGGCCGACTTCGCCCGCAACTATCCAGCCGGCGGAACCCGGGTGACGATCAACGATCAGGGGGCGCCGCCTGTTCTCGTCAACCTGCGCCTGCGCCAGGCCTACGACCACCTGATCAAGGGTGACATATGAGCCGCGGCCCCCTCTTCCATGAGCAGACCGCGCGCCAGCGGATCGCCGGGCTGGTAGATCCCGGGTCGTTCGACGAGCTGCTGCCGCCGCCGGAGCGCATCACCAGCCCGTACCTCGCCCAGCTCGGCATTCCGGTGTCGTTCGACGACGGCGTGGTCATCGGCAGCGCCAAGATCGGCGGCAAGAAGATCTATATTGCCGCGCAGGTCGGCCAGTTTGTCGGCGGCGCAGTAGGCGAGATCCACGGCGCCAAGCTCACCGGCCTGTTCAAGGCGGCCGCGCGCGACGCGATCCCCTGCGTCGTTGTCGTCGAGAGCGGCGGCGTGCGCCTGCACGAAGGTTCGGCCGGCGAAATCGCCATCGCCGAGACCATGCGCGCGATCTTCGAGTGCCGCGCGAAGAAGGTGACGACGATCGCCGTCATCGGCTCCGATATCGGCGCCTATGGCGGGATGGGAATCCTGTCGACCTGTTGCGACTTCCGCGTCATGACCGAGCATGGGCGTCTCGGCATCTCGGGACCGATCGTCATCGAGAAGTGGATGGGAAAGAAGGCCTACGATTCGTCGAACCGGGCGCTGGTCTGGAAGACCAGTGGCGGCAAGACGAAATACCTGCTGGGCGACGCCGAAACGCTGGTCCACGACGAGGCCGCCGCGGTCCGCGACGCCATCGCGAAGCTGCTCGGCAAGTCGAGCGCGCTGACGCTCACGTCGGCCAAGGCCCGCCAGAAGGAGCTGGAGAAGCGCTTGAAGCGGTTCGGCGAGACGGCCGATCCCGATGCCGTCTGGAAAGGCATGGGCGTGCGCAACGTTGCGGCGGCTTCGCTCGCCTCGGGACCGGAGTTCGCGGCCATGGCCAAGCGCGGGAAATAGCACCATGAAGAAGCCCTCCTCCCGCACCCTGCTCAACAGGCTTTTCGGCCCCTCGGGCAAGGACGTATCCGTCAACAAGTCCGTGCTGACCGGCTATGCCGCGCCGGCCGGCACCAGGGTCTGCGTCATCGGAACGTGCGATGGAACCTACATCGACAACGCCGCTGCCCTGCGCCTCGCCGCGCATGTCATCGAGTGCGTCGAGAAGAGTCCGAAGACGCCGATCGTCATGCTCGTCGACAGCGCCGGTCAGGAACCCAACCGCGTCGCTGAAATGCTGGGCCTCGCGAGCTATTTCGGCCATCTCCTGAGCTGTCTCGAGCTGGCGCGCCGGAAAGGCCACAAGCTGATCACCGTCGCCACCGGCCAGGCCGTGGGAGGCGCCTTCATCTGCTACGGCATGTTCGGCGACCGCATCTACGCGCTCGACAGCGCGAGCGTCGGCCTGATGCCGGTCGAGGCGATGTCCGCCGTCACCAAGATCCCGGTGCCCGTGCTGCGCAAGCTATCCCGCACCATGCCGTCTCTCGAATTTGGCGCCAAACCCTTCGCGCTCCTGGGCGGCGTCGAGGAGGTGTGGTCGGCCAAGGACGACGTCCAGGCCCGGCTCGCCAATGCGATCGCCCGAGCCTCGACCGACGACAATCGCGCCGCGCTCGGGAAGAAACGGGGCGGGCGCAAGCTCGCCCTCGATATCCGCAACAAGGTTCTCGCCGCCGCCCGATGATCGCGCTGCGGCGCCACGCCCTGGCGCGGCTCGCCAAGGCGCCCCAAGCAGACACCGCTGCCGATCGCGAACGTGCCGCCCGCTGGCAGGCTGCCGGTCGGCCGTTCGTCGTGACCCGCCGGCGCGGTGACGACCGCAGCGTCGGCCTAGGCTTCTGCACCACCGACCCTGCACATCCCGAGTTGCGGCCGCGTCGTGTCGCAGTTCATGCCTGCGCCAGCCTCGTGGTCGAACTCGCGCTTCCCCCGACACTCGACGAGATCGCGCGGCTGCCGGCGGCGTCTCGCCATGTGACTTCGTTCGCCCGGCTCGCCCGGGCAGCCGATGACACCGGCATAGCGATTCGCGTCTACGGCAGCTGGATGTGGCAGGCGATCACCGGCGAGCGGCACGTCCGCGAGACGTCGGATCTCGACGTGCTGATCGACGTGGCCGATGTCGCCGCAGCAGACCGCGCCAGCGCATTCCTGGCGGCGATCGACTCCGAACTGGCGTTCCGGCTGGACGGCGAGCTCTCGTTCGTCGGGCTGGGTGAGGCGAACTGGCGCGAATATCGCCAGGACCGGCCCGAGATCCTCGTGAAATCGGTCGAGACGATGCGGCTCACCCCGCGCGCGGAGCTTCCCACGTGACGGCCGTCTCGGACGAGGACAGGCAACTGGCCGTCCGGGCCGTCGCCTCCTTGCACGACGAGCTGAAAGCCTATCCCAAGCCCGGGCTGGTCAGCCAAGTCGACTCGGGAGCGCACGCGGACATGGACTTCGCGCTGATGAGCCGGTCGGCCGATTCCCTCCTGGAGCCGTTTGCGTCGCTCGCGGCGGCGGGCCGCGGCCGCAGGACGTTCGAGGACGCACTGATGCCTCTCGGCATCGCCGCCGAGAAACGAATGCTGGCGGCGACCGGCGGGATCAACACCCATCGTGGCGCGATCTTCTCGATGGGTCTGATCGTGGCCGCGATCGCCCGAACGCGTGCGTGCTCGGCCACTCTGTCGCCGGCCTCGATACAGGACACCCTGCGCCGGGAATGGGGCGCTTCGCTCGCCACTCACGCGGCGCGGGGCGGCGACTCCGGCAGCCACGGCGCGCAGGTTTTGCACCGAACAGGCCGCGCCGGCGCACGGCGCCAGGCAGCCCTCGCCTTCCCCGGCGTATTCCAGGCGGCGATCCCGGCCTATCGCCAGGCCCTGTGCGCCGGCCTCGACGACAATGCGGCCAGCGTCCACGCGCTCTTCGCCCTGATGGCGGCGGTCGACGATACGACGGTGCTTCACCGTGGCGGCCTCACCGCGGGCTCGTTCATGCGCGACGCCGCCGCGGCATTTCTTGCCGACGGCGGCTGCGCGCGGGCCGGCTGGTTCGACCGGGCCGTGCGCCTGCATCACGCTTTCGTCGCGCGCAACATCTCGCCGGGCGGTTGCGCCGATCTTCTGGCTTGCGCCATCCTGGTGTCGCGGTGCTGCAAGACCGACCTCGGAGGCCGCGACGCCGGGCCTGGCTAATCGAAAGCGTACGCCGCCATCGACAGATTGCCTGACGTAAAGCTGCGATGCAGCGTGTGTCCGTGAGCCCCTTCGCCGGCGGCGCCGAAGGCGACATGCAATGGCAGGAAATGCTCGTCGGTCGGATGGGCATCGCGCGCGTGCGGCGCCTCGCTGCGATAGTTGGCGAGGGCCTCTTCGTCGCCCTTCTCCACCTTGTCGGCGACCCAGTCGTCGAAGGCTTTCGCCCACGGCTCGGGTGGCGCGTCGTGCTGGCCGCGCACCAGGCGGCGAAGATTGTGCGTCGCGCTGCCACTGCCCATCACCAGCACGCCCTCGTCGCGCAGGCCGGCCAGCTTGCGGCCGAGCGCGATGTGATGGGCCGGAGTCATGTAGGGCTGGACCGAGAGCTGGAAGATCGGGATGTCGGCTTCCGGCCAGCCCAGCATGGCCGGTACCCAGGCACCATGGTCGAGCCCGTAGCCGGGATCGCGCTGGGCACCGGTCAGCTCGGCGACGCGCCCTGCCAGGTCGGGGGCGCCCGGCGCGTCGTAGTGCAGGCGGTAGAGGGCCTCGGGAAATCCGTAGAAATCGTGGATCGTCTCGGGTCGCGCCGCCAGCGACACCGCCGGCTGCTCGGTGTTCCAGTGCGCCGACACGGCGAGGATGGCCTTGGGCCGCGGCACCTGGCTGCCCAGCGAGGCGAGGAACGCACGCGCCGGCACGTCCTTTTCGAGATAGAGCATGGGCGAGCCATGCGAGACAAAGAGGGTCGGCATCGACATTGCTTCAATCCTCGCACAACATCTGAAATCGGCAACAAAATAGGTGGTTCATGTCCGGTCTGCGCAAATTGGCGGCATTGGCCCTCGCCATATGGGTATTGGGCGCGGCGCCGGCCATGGCGCAGAACACGCTGCGCATGGTGAGCCACGCCGACATCAAGATCCTGGATCCGATCTGGACCACCGCGCTGATTACGCGAAATTTCGGCTACATGGTCTACGACACGCTGTTCTCCACCGACGCCAATCTCAAGGTCCAGCCGCAGATGGCGGAGAAGTACACCATCTCGGACGACAAGCTGACCTGGACCATCACTCTGCGCGACGGACTACTGTGGAGCGACGGCACGCCCGTCACATCCGACGACTGCATCGCGTCGATCAAGCGCTGGGGCGCGCGCGATGCCTTCGGCCAGGCGTTGCTGAAGTCGACGGACGAGCTGAAGAAGATCGACGACAGGACCTTCGCCATCGTCCTCAAGGAGCCGTTCGGTCTGGTGCTCGAGGCGCTGGGCAAGATCTCGTCGAACGTGCCCTTCATGATGCCCAAGCGCGTCGCCGAGACCGACCCCTACAAGCAGATCACCGACTATACCGGCTCGGGCCCGTTCATCTTCAAGCAGGACGAATGGAAGCCCGGCGACAAGATGGTGTTCGTGAAGAACCCCAAGTACAAGCCGCGCCCCGAGCCGCCCTCGATGCTGGCCGGCGGCAAGGTGGCCAAGGTCGATCGCGTCGAATGGCTTGCCATCCCCGATCCCAACACCGCCGCCAATGCCCTGCTCGCCGGCGAAATCGACCTGATCGAATCACCGCCGCCTGATCTCTTCCCGATCTTCAAGGCGGACAAGAACGTCGCGCTCTATGGCTGGAACGCCTCAGGCAGCCAGATCATCCTGCGGTTCAACTGGCTGCATAAGCCGTTCGACAACGTGAAGATCCGCCAGGCGGCGATGTACGCGCTCGCCCAGGAGCCGATGCTGCAAGCCCAGGTCGGCGATCCCGCGATCTACACGACCTGCAACGCGCCGTTCATCTGCAACACGCGCTTCGGCAAGGAGTACGGCGACCTGCTCATCAAGCCCGACCTCCCCAAGGCCAGGGCGCTCCTGAAGGAAGCCGGCTATGACGGCACGCCGGTGATGATGATGCATCAGACCGACCTGCAATCCTCGAACAACGTCCAGCCGGTCGCCAAGCAGCAACTCGAGGCCGCGGGTTTCAAGGTCGATATGGTCGACATGGACTGGCAGAGCGTGGTCTCGCGCCGTGCCCGCAAGGAAGCGCCAGCGCAAGGCGGCTGGAACATCTTCTTCACCACCAACATCGCCCTCGATTCCAATAACCCGGCCCTCAACAGCTACGCCTCCGGCGGCTGTGACAAGGCCTGGTTCGGCTGGCCGTGCGATCCGGAGATGGAGAAGCTGCGCGACGCCTTCCTGCACGAAGCCGATCCCGAGAAACAGAAGGCGCTCGGCCTCGCCATCTCCGACCGCGCGATCGACCAGGGCTTCTTCGCCCCGGTCGGCCTCTACAAGGCTTTCGGCGCCTATCGCAAGGACCGGCTGGAAGGCTGGCTCGCCTCGCCGGTGCCGGTGGTCTGGAACATCAGCAAGAAGTAACGGGCTTCCTGCCGACGATCAGGTCTTGTCGGTGCGGAAGACCGCGAGCTCGGCACGCGTGTCGGCGATCGAAAACCAGCGATGCTGGGAGGCACGGAAGTCGCGCCAGTTGGCCAATACGCGCTTGAACTGCTCGCTGCCGGCCGCCTCCTCGTCGAGCACTGTTTCGAGGGCGTCGCGCAACGCCTTGATAATGGGCTCGGGCAGCACCGAAAGCTGCGTGCCGGCGGCGACCAGGCGGGCGATCGCCGTGGCGTTCTTGGCATCATAGGCCGCCAGCATCTCGCTCGAGGCGTAGGCACCGGCGTATCTCAGGGCGGCCTGGTAGCGCGGCGGCAGGCTTGCCCATGCAGCCTTGCTGACGAGCAACTGGTTGGCCGCCTCGAGCTCCATGACGCCCGGCGTGTAGTAGTACTTGGCGACCTTGTTGAAGCCGAGCTTCTCGTCGTCGTACGGGCCGACCCATTCGCAGGCATCGATGGTTCCGCGCTCGAGCGCTGGATAAATGTCGCCGCCCGCGATCTGTTGCGGCACGGCGCCAAGCTTGGCCATCACCTTGCCGCCGAAACCGGCGGTGCGCATCTTCAGGCCCTTGAAGTCGTCGACTGTCTTCAGCTCCTTGCGGAACCAACCGAACATCTGACCACCGGTGTTGCCGGCCGGCAGCGCCACCACGCCGAAGCTGTCGTAGACCTCGTCCATCAGCTTGCGGCCGTCGCCGAACATCATCCAGGCGTTCTGCATGCGCGGCGTCAGGCCGAATGGCAGCGAGGCGTCGAAGATGAAGGTCGGATTCTTGCCGATGTAATAGCCCATGTAGCTGTGGCCGCATTCGACCGTGCCGTTCGACACGGCATCCAGCACCTGGAGGCTCGGCACGATCTCGCCCGCGCCAAACGGTTGAAGCGTGAACTTGCCCTCGGTCATTTCGCCCACGATCCTGGCAATGGTGAGCGAGGCGCCCCACAAGGTATCGAGGCTCTTGGGATAGCTCGACGTGAGCCGCCACTTGACGATTTCGTTGGTCGCCTGGCCAAAGGCCGGGCTGGTGGCGGCCAGCGCAGCGGCCGATGCTGCGTAGGGGGCGAATTTCCGACGCGTGACACGCATTTGGACGTTCCTCCGATTTGATTGAGGAGGAGTATAGAAGCTGCGCGCGACGCGCGCAGCTTCCCGCCCGATTTCGTCAGGCCGCCTTGGCCAATGCGTCCTCGCGCCAGCGCCTCGCGGCTTCGGCCACGCGCTTGCCAAGAGCCTGCGCGGTGCGGAACTCGCTAGCACCGATTCCTTCAGCGCCTTGATCGGCGTGGGCCTGCGCCATCAGGCCGAGCGAGGCGCCGGTGCGGTTGAGATCCTCGACCGAGCCCTTGGAATGGTTGTTGCCCGGCGGCAGGCCGAGACCGATCCAGACCATGCCGTGCTGTGCGGCGAGCGTGAGCAACTGATTGAGAGTGTTCTGCTTGTCGCCACCCCACGACGCCGACACGGTGAAGCCGGCGGCGAGCTTGTCGCGCCACTTGCCCTCCATCCAGCGCTTGGCCGTCCAATCCTTGAATTTGGCGAAGTCGGCCGACACGCCGCCCATGTAAGTCGGACTGCCGAAGATGATGGCGTCGGCGGCGTCCAGTTCGGCTTCGCGCGCCTCCACCTCGCCGACCGGCACGAGGCTCGCTTTGACGCCCGCGACGCTTTCGACGCCCTTGCCGATGGCTTCCGCCAGGGCTTGGGTGTGACCGAAGCCCGAGTGATAAGCGATGGCGACCTTGGTCATGGTACTCTCCAATCCTTTGATCCAATTGACGATTTCTTTGATTACTCAAAGTGACTGGAAAGATTTGGGTTCGACACTATATTTTTGCTAGTAGGTACCATTTCGTAACCATAGGGAAAATTCGATGAGCCAGACCGAGCACAAGGAAGGAGGCGCTTCCTGCCCCATGGACTTCATCCTGCGCATGCTGATGGGGCCGTGGACGACCTACATCATCTACAACCTGCGCACGTTCGGGCCGCAACGTTTCGGCGAGCTCAAGCGCCGGGTCGGCGGCGTCTCGGCCAAGATGCTGACCGAGCGCTTGCGCACGCTCGAGGGCGCGGGGCTGGTGAGCCGCGACTACGAGCGCACCATCCCGCCCAAGGTCACCTATTCGCTCACCCAGCGCGGACACGAACTCGATGAGGTCATGGGCAAGCTCGCCGAGATCGCCATCCGCTGGGAAGGCGAGGACAAGGCGCAGCGCGCGCGCAAGCCGGCGGAGCTGCGGGCCGCGGAGTAGCCAGAGGCCTGACCTGGGCTAGTTCTTGGTAACGCCCCACAACGCGGTGACCGGCGGCGGCACCGGCCGGGTGCCGATGTTGGCGCGCACGGCCGAGACCACGAACCATTCGCCCAGCGGCACGTGCGTCACGACCTCGGCGACCCGGCGCTGGACCTGCTCGACCACCGACTTCTTCTCCTCGAGCGTGGTGGCGCGCACGTAAGCGTCGCGCAGCTTCTCGATGCCCTCGTCGCACGGCCAGCCGGCCCGCGCCTTGTCGCAGTTGGCGGCAAGGTAGGGAGTCATCAGCGGATCGAGGATGTCGACCTGCACCCAGCTCGTGCCGAAGGCGTTCCAGCCGCCGTCCGAGGGCGGGCCCTTCTTGGTCACCAGCCGGTTCACCATGGTCGTCCAGTCCATGCTCTGCACCTCGACCTTGAAGCCTGCCCTCTCGAGCTGCGCCTTGGCGACGATCGGCAGCTGCTTGATCACGTCGAGGTCGCTCGGCTGCAGCAGCACGACCGGCGTGCCGTCGTAGCCCGCATCCTTCAGCATCTGGCGCGCCCGCGCCGAATCGCCGTTGAGCACGTCCTCGAAGCCCACGGTGGTGGCCAGGGGTGTGTCGCAGGTGAACAGCGCCTTGCAGGTGCGGTAGTAGCGCTTGTCGCCGATGTTGGCCTGCAGGTACTCCTCCTGGCTCATCGCCGCCAGCACCGCCTGCCGGATCTTCTGGTTGTTGAACGGCGGAGTCAGCCAGTTCATGCGGAACACATACTGGTTCGACGTCTTGCTGGAGATCACGCGGACGTTCTTGTCCTTCTCGAGCAGGCCGAGCGAGTCGTAGTTGACGGTCTCGACCATGTCGATCTCGCCGTTGAGCAGCGCATTGATCTGCGTCGTCGGGTCCTGGATCCAGACCCATTCGACGCGGTCGAGGCTCACCACCTTGCCGCCCGCCAGTCCGGACATCGGCTCGGCTCGGGGCTTGTACTTGGCGTTCTTGACGTAGACCGTCTTCTCGCCGGGCTTCCACTCGTCTTTCTTCAGGATGAAGGGACCTGAGCCGGTATAGTCCTCGATCTGCTTGAAGGGATCGGTTTCAGCGACCCGCTTGGGCATCATGAAGGGCACCACCACCGAAGGCTTTCCGATCGATTCAAGTAGCGGAGCAAACTTCTCCTTGAGGACGATCTGAAACGTCCTGTCGTCCACGACCTTGTACTCCTGCAACGACTGGGCGAGCTTCTGGCCCATCGAATCGCGCGCCGACCAGCGCTTCAGCGAGGCGACACAGTCGTCCGAGGTCACCGGCTTGCCGTCGTGCCATTCGAGGCCCTCACGCAAGGTGAAGGTCCAGGTCAGGCCGTCGGCGCTCGCCTCCCACTTGTCGACCATCTGCGGCTTGATCTCGAACTTCTCATCCATCGCGAACAAGGTGTCGTAGACCATGTAGCCGTGGTTGCGAACGATGTAGGCGCCGCTCCAGATCGGATCGAGCACCTTGAGATCGGAATGCATCACGACCTTGAAGGTCTGCGCCGAGGCGAAAGGCGCCGCCGCAAGGGTAAGCAACGCGACCGAAGCCTGCAGAAGACGACGCATCGGGACCTCCTCTAGAGCCTGTAGACGCGGGACGCCGTGCCCGAGAACAGGGCTTTCTTCTCGTCGGCGGACGCCTTGGCGGAGATCCGCTTGAAAGCGTTCCACAGTATGCCGTAGCCGCTGGTGATCTTGTCGACCGGGAAGTTGCTCTCGAACATGCAGCGATTCACCCCGAACAACTCTATGCAAGATTCGACCCAGGGGCGGAACGCCTCGGCGAGCTCGGCCGAGCCTGGCGGCGAGGGCCGCTGGTAGAAGTCGAACCAGCCCATCGCCATGCCGAGTCCGCCCACCTTCACGGTGATGTTGGGCCGCCTGGCCAGCTCGGCCATCGATTTCCTCCATGCAGCGCGCACTTCGTCGTGCCGCCCGGCATACCCGGCATAGCCCAGCGGGCCGCCGACATGGTCGAGGACGATCGGGGTGGTGGGGAAAGCATCGGCCAGCTCGGCGATCTCGCCGATCTGCGGGTGGTACAGCCAGGCATCGAAGGTCAGCCCGCGCCGGGCTAGCTCGGCAAAACCCTGGCGCCATGTCTTGTCGCGGGTCAACTCGGGCGTCGGGTCGGTTCGCGAATTGCGGATGCCGGGGTCGGCGTCCCAGCCGGTCTGGTAGCGGATGCCCTTGAAGCGTCCGTTGCCGGCGGCGATCTGCGCATCGAACACCGCAGCGGCCTTTGCGCCCAGGCGCAGATCGACGTGGCTCACGATCCCGGCGCAGGCGCGTAGATTGCCGTAGATGCCGCTGGCGCTCATGGCCGCTACGCCATTGGCGAACTCCGTCTCGCCGATGCAGCGCATCTCGGACGGCCCGTCCTTGCGGTACATCGAATGGCAGTCGACGAAAACGGTGCCGATCACGTTATGGCCGGTCTGCGTGTCGGCCAGCAGATCGTGGAACATGTAGTCGTTGCCGGTACGCTGCCAGAGATGGTGATGCGGATCGACGATCGGCAGCTCGGGCTCGAGCGCCGGCTCGGAGACCTTGGCCACCCAGGCCGGATTGGGCGCGATGACGTTGCCGAGATTGGGCGCTTCCTTGGCCATTGTTCTTCCTCCCTACAGGACCGTCCTACAGTAGCGGCTGCTCCGCCATCATCGAGACGTGGGCATGAACGACCTTCCAGCCGACGTCGGGGAAGCGTATCCAGGTCTGCGTCTGCCGCCCCGTCATCTCGCGGCCGCGCACCTTGTAGACGAGCGTGACCGTTGCGACGTCGCGGCCCAAGGTGACGACGTCGAGCCGCAGCCGCTTCTCCTTGGTGCCGGGTCCAGGCGGGCGCGCGACTCGAAAGGCGTGAATTCGGTCGAAGCCGTAGCCATGCTCGGCATTGGCGAGGCGAATGGTGTGGGGGCTGTTCCAGAACGTGGCGTCGAGCACCTCGACGTTCTTGTCGATCAGCGCCTGCTCGTAGCGCTCGAACAGCGCGCTCACCTCGGCCACGACCTCGGGAATGTTCGGCGTCAGGTCCGTCACTGGGGCATCGTCCGTCCGACTGGAAACAACTCTGCGGACTATGCCTTCGATCGAGGCCCCTCGTACAACGCATTTCCAGCGAGATGCAACCGCTGCGCGGTCGCTCTCATCGAAGGTCGCTCTAGGCTCCGTCTAGGGCGCGCGCGACCGCGACCAGTGTCGTGTCGCTGCCGCGAGGGCCGATGATCGAAAGGCCGACCGGCAGGCCATCGACCGTCGCGCCCGGGAGATTGACTTGCGGATGGCCGGCCAGCCCACCCTGCGCGCAGAGGCAGGTGATGCGATCGCGCAGCGGATCGAGCACCGAGAGCGGCTGACCGGTGAGTGGTGCGGGGAATGGCGTGGTCGGCAGGCAGAGGATGGTGCCGGGCGGCAGCAGATGGGCCATGCGCCCACGCACTTCCTGGCGCATCAGCGCCGCCCACGATTGCTCGGCCGGAGGGACCATCGAACCCAGCAGGAGCTGGCGGGCTACCGAGAAAGCGAAGCGCGGGTTGCGCTCGTCGAGCCAGCTCTTGAAGGTGTTCCATGCTTCGATCGGCTGCAGCGAACGTTGGGCGCGCGCCCAGACCGAGAGACCCTGCGGCGCCATGATGTCCTCGCGGCTGCGGCCGATCAGGGCCGCCAGGCGCCGCACCCTGGGCTGCAGGGCCGTGGCGACATTGGCATCCGCGAACCCGAATGTGTCGACGGCAATGACCAGGTTGGTTGGCAAGGCGCTCGGGATCGCCTCGCCCAGCATGACCTCCGAGACGCGGGCGAAGGTCGCGGCATCGCGCGCGAACCAGCCGGTGGTGTCGGAGGTCGGGGCCTGGGGCAGCATGCCCGTCGTATCGATCCGGCCATGCGTCGGCCGGATGCCGTACAGGCCGCAGAAACTCGCCGGCACGCGCACTGACCCCCCGGTGTCGGTGCCGAGCGCGGTGTCGGCGAGGCCCGCTGCCACCGCCGCGGCCGAACCCGAAGAGGAGCCGCCCGGTACGTGGCCGGGCGCTGCCGAGTTCTTCGGCGTGCCGTCGAAGGCATTCTCGCCCAGAATGCCGAGCGAGACCTCGTCGGTGATGGTCTTGCCGACCAGCGTGGCGCCGGCATCGAGCAGGGCCTGCACCGCCCAGCAATGGCGGGTGGGGACCGGGCGCCCGGTGGGCCAGTCGTGATTGCCGCCGCCAGTAGGCACGCCCGCAACGTCGAAGAGATCCTTCGCAGCGAAGGTAACGCCCGCGAGCGGTCCACCGGCACGGCCTTCTATCCGCACCCGCGGGCCGGGCACGAAGGCGCCGATATCGTCGCTCATTGGGCCGCTATTCGGCAGGCGCTGATTTGGCGCGCTTGCCGCCGAAGAAGCGCATTTCGCCGAACTTCACGCCGAGCAGCCGGTCGAACCAGATGTAGACGACGGGGGTGATGTAGAGCGTCAGCACCTGCGACACCAGCAAGCCACCAACCACAGTAACGCCGAGCGGCTGGCGCAATTCGGCGCCCGCGCCGGCGCCCAGCGCAATCGGCAGTGAGCCTAGCAGGGCACAGGTCGTCGTCATCATGATCGGGCGGAAGCGCAGCCGCGCCGCCTCGACGATCGCCTGCTCGGCCGTCGCCCCTTGGCCGCGCCGTTCGACGGCGAAATCGACCATCATGATGGCGTTCTTCTTCACGATGCCGATCAGCATGACGATGCCGATCATGGCGATGACACTGAGGTCCATGCCGAATAGCTCCAGCGTCAGCAGCGCGCCGATGCCGGCGGTCGGCAGGCCGGACAGGATGGTCAGCGGATGAATGAAGTTCTCGTAGAGGATTCCGAGGATGATGTAGATCACCAGCACCGCGGCGAACAGCAGCATTCCCTGGTTTGCGACGGCCTGCTGGAAGACCTGGGCACTGCCCTCGAAGCTGGTGGCGATCTGCGGCGGCAGGCCGACTTCGTCGGCAAGGTCCTGGATGGACTTCACGGCCTCGCCCAGCGCGACGCCAGGCGCCAGGTTGAAGGACACCATCACTGCCGGCAACTGGGCGATGTGATTGACGGTCAGCGAGGTCGGCTTGTCGACTTTCTTGGCCACCGTGTCGAGTGGCACCAGCCCGCCGGTGGGTGTGCGGATCATGATCCGCCGCAGCACCTCGTTGGTGTCGGCAGATTTGGGATCGGCCTCGAGGATCACCTGGTAGGTGTCGTCCGGAGCGTAGATGGTCGAGACCTGACGCGTGCCGAAAGCGGAGTAGAGCAGCAGTCGTATCTGGTCGACTGAAAGATTGAGCCGAGAGGCGATGTCGCGGTCGATCTCGATCGAAGTCTGCTTGGCGCGGATCTGCAGGTCCGAGTTCACGTCAAGGATATTGGGCAGCCGTCGCATACGCTCTTCCATGATCGGCGCAAACTCGCGCAGCGCCTTGAGGTCGCTCGAGCGCATGCCGAACTGGTAAAGGGCGCGTGTCTGTGTCGTGGCGATGTTGATCGACTGGATGGGCCGGAAAAAGAGGTTGATGCCGGGCACCGTGGCGGTCGCGCGACGCAGCCGCGCGATCACCTCGTTGATGTCGGCCTTGCGCTCGGGCCGCTGCCGGAGCGCGATGAATATGTTGCCAGCGTTGACTGTGTTGGCCGCGCTGCCGCCGCCCACGGTCGACATCACCGCCTGCACGTCGGGATCGCGCTTGATGATCTCGGCCACGACTTGCTGGCGAGCCACCATGGCGTCGAACGACGCGTCATCGGGCCCCACCGTCGAGCCGCTGATCTGGCCGATATCCTCGATCGGAAAGAATCCCTTGGGGATGTTCTGGAACAGGATGGCCGTGACCACGAACGTGCTCAACGTGAACACCAGCACAAGCTTGGGCATCGCCACCGTCTTGCGCAGCGACCAGCCGTAGAAATCGGTGGCCCTGTTGAAGCTCCACTCGAAGCTGCGCAGCAGGAAATTGTGCTTCTCGTGATGGTCGACCGGTTTCAGCAGGCGCGAGCACAGCATCGGCGTCAAGGTCAGCGAGACCACGCCCGAGATCAGAATAGCCATCGAGATGACCAGGCCGAACTCGTTGAACATGCGGCCGACCACGCCGCCCATGAAAAGGACGGGGATGAACACCGCCACAAGCGACAGCGTCATCGACACGATGGTGAAGGCCACCTCCTTGGATCCCTTGAAGGCGGCATCCATCGGCTTCTCGCCCGCCTCGATGTGGCGGACAATGTTCTCCAGCATGACGATCGCGTCGTCGACCACGAAGCCGACCGCGAGCGTCAGGGCGAGCAGCGAGATGTTGTCGATCGAATGGCCGCACAGATACATGCCTGCGAAGGTGCCGATGACCGAAATCGGCAGCGCGATGGCCGGGATCAGCGTCGCCCGGGCGGAGCGCAGGAAGAAGTAGATCGCGACGATCACCAGAAGGCCGGCAAGCCCGAGCGTGAACTCGACATCCTCGATGGCATCGCGGATCGAGACGGAGCGGTCGTTCAGCACCAGGATGTCGACACCGGTCGGCAGTTCCGCCTGGATCGCCGGCAGCATCGCCTTGACGCGATCCACCACCTCCACGGTATTGGCATCAGGTTGGCGGTAGACCGCGAGCAGGATGGCGCGCGTGCCGTCGAGCCAGCTTGCGATCTTGTCGTTCTCCACGCTGTCGATCGCGGTGGCGACATCCGAGATGCGGACCGGCGCACCGTTCTGGAACGCCACGACCACCGGCATGTAGTCGGCCGCCTTGTTGATCGGGCCGGTGGCGTCGAGGATGGCATTCTGTCGTGAATCGGGGATCGCGCCGAGCGGTTTGCTGGAATTGGCGTTGACGATTGCGTTCTGCAACTCCTGCAGGGTGAGCCCGCGGACCGCCAGCTGGTCGAGATTGGCGCGCACGCGTACGGCGAATTTCTGCGTGCCGAAGATCACTACCTGCGCCACGCCGGGCAGGGTCGAGACGCGGGGCAGAATGGCCCGGGTCGCAAAGGCGTCGACGTCGCTGAGCTTCACCTGCGCCGATTTCAGCGCCAGGAACAGGATCGGAAAATCAGCCGGATTGACCTTGCGGAAGCTCGGCGGCGTCGGCAGCTCCACGGGCAGGCGCCGCATGGCGGCCGAAATCTGCGACTGCACGTCGAGCGCGGCGCCGTCGATGTTCCGGTTGAGGTCGAACTGCAGCACGATCGAGGTGTTGCCGAGCGATGAAGTCGAGGTCATCGTCGTGACGCCGGCGATGTTGGAGAACTGGCGCTCGAGGATGGAAGCGACCGAAGCGGCCATCGTTTCCGGGCTGGCGCCGGGGAGCTGGGCCTGGACCTGGATAGTCGGGAAATCGACGCGCGGCACGGCGGCGACCGGCAGGTTCTTGTAGCCGAAGATGCCGGCGATAATGAACGATGCCATCACCAGGATGGTCATCACCGGCCGGCGGATGCAGATCGCGGACATGTGGACCTACCCTTGCCTTGGGCTTAGCCGCGCGGAGAAGCGGGCTTGGCCGGCTCGTCCTGCCGGACGGCGACCGGCGCTCCGTTCACAAGCCGGAGCTGCCCGTCGATCACCACCTTCTCGCCAGACTGCAGGCCCTTGCCGACCACGGATTCGAGGTTTTGCGTGCGCTTGAGCTCGACGGGCCGCAGCTCGGCCACGTTGCCCTCCTTGATCACAAAGACATAGGGGCCTTGCGGACCGAGCTGGACGGCGGCCGCGGGCACCGCGAGCGCGTTGGGCTCGACACCCAGCACGATCTCGACCTTGACGAATTGGCCGGGCCACAGACCTTCGTTGGCGTTGGCGATCGTTGCCTTGGCGGTCACCGTGCCGGTGTTGGGATCGACGTTGTTCTCTATGAAGGCCATCACGCCGGTCTGCCGCGTATTGTTGTCGAGCACCGCGCTCACCTTGACCCCGCCCTTGGCCATGGCAGCGCGAAGGTCGGGCAGGAAGACCTGCGGAATGGCAAACGACACGAAGATCGGGTCGACCTGGTTGATGGTGGCGAGCACCGCCGTCGCGGTATTGTCGCCAACGCGCAGGATGGTACCGACTTTGTAGGGGATCGAGCCGATGCGACCCGACACCGGTGCGCGAATCTCGGTGTAACTGATCTGCGCCAGGATGTTCTGGCGCATCGCCTCGTCGGCTTCGAGCTGGGCGGCAGCCGCCCGTTCCGTCGTCTGGTTGGTGTCGCGCGCCACGACCGTGCCGGCGCCCTTCGTGACCAACTCGCCGGCCCGCACCGTGTCACGCCGGGCCTGCTCGAGCTGGGCCTGGTCCTTGCGGATCTGCGCCTCGATCTGGGCGAGCTGTGCCTTCAGTGTCCGCGAATCGAGCTCGAACAGAAGGTCGCCTTCCTTGACCAGCGCGCCTTCCTCGACATGGATCTTCATGATCTGGCTGTCGATGCGGGTCTTGAGCTGAATCGACGCGATCGACTGCACGGTGCCGACTGCCTCGACGATGATCGGCAGGGATTTGGGCGCCACGGACGTGACCACGACCGGCACCGGTCCACCCGGATTGGCCCGTCCGCGCCGGCCCGGCGGCTGCGCCGCGGCCGCCGGACTAGGTGCCGATGCTGCATTTGCCGGCGTACCGACACCAAGCTTCTGGGCCACCTCTGCGCGGTAGGTGTAGGCCGCCCCGCCCACTACCACCACGACCGAAGCGATGACCGCCCAACGGACCATCCGCATCGCAATATGCTCCAAAACCCCAACCCCGGGCCGATTATAGACAGGCAGGTTCAGCCCGCACAGTCACATCAGCTCCTTTGTCGCGGATAGAGATGCAAAAAACCCGCCACTGGCGGGCGGGTTTTCAGCGATTTCAGGGAATCACCGGCTGTAATACTCGACGACCAGCGAGGGCTCCATCTGGACGGGATAGGGTACATCCGCGAGCTTGGGGCCGCGCACGAAAGTGCCCTTCATGTCCTTGTGGTCGGCCGTGACGTACTCCGGCACGTCGCGCTCGGCGGTCTGGGTGGCCTCGAGGACGCGGGCCATCTCCTTGGCCTTGGTCGTCAGCTCGATGGCGTCATTGTCCTTGACCAGGTAGGACGCGATGTTCACGCGCTTGCCATTCACCTTGACGTGCCCGTGGCTGACCAGCTGGCGGCTGGCGAACACGGTGATGGCGAATTTCATTCGGTAGATGACGGCGTCCAGGCGCCGCTCGAGCAGCTCCACCAGGTTCTCACCGGTATCGCCCTTGCGCCGCACCGCCTCGAGATAGTAGCGGCGCAGCTGGCGCTCGGAGACCGAGCCGTAGTAGCCCTTGAGGCGCTGCTTGGCCATCAACTGCAGGCGATAGTCGGTCGGCTTCTGACGGCCCTGACCGTGCTGACCGGGACCATATTCGCGCTTGTTGATCGGGCTCTTGGGACGGCCCCACAGGTTCACCCTGAGGCGGCGGTCGATCTTGTACTTCGAATTCTCGCGCTTGCTCACGCGACTCTCCTTTGTATCCAATGTTGTCCGGATAGGCCTGGTTCCAGCCGCTCGCGTCGCGTGGGGCTGGGGCGGGAGAAGGGCCCGAAGGCCCAAAACCACGTTCTCCGGAAGAAGCGCGGAACATACTGCCCAAACCGCCTCAGTCAAGCGGCCGTTCAGCCTTTCAGATCAATAACTTAGATCTCAACCAGAACCACTTCGTGGCTGACCTTGGCCGACTTTCGGAACATGGCCGTGGCCGAGCAGTACTTTTCGTCCGAGAGACTGACTGCGCGCTCCACCAGCGCCTTGTTCAGCTTCCGCCCGCGCACCGTGTAGACGACCTTCACATCGGTATAGACCATGGGATGCTCGGTGGCGCGCTCGCCGGTCAGAGACACCTCGACGCCTTCGATGTCCTGGCGCTGCTTTTTCAGCATCGACACCACGTCGATCGCCGTACAGCCGCCCATGCCGATCAGCATCACCTCCATCGGCCGGGCGCCGAGATTGCGGCCGCCGACGTCCGGCGAGCCGTCCATGGTGAAGGTGTGGCCGCTGCCTGCTTCGGCGACCAGCAGGGCGCCGTCGACCCACGTGACCTTCGCGGTGTTGGCCATGCTCACTCCTCGCTGTGCTTATGCTTGGCAAGATACTTGATGACGCCATGGAAGCTGCGCACTTCCTGCTCGGTCATTGCCGAGCGTTGCAGCAGTGCCCTGAGGTTGTTCACCATCGCCGGCCGCATCGCCTTGTTGCGCAGGAAGCCCGATTCGTCGAGAGCGCGCTCGAGATGGGCAAACAGGTTCAGAAGCTCGTCCTTGGTCGCGGGCCGCGTCGCGTGGTCCGACATGCGCTCCGACGGCGTACCCTCCCCGGCCGCCGCCCATTCGTAGGCGACCAGCAGCACGGCCTGGGCCACATTGAGCGACGAGAATTGCGGATTGAGGGGGATCGACAGGACGGTATCGGCGTGGACCATGTCGTCGTTCTCGAGACCGGTCCGCTCGGGCCCGAACAGGATGCCCACCCGCTCGCCCATCCCGATCCAGTCGCGCATCTCGGCGGCCGCGAACCGGGCCGTCAGGATGCGCTGACTGAGCTCCCGGTTGCGCGCCGAAGTCGCCACGACACGCTCGAGATCGGCGACGGCATCCGCCACGGAGTCGAAGACCTCGGCCTTGTCCAGCACCACATCGGCGCCGGAGGCGGCGCGCTCGGCCTTGAAGTTCGGCCAGCCGTCGCGCGGCTTGACCAGGCGCAGGCTCGACAAGCCGCAGTTCAGCATGGCACGCGCGGCCATGCCGATGTTCTCGCCCAGCTGCGGGCGCACCAGGATGATCACCGGCGCGGCGTTGCCGGTCGCCCGCCCTTTCGAAGCCCGGCCCATTGCGTCTTATAGCGCCTGTCGGCGCCCCATCAACGTCGCGACGGTCGCGCGAACATCGCCTGGCGCCGCATGAACAGGAGCAGCGGGATGAAGACCACGGTCGCGAGCGCGAGTACGCGGAAGTCGTTGAGGTAGGCGATGGTCGCCGCCTGGCGGTTGAGCTCCTCGCCCCACATGGAGATAAGCTTCGACGGATCGTCGGTCGGCACCGCGCC
The DNA here is from genome assembly GCA_964533955.1 of uncultured Reyranella sp. Taxonomy (GTDB): domain Bacteria; phylum Pseudomonadota; class Alphaproteobacteria; order Reyranellales; family Reyranellaceae; genus Reyranella. Next base: position 13,844 of record CAZHQA010000013.1, on the reverse strand, counting down.
GAACGGCCAGCTGCCGCCGAACGGCATCAGATGGCCGATGATGCGCGAGCGGTCGACCGGGATGCCGTTCTCGACCGGAATGCTGCCCAGGCGCCACAACGGGCTGAAGACGTTGAGATGCTCCGCCAAGGCGGAGCGGTTGATCTGGACGTTGCGATCGAGCAGCGCCACCAGGGCGGCGACTCCGATCGAGGCGCCCAGGTTGCGCATCAGGGCGTTGAGCGCCGCGCCCTCGGTACGCACGCGGGTGGAAACGGTGGCGAAGGCGAGCGTCGTGAGCGGCGGGAAGACCAGCCCCAGTCCGATGCCCTGAAGAAATCCGTTCCAGATGATGCGGCCTTCGTCGACGTCCAGCGTGAACAACGTCATGTCGTAGAGCGAGACCCCGCACAGGCTGAGCCCGATGGCGATCAGCCAGCGCGCGTCCACCCGGCCGATCAGGCGCGATACCACCAGCATCGAGAGCATCGTGCCGACCCCGCGCGGGGCCATGACAATGCCCGTCGTGAACACCGGGTATCCCTTGAGCTGCTGGAGGAAGGGGGGAAGCAACGTCGCGGTCACGATCATCAGCAGGCCGGTGATGGCGGTGAAGATGATGCCGAGCATCAGGTTGCGGTCGCGGAACAGGTCGAGCGGCAGGAACGGATGGTCGTTCGACAGCATGTGGATCACGAACATGCAGGCGGCGACGCCAGCCACGATCGCCTCGACGATGATCTCCTTGGAGCCAAACCAATCGACTGTTTCGCCACGATCGAGCATCAGCTGGAAGGTGCCTATCGCAATCGAAAGCAGGGTGAAGCCCAGGAGGTCGAACGGCCGCGGATTGTCGCTCGCCTTGTTCTTGATCAGCACCATCAGCCCGATCGCGCACAGGATCCCGACCGGCAGGTTGATGTAGAACACCCAGCGCCAGGAATATTCGTCGGTCAGCCAGCCGCCCAACGTCGGACCGGTGATGGGACCGAGCATGGTGCCGACGCCCCACATCGCCATCGCCTTGCCCTGTTCCTCGCGCGTATAGGCTTCCATCATCAGCGCCTGGCTCAGCGGCACGAGCGAGGCGCCGAAGACACCCTGCATGACGCGGAACAAGACGAGCTGCGGCAGCGTCTGGGCCGCGCCGCACAGCATCGAGGCGACGGTGAAGCCGATCACCGAGGAGACGAGGATGCGCCGCAGGCCGAAGCGCACGGCGCAGAAGCCGGCGAGCGGCGTGGCGATCGCGGCGGACACGATATAGGACGTGATCACCCAGGCGACCTGTTCCTGGGTCGAGGACAGCGAGCCCTGGATGTTGGGCAACGCGACGTTGGCGATGGTGCCGTCGAGCGCCTGCATGATCGTGGCCATCATCACCACGACGGTGAGCCAGCGGCGACGGCGAAGCGCGTCAGCGTCCATCGTCAGGCCATCACAGGCCGATCATTTTCAGCAGATCGCCGAACGTGCGCTGGTGACCGGTGTCGATCTCGAGGGTCGTGCTCATGCCCACGCGCAGCGGCGGATCGCCGTCGCGGCACTGCACGGAGGTGCGCAGCGGGATGCGCTGCACCACCTTGACCCAGTTGCCGGTGGCGTTCTGCGGCGGCAGCACGGAGAACTCGGCGCCCGTCGACTGGGCGAGCGACGTCACCTTGCCGGTGCATTGCATGTCGGGATAGGTGTCGACCAGAATCTTGACCGGTTGCCCGACGCGCACGCGCGTGAGTTCGGTTTCCTTGAAATTGGCCTCGATCCAGAGGTCGGTGTCGGCGATCACCGCGATCGACGGCACACCGGTGACCGCGTAGCTGCCCGGCACCAGCACCTTCTGCACGATGCCGTCCATCGGCGCCTCGATGGTGGTGCGGCGCAGGTTGTGCAGCGCCTCGTCGCGCGCAGCCAGCATCTGCTTCACCTTGGGATGGTCATCGACCTTGATCTTGGGATCGCCTGCGAGTTGCGCCTCGATGCGCTGCAGATCCTCCTCGAGTGAGGAAATGCGCTGGCGCGCCACCTCGGCACCCATGCGCGATTCGTCGAGCTTGGCGACAGGCGCGAACTTGCGGTCGGCGAGGTCCTTCTGCCGCTCGTAGTCGGCCTGGGCGTAGTTCTGCTGGCTCTGCGCCGCCTTGATGTCCTCGCGCTTGGTGCGCCACTGCGCGCGCAGGCCCCTGATCTCGGCGCGCTGGATCTAGATTTCGGCCTCGATCCTGGCGAGCGCCGTGCGATAGGGCGTATCGTCGATCTTGTAGAGAAGCTGGCCGCGCGAGACTCGCTGGTTCTCGCGCACGGCGACCTCGACAATCGGCCCGCTGATCTCGGTGGCGATGTAGACGCGATCGCCCTTCACGTAGGCGTTGTCCGTCTCGACGAAGCGGCCGGAGATCATCCAGAAGAAGAGCGCTCCGGCTGCGGCCACGACAGGCAGCGACCACATGATGACGCGCGCGACCATGCGTCCGCCCAGGCGCGCGCGTCGCGGCAGCGCCACGGCCAACGGTGGCGCCATCCCCGGTTTCAGCGGGGGTTCGAGATTCTGTCCGTCCACTCTATATATGGTCTGCCGAGGGCCCCAAACCGTCAACTAAGGGCGGAACATGGCTGCTAGGGCGCGCCGGTAGTACTAAGAACCGTACCGGCCAGCTCATTCATTTCGGCCAGCCTCGCGCCGTCGCGGAACAACTTATAGGTGATGGCATCGTACAGCGCGTTGTACGAGGCGTCGACGATGTTCGGCGACACGCCGATTGTCGACCAGCGCCGGCCCTTCGCATCTGCACTCTCGATCATCACGCGGGTGGTCGCGGCCGTGCCGCCCGCCGAGTCGAGAATGCGCACCTTGAAATCGACCAGACGCATGTCGGCCAGTTCGGGATAAACCGGGACCAGCGCTTTTCGCAGCGCAGCATCGAGGGCATTCACCGGGCCATTGCCCTCACCCACTTCCATGGCACGGCGGCCCGCGACATCGAGCTTCACCGTCGCCTCCGATAGCGCGATCAGCTGGCCGCGGGCATTGACGCGCCGCTCCGCCAGTACGCGAAAACTTTGCAAGGCGAAGTAGTCGGGCACGGTGTGCAGCTCGTGGCGCGCCAGCAGTTCGAACGACGCATCGGCGCCGTCGTAGGCATACCCCTCGGCTTCGCGCTCCTTGACGATCTCAAGAAGGCGCGCGACGCGCGGATCCTTGGGGTCAACCTCGAGCCCGATCTGGCGGAAACGTGCCATGATATTGGAGCGTCCGGCCTGATCGCTGACCACGATGATGCGCTGGTTGCCGACGATCTCCGGGTCGACGTGCTCGTAGGTCCTGGGATCCTTCGCGACCGCCGACACGTGCAGGCCGCCCTTGTGCGCAAAAGCGCGAGTGCCGACATAGGCGGCACTCCGGTTGGCCGGCACGTTCAGCCGATCGTCGAGCAGGCGCGACAGGTGGGTCAGGCGTTGGAGCGCGCCTTCCTTCAATCCGGTCTCGAATCCCATCTTGAGCACGAGGTTGGGAATCAACGCGATCATGTTGGCGTTGCCGCAGCGCTCGCCCAGGCCATTGATCGTACCCTGCACCTGGCGCACGCCGGCGCGCACGGCGGCCAGCGTGTTGGCGACGGCATTCTCGGTATCGTTGTGGGTGTGGATGCCGAGCCGCTCGCCGGGAATCTTCTTCGTCACCTCCCCGACGACGCGCTCGACCTCGTGCGGCAGCGTCCCGCCATTGGTATCGCAGAGCACCAGCCAACGCGCGCCCGCCTTCTCCGCCGCGAGCAGGCAGGACATCGCGTAATCCGGGTTGGCCCGGTAGCCGTCGAAGAAATGCTCGGCATCGAACATGACCTCGTCCATCCGGCTCCTTGCATGGGCGATCGAGTCGACGATCATCTCGACGTATTCCTTGCGGTCGAGCTCGAGCGCCACGTCGACATGGAAGTCCCAAGTCTTGCCGACCATGCAGACATGACGCGCCTTGGTCTGCAGGATGGCGTTCAGACCGGGGTCGTTGGCAGCGCTGCGGCCGGCGCGCCGGGTCATGCCGAAGGCCACGAACTTGGCGTTCTTGAACTCGGGCGGCTCGGCGAAGAAGCGATCGTCGGTCGGATTGGCGCCCGGCCATCCGCCTTCGATGTAGTCGATGCCCAGGAGATCGAGTTCACGGGCGATTGCCGCCTTGTCGGCCACGGTGAAATCCACGCCCTGGGTCTGCGCGCCGTCGCGCAGGGTGGTGTCGAAGAGATAGAGCCGGTCGGTCATGTCGACGCCATCATACACGGTTCGGATAGAGGGGGCGTCAGGCCGATGTGACGCCTGGTGATTCGAACGACGAGCCGCGACGCCGGCGGACCGGTTTCGCTATAGTGGGCGCAAACGGGGAGGATCACGATGACCGGACTGACGACCGTCACTGAACTGCGCTCGACCCTCCTGCAGATCCCCTGGCAGGGCGCCCCGCCTGCAGCCGGCGTGGTGCCGCCGGGTCCGCGCGAGCTCTATGTGCTCGAAATCGAGACCCAGGGCGGCCTGGTGGGCATGAGTTACCTTCATCCGCTGCGCGGAGGCTTGCAGACGATCGACGCCTGCATGAAGGAGCTGATCGCGCCGCACGTCATCGGCCGCGATGCCACCGAGGTCGAGGGAATCTGGCAAACGCTCTATCGCAACAATTTCTGGCTCGGCCGCATGGGCGTCACCGTGTTTGCGCAGAGCGCCGTCGACATGGCGCTATGGGACATCGTGGGCAAGCGCGCCGGCCTGCCATTGTTTCGGCTGTGGGGCGCGGCCCGCAACGAGGTGCCAGCCTACGGCTCGGGATGTTTCCGCGGCCTGGGCCGCGACGGCATGATCACGCGCGCCCGGCAATTCACCGACATGGGATTGACGGCGATCAAGATGCAGGTGGCGCACATCCGGCCGTGGCGCGAGGACGTCGAGAACGTCAAGGCGATGCGCGACGCGCTGGGCGGCAGCATCGAGATCATGATCGACGTCAACATGGGCTGGGACGCCGATACGGCCATCCAGGCGGGGCACCGCATCGACGAGTACGATCCCTATTGGCTCGAGGAGCCCGTGGTCGCCGAGGATTTCGCGGGCTACCGCCGGATTGCCGAGGCGCTCAGGACACGCGTTGTGGGCGGCGAAAGCCACTTCACGCGCAACGATCTCAGGCCCTTCCTCGCTGTGCCTGCCTGCGTCCCGATCCTCCAGCCAGACCCGATGCGCGGCGGCTACAGCGAACTCAGGAAGATCGCGGCGGCAGCCGAACCGTGGGGCATCACCATCGCGCCGCACCTGTTTCACGAACAGATGGTGCATGTGCTCGCCTCCATCCCCAACGCGAGCTACCTCGAGTACATGGATTGGAACGACGATCTGTGGATCGCGCCGATCAAGCCCGGCAAAAACGGCATGATGACGCCGCCCGAACGCCCCGGGCATGGGCTGGCCTTCAGGCCCGAAGTGCTGAAGGACCACAAGATCGGCGAGAGCCGCATGACCGGCAAAGTGGCCGTACCGGTGTCTGCGGCACCGCCCATCGCCGCGGGGCAGATCGCCCACGTCGAGATCCTGGGCGGTACGACCGCCAGCCAACCACAGACCTATGCCGGCAACGTTGGTGCCGCCGCGTCGCCCGGTGGCGGATCGTAACCGGCGCGGTGCCCTCGGTCGTGGGCGCTTACGTGCTTTGCGGCGAATGCCGCGCTATCTCGGCAACGTCTCCAGCCACGCCCTGGCCTTCTCGACGGTCCTGAACAGCCTGGCCGGACGCCGCACCGACGAGACGTTGAGGAAGCGCCTGGCGAAGGCTTCGGTGGCAAGCGAACTGGCGACGAAGGCGAGCGGACCTGCTGCGGCGAACGCGCTCGAATAGGCGCTCATGCGCCCGCCGAGTTCCATTATCTCGTTGTCGCTCAGCTTCAGCTCCATGGTGCCGGCGTCGAACAGCTTGGCGTAGGGCTGCGCGCCCCCGACGACGACGGCGTCGAGGTAGTCGATGATGTCCTGCAGCGTCACAGGCCCGTCGGCACGCGCCATGACCAGCCGCTCCTCGGCCAGAATCTCCCAGGCGATCGGCACGGCGGCCTAGACCTGTTGCCCGGCGAGCCGGGCCTTGCCTGAGAGAAAATCCAGATACCGCTCGCCATCGTTGAGCGTTGCTTCGCCGCCGCCCATCATCCTGACCAAGTCGCCTCGCGATCGAATGTGCCCCGTAAGGCACAAGGCCAAAAGACTAAGCCAACCAACGAGTTAAAGGGAATGGTATTTGCAGTGCAAATTTGCAGCGCTTCGCTGCGAAGATCTACCTCTTCCCCGGTGGCGGCAGCCCGGGTGGCTCCTTCGCCTGAGGCAACGTGGGCACGGTCGCGAGCGGCTTCTGCGGGACACGCTCGGGCACCGGGCTGTTCTCCCGAGCGGGCGCGCAGACCGCTTTCAAGGCAGCCCATTCTTCGTCGCTGAAGGCCGGTTTGCCCGTGGGGGGCCGTTTGGTGGCAGCAATGCGTTCCGCCGTCGGCGGATGAGTGGACCAGATGCCGAGTTGAGACGCAGCATCGCGCGGCTGCGCCTTCTGCAAGTCGGCGAAAAAATCTGCCATGCCGTCAGCCCGCAGGCCGAGCTTTTCCAGCAGCGACACACCGGTGGCGTCGGCATCGCGCTCGAAGTTGCGACCGTTGCTGAGCGCCAGCAGAAGGCCGCCGCCGGCGCCCACCGTCCCCAGATCGGAGTAGCCGCCGGTGATCAGCCGCAGCAGCTGGTCCAAGCCGTACTGCCGCGCGAGGCCCTTCATCGAGTGGTAGTGGACGGCGTGGCCGATCTCGTGCGCCAGCACACCTGCCACCTCGTTGCCATCGCGCGCCTTGTCGATCAGGTCGGAATAGAACAGCAGCTGCCCGCCCGGCAGAGTGAAGGCATTGACCGGCCCGCCGCGAATGATCGTGACCTTGACCGGATGATCGTAGTCGGCCGCCCTGGCCAGACGATTGGCAAGGCCGTTTATCGCGGCAAGCCCTGACTTGTTGGTGCAAAGCGGATGACCGGCCACCAGTTCCGTCATCACACTGTCGCCGAGCCGCGCCTGCAGCCGATACGGCACCAGGGGTGCCGCAAGCTCGCTGCCAAAATCGATGCCCACCCAGAACAATGCCAACAGCGCGGCGAAGCTCGTGCCGAAGACGGCGACGCGCCCCGCGGGAGACGGCTTGGGCGCGCCGAACTTGGCAAGCTGCGGCACGGCAAGCGCGATCTGGCGGCGCAGCTCGGCATCCTCGACCATCAGACGCTCGTCTCCACGAGCGAGCGGCGGAACCGCCTCGTGCTCGCTGTCGCCCAGGATCGCGATCTCGCCGATCGGCCAGCGGGCCATCACATCGGGACTGCCGGCACGAGAGATAACGAGCTCGAGGGACGACGGCCGTACCGTTACGTCGAGCGCGGCGGCGGTTACGCCATCGTAGTAGCGGATCTGTCCGGCCATCAGATGCCGCTCACATCGAACATGTCGAGCAGGCCCTCGCCGAAGCGTGGCGGCCGTGACGGCGGCTGACGAATCGAGCCGCCGTCAGGCGCACCGTACAGCCAGAGCTGGCCCGCGATCAGTCGAGCCGTGCGGTGCGCCACCCACGGCCAGCCCAGCCCCAAGGTCAGCATGACGATCATGTAGTTCAGAACCAGAAAGCCCCACATCTGTCGGGTCGACAACGCCGAGGCGAACAGCACTTGGCCCGCCCGCGCGCGCGAGACGAGATAGCGCCAGAGATAGGCCTGCCACCAGCACCGTAACGGCAGGATCATGACACCGAAAAGGATATAGAGCGCGAATGCGAAGCCGATCAGCAGCAGGATCGAGCGCGGTGTGATGTGGGTGAAGAAGTCGGCCAGTTCCTTTTCGCCGATATCGAGAGTCTTGCCGCCCCATACGACCGCCCCGACGCCGATCGAGATCGCGATGATCCAGGCCAGGATGTTCAGGAAGTAGTAGCCGACGAAGCGGCCGTAAATGTCTCCGGCGCGGCCGGCGAATTCGAAACGCTGGGTGCCCAGGCTCGCATTGCCGATGCGCGGCTGGGCCAGCAGCACGGACATCAAGGGCGTCAGCAGCTGACCACACAGGCCGTTGGCGAGATGCAGAAAGGTCGCCTTGAAGCCATAGCCCCAGGCCGAGCCGCCGAGGTCGCAGCGAATGCCGCGCCAGCGAGTCCGTGTCATCTTGTAGCGCAGGCCGGCGTAGTGGCCGACGAAGGCGAGTGGAATGCCGAGAAAGAACAGCGAGTAGGTGAAAAGGTCGATCAGGCCCAGCCCAGGGATCGATCGCTCGTGCAGCACGTATTCCCAGAACACCCACAACAGGCCGCCCCAGACGCCGAGCATCAACAGAACCAGCACGAAGCCGGTCATCAGTTCGAGCCCACGGCCACGATATTCGAAGCGGTCACCGAGGACGGCGAAGTGGCTCCACAGGTAGCGTCTCAGGCGCGTGCGGCCCCAGAAGCGCGACCAGCCCACGGTCAGAACCATCAGCGCCAGATGCCGGAAATAAATGGCGTAGAGCTCGCCGAGCTTGCCGTCATAGACCGGTCGGCTGGGCGTCAGATCCGGCGCGGACGCCGAGGCGGGCACGGAGACATCTGTCACGGGAGGATTTCGCGTTTTATGCTGCAATGCAACATAGAGTGGTGTACGGAGTCTACATGAGTGCGCCCAATCGCGACAAACCCTGGCTGATCCGGACTTATTCCGGGCACTCGACGGCAGCCAAGTCCAACGAGCTCTACCGCAAGAACCTGTCGCGCGGGCAGACCGGCCTGTCCGTGGCCTTCGATCTGCCGACACAGACCGGCTACGACAGCGATCATCCGCTGGCCAAGGGCGAGGTCGGCAAGGTCGGCGTGCCTATCAGTCATCTCGGCGACATGCGCACGCTGTTCGACGGCATTCCACTCGACCGCATGAACACCTCGATGACGATCAACGCGCCGGCGGCGTGGTTGCTGTCGCTCTACATCGCCGCCGCCGAAGCACAGGGTGTCGAGCGCGCCAAGCTGTCGGGCACCACACAGAACGACATCATCAAGGAATACCTCAGCCGCGGCACCTACATCTTCCCGCCCGAGCCATCGCTGCGACTGACGGCCGACACGATCGGCTTCACCTATCGCGAGGTTCCGCGGTGGAACCCGATAAACGTGTGCAGCTACCACCTGCAGGAGGCGGGTGCGACGCCGATGCAGGAACTCGCCTTCTCGCTCGCCAACGCCATCGCCGTGCTCGACGCGGTGCGCGCCCGCGGACAGGTGCCGGACGCGGACTTCCCGCAGGTCGTGGGACGCATCTCCTTCTTCGTCAACGCGGGCATCCGCTTCGTCACCGAGGTCTGCAAGATGCGGGCCTTCGCCGAGCTGTGGGACGACATCACTGGGACACGCTACGGCGTCACCGACGCGAAGCAGCGGCTCTTCCGGTATGGCGTGCAGGTGAATTCGCTCGGCCTGACCGAGCAGCAGCCCGAGAACAACGTCTATCGCATCCTGCTGGAAATGCTGGCGGTGGTGCTGAGCAAGAACGCCCGGGCCCGCTCCGTCCAGCTGCCGGCATGGAACGAGGCGCTCGGCCTGCCGAGGCCGTGGGATCAGCAATGGTCGCTCAGGTTGCAGCAGATCGTGGCCTACGAGACCGACCTCCTGGAATACGGCGACATCTTCGACGGCTCGACCGAAATCGCGCGCAAGGTGGAGGCCCTCAAGGCCGAGACGCTGGCCGAGATGCAGCGCATCGCCGACATGGGCGGCGCGGTGGCGGCCATCGAAGCCGCCTACATGAAGCAACGCCTGGTCGAGTCCAACCTCAAGCGCCTGTCCGCGATCGAAGCGGGCGAGCAGACCGTGGTGGGCGTCAACGCCTTCACCGAAGGCGAGCCTTCCCCGCTCAGCGCCGCCGAGGGCTCGATCCTGACCGTCGATGCCGCAGTCGAACGCGAGCAGGTCGCGCGCCTCGAGGCCTGGCGCGCCTCGCGCGACAGCGCGGCGGTGCAGAAAGCGCTGTCCGAGCTCACGTCGGCCGCCAAGGAAGACCGCAACGTCATGCCGGCTTCGATCGCCTGCGCGACCGCCGGGGTGACGACCGGCGAATGGACCGCCGCCTTGCGCGGCGTGTTCGGCGAATATCGCGCGCCCACCGGCGTGGCCCGCGCCGCGGGCGTGAACGACGGCCGGCTGGACGCCGCCCGCCGAGAGGTCGAGAACGTCTCGCAGCAGCTTGGCCGGCGGATCAAGATTCTTGTGGGCAAGCCCGGGCTCGACGGCCATTCCAACGGCGCCGAACAGATCGCCGTGCGCGCTCGCGACTGCGGCATGGAAGTCGTCTACGAAGGCATCCGCCTCACTCCCGAGCGTATCGTCAATGCCGCCCTCGAGGAGAGCGTGCATGTCGTCGGCCTGTCGATTCTGTCCGGCGGTCACGCCTCGCTGGTCGCCGACGTGCTGGCCGGCCTGCACCGGGCCGGCATCGGCGACGTTCCGGTGGTGGTTGGCGGGATCATTCCACCGACAGACGCCGAGGCACTGATCAAGGCGGGCGTGGCACGGGTCTATACGCCCAAGGATTTCGACCTCACGCAGATCATGCGCGACATCGTGACCGTGGTCGATCAAGCCTGGAAGAAAGCGGCCTAAGTCTCTTCCGAGGTGCCGACCTCCAGCTCGGTGCGAAGAGTCGCTGTCCCATGCAGCATCGGCTCGACCACCGCGTGGCTGAACAGCCAGGCCTCGGCATGAACGACCTGGCGGCTCCGTCGCAGCACGCGTGACAGTGCGATCAAATCGGCTTGCAGCGCCGGCCGGAGCACCGTGATGTTGAGATGCGACAGGCGTGCTTGCGGGCCAGCCGCCGCCCGAAGAGATATCTCGGCCACGGTCAGCAGTGCCGCGGCCGACCACTCCATTCCGGTCGGGGGCGAGAAGCGAACGCGCACGTCCTGGTCCTGGCATTCCTCGACGAACAGTTCGTAGCGGTCGCGTTCGGGCGTGAACTTTTCCAGCAGCGCCTGCAGTTCGTCTTCGGTCATCGCCGCGATGCTATGCTATCTCCTCGACGATGTCCTTCCTCGATCATATCGCGCGCTGCAACAACGCCGACCTGTCGCAGTTCGAGCCGTGGTTCATCGGCACGACGCGCGCGGGATTCATCCATCGCGATTTCGTGTCCCGCCTCACGGCGCCGTTGTTCGCGCATCGCGAAGGCGCCTGGCATCTCGACCGCTCGCTCGACACGCCCGACAAGCGCACCGCAGCGATGCGGCCGTTTCTGCTGAAGCTTCGCGACAGCGGGCTGTTCGGCGCGACCTGGCGTGAGGAAGCGTATCCCGTGGGTGAGAGGTTCACCGACCCGCCGCTCATGATCATGGAGCGCGCGGCCGTGCCCTGGTTCGGCGTACGCGCCTACGGTCCGCACATGACGGGCTACGTGAAGAAGAACGACGGCCTGCACCTCTGGGTGCCGCGCCGCTCGTACAAGAAGCCCACCTTTCCCGGCCAGCTCGACAACACCGTGGCGGGTGGCCAGCCGTTCGGCATCTCCATCCGCGAGAATCTGGTCAAGGAATGCAACGAAGAGGCCTCGATTCCACGCGAACTGGCCGAGCAGGCCAAGCCGGTCAGCATGATCGCCTACTGGAGCCAGTCGGGCCTCCAACTCAAGCCCGATGTCATGACCTGTTACGATCTCGAATTGCCGGCTGATTTCACGCCACGTGCAAACGACGGAGAGGTGGAGAATTTCGAACTGTGGCCGGTCCGGCGCGTGCTCGAGACCGTGCGCGACAGCGATCAGTTCAAATACAACTGCAATCTCGTTTTAATCGATTTCTTCATCCGCCACGGCCTGATCGGCGCCGACGATCCTGACTTCGTGACCATCGTGGCGGGTCTGCGCCAAATGCGACGGTAGCGCGGGTACCGATTGATGGAACCGCGCGCGGTTTCATTCGATCGGGAGCGCCTTATTCCAGGTGCCTCGATCAGAGGGCATCTTTTGTTTTGAGCCGAACGGAATCTTCTGCTCGGCAACTTCAGCCGGCATGACACGTTGAGACGCGGAGGGAGATTGTCCTCATGCGCGTCCTTGTGCATTTTTTTGTCACAGCGAGCATAGCGGGTGGCCTGGCGCTTGGCGCTGCTGCCCAGGATCACTCCTCGATCGACGGCCAGTGGGGCCACGGTCATGGCGAGAACCACGACTGGTACAAGGATTTGAAGCAGCCGGGCACCGGCTATTCGTGTTGCAACGGCAGCTTCAACGGCATCGACGGCGACTGTCGTCCGACGCGTGCTTATCTCCAGGAAGATGGAACATGGCGCGCGCTGATCGACGGCAAGTGGCAGCCGGTGCCACCGCGAGTCGTGCTGCAGCATCTCGCGCCTGACGGCAATTCACATATCTGCGCTGGGAAGAGCGGCATGATCTACTGCTTCATCGGGGGCTCACCGAAGAGTTAGCGTCGCCATCCACAGCCTGTTGATGTAACATCGGCCCAACGGATTCAGTCGAGCGCAATGGCGCGTCGCTTGGAATACGTGACCGGCTCGACTGGCTTTGCG